>CAZGVW010000129.1:0-5241 GCA_964529265.1 uncultured Phycisphaeraceae bacterium
AGCAGCGCCGCAAACAGCAGCGTCAGCAGGTTGAAGTACTTCTCGATGAACCGCTTCATCGGCGCCCCGAACCACCACAGGAGCGCCGCCACGAGGAAGAACCGCCCCGACCGCCCGATCGCCGACGCCAGCAGGAACATCGGCAGCGATACGCTGAACACGCCCGCCGCGATCGTGAACACCTTGTACGGAATCGGCGTGAACGCCGCGATGAACACTACCCAGAAGTCGTACCGCTCGTACAGCCCCTGCACGTGCGTGAACTTCTCCTCCGAGAACACGTGCCCGAAGAAGAACTGATCCACCGCCTGCCACAACCCCCACCCGATCGCATACCCCGCGAGCCCTCCCGCCACCGAACCCGCCGCGCTCACCAGCGCATACCACCAGGCCTTCTCCCGCCGCTCCAGCGTCAGCGCGATCTGCAGCACATCCGGCGGAATCGGAAAGAAACTCGATTCCGCGAACGCCAGCAGAAACAGCGCCCAGTTCGACGACTTCCGGTGCGCCCACGACAGCACCCAGTCGTACATCCGCCGGTGGATCGCCCACCGGCTCACCAGCCGCGCTTCGACATCCCGCTCCCCCTCGGCCAGCGCAGTCCCCGCCACCGCCGGACGCACCGCCTCCGCCTCCGGCGCCTCCCCCTGCGCGTCGTGGTCGTCAGGCCTCGGTTTGGGCTCGCTCGCCGCCATCAGCACTCCATCCCTCTCGCCCCATTCCGCTCCGCGCCACACCGCAGCGGCTTCCCCGCCGCGGGGCCGCAAGCATATCGGCCCAAAACACCCCCCGCGGCAGCGCCGCAGCCGCTTTCCCTCCCCCGCGACATCCACCGCCCCCGATTCCCCTTTGCCCCCCGGCCCGCCCCCCGTACTCTGGATGCACCGCCGCGCGGCGTCGCCCGCCGCCTCCGGCGCCCCTCAGGAGGACCTTTCACATGACGCGTCTCCGTCCCGCCTGCGCCGCAGCCGCGGCAATGTCGCTCGCCGCCATCGCATCCCCCGCCCTCGCCGCGGATCAACTGCTCATCGTCGATTCCGGCGGCGATCGGGTGATGCTCTTCGACGCCGCCGACGGCTCGCCCATCGACCTCGATTGGCTCACCGATCTCGGCGCCGTCGGCTGGGTCTTCTCCACGCCCAAGGAGGCTGCCCGCGTCGGCAACGAGTACTGGGTCAGCGATCAGGTCGCCGACGCCATCCACCGCTTCGACCTGAACCGCGTCTTCATCTCCAGCATCACCACCCGGGCCGACACCGGCGCGCCCCTCGACAACATGCGCGGCTTCGGCATCGATCCCGGCCGCGTCTACCTCTGCAACGCCGGCTCACCCATCAGCAGCACCGTCCAGCGCTATGCCCACGATGGCTCGCCTCTCGGCGCCTTCACCACCGGCGGCGGCGCCTTCGACGCCGAGCCCTGGATGGGCGACCTCCTCGTCAGCAACGACACCGGAACCGACGCCATCCAGCGCTGGACCACCGGCGGCGTCTTCGTGAGCAACTTCGCCTCCGGCGCGCCCATCAACACGCCGCAGCAACTCGTCATCCTCCCGGATAGCAGCGTCCTCCTCGCCAACTCCCTCGGCGCCGTCGGCAGCCGCGGGCTCATCCACTACAACCCCGATGGCACGACCCGCGCCTTCGTCGATGTGATCTCCGTCGGCAACCCGCCCACCCGCGGCGGGATGCTCCTCGATAACGGCGACTATCTCGTCTCAACCAGCTCCGGCATCTTCCGCGCCACGTCCGACGGCGGCGGAGGATTCGCCCTCGTCTCCGTGCAGGCCGGCGTCGATGGACAGTTCATCGTGCGCATCCCCGGCCCGCCCGATCCCTGCCCGCAGGACCTCGACGGCGACGGAATGGTCGGCGCTGGCGACCTCGCGCTCCTGCTCGGTTCCTGGGGCATGGGCGGACCAGCCGATTTCGATGGCGGCGGCGTCAGCGCCAGCGACCTCGCGCTCCTCCTCGGCGCGTGGGGGCCTTGCCCGTAACGATTCCGCTCCGCTTGAGCGGCGGCCGGTTTCATCGTAGAGCGGCTCTTCCGAGCCGCTCTTTCTCTGCGCCACTACCCTGTCGGCTCGATGTCGATCCGCCGGCAGATGATGGTCCTGATCGCCCTGCCCACGCTGGTCATCTATGTCCTCGTGGTCGGGCTCACCGCCGTCTACGTCCACCGCGAGTCGCGCCGCGAAGTCGAGCGCGATATGTCGCGCCTCGCCTCCAGCTACGCCGCGCGCTTCGATGGCGGGCTGCGCAAGGCCGCCGTCATCGCCGAGGCCACCGCGGCCATGATGGAGACCGTGCAGGAGGTCTCCGACGAGGAGGTCTACGCCATCCTCGCCCGCAACGTCGGCCACACCGACCTCGTCTACGGCGCATGCATGGCCTTCGAGCCCGGCAGGCGCAGACCCGGCGGCGAACTCTTCGCCCCCTATGTCTGCCGCGCCGCCGAAGGCCTTCGCCACATGAACATCGATGAATCCGTCTACGACTGGTACCGCGATCCCGCCTACACCTGGTATTCGCAGCCCAAAGCCCTCGGCCGCGGCGTGTGGAGCGAGCCCTACTTCGACGAGGGCGCCGGCAACATCCTCATGACCACCTACTCCGCCCCCTTCCGCCGCGGCAATGCCTTCGGCGGCGTCAACACCGTGGACATCGATCTGCCCCGCCTCCGCGAGACGGTCGGCCGCGAGTTCGAAGACGGCCTCGATTTCGTCATCTTGAACACCGACGGCCGCTTCGTCTTCGATCCCGATCCCACCCGCATCATGGGCCCCACCATTTTCGAACGGGCCGAAGCCGACGGAAACGCTCAACTCGCCGCGCTCGCGCGCCGGATGCTCTCGGGCGCGCCCGGCCTCGGCGCCATCGATCGCTGGGATGCGCCCGGCCGCACCCTGGTCTTCTATGCGCCCATTCCCTCCACCGGATGGGTCTTCGCCTCCCGCCTGCCGGAGGCCGTCGTGCTCGCGGATGTGCGCGCCCGCACCGCTTGGAGCGCCGCGGCCCTCGCGCTCGCCCTCGCGCTCACCATCGGCAGCATCTCGCTTGTCTCACGCCGCATCGCGCGCCCCATCAGCCGTCTGCGCGACAAGGTCGCCGAAGTGGCCGCCGGCGATCTCGAAGCCCGCATCGAAGACCCCGGCGGCGCGGACGAAATCCGCACGCTCGCCCGCGCCTTCAACGACATGACCGCCGAACTCCGCGCCCACATCGAGCGCCTCGCCGCCGAGACCGCCGCCCGCCGGCGCTTCGAGCGCGATCTCGATATCGCCCGCGATATTCAGCGCGGCCTCCTCCCAGCGAATCGCCCCCAACTGCGCGATTACCAGATCGTCGGCTGGAGCAAGGCCGCCGAGCAGACCGGCGGCGACTACTACGACTGGCAGACCCTCCCCGATGGCCGCACCATCATTACGCTCGCGGATGTCTCCGGCCACGGCATCGGCCCCGCCCTCGTGACGGCCGTCTGCCGCGCTTACGCCCGCGCGACCTTCGCCACGCTGCAGGAGTTCTCCCCCGTCATCGATCAACTCAACGATCTGCTCACCTCCGACCTCAAGGAAGGCCGCTTCGTCACACTTGTCGCCGCGCTCCTCCACCCCGAGAGCCGGCGCGTCGAACTCATCTCCGCCGGCCACGGGCCCGTCCTTCGCTACATTGCCGCCGAGCACCGCCTCGAGCAACTCGAAACCACCAACCTGCCCCTCGGCATCCAGCCCGGCCTCTCCTATTCGCCCCCCGTCGAATGGATCCTGAGCCCCGGCGACTTCCTCATGCTCACCACCGACGGATTCTTCGAATGGCTCGACGCGAATGGCCAGCGCTTCGGCCTCCAGCGCCTGAACGACACCATCCTCGAACTCGCCTCGCTCCCCGCCGAAGACATGATCCGCCGCCTCTACGACCGCGTCCGCGACTTCGCCGGGGGCGCCGAGCAGGGCGACGACGTCACCGCCGTCGTCATCCGCCGCGCCGGCGACTGAATCCCCGTGCGGGGACGCGGGGCTTCCGGGGCTTCCGGGGGGGCTCACCCCATCTTCATCGCACGCATCATCGCCGCGCCCATGTCCGCCGGCGTTTCCGCGATCGCAAACCCCGCGTCCTTGAGCGCCGCGATCTTCGATTCCGCGCCCCCCTCGCCCCCCGAAATAATCGCCCCCGCGTGACCCATCCGCTTCCCCGGCGGCGCCGTGCGCCCCGCGATGAACGCCGCCAGCGGCTTCTTCATGTTCTTCTTCGCCCACGCCGCGGCTGCCTCTTCATCCGTCCCGCCGATCTCACCGATCATGAGCGCGCCCGCCGTCTCCGCGTCCGCGTTGAAGAGTTCCAGGCACTCGATGAACCCCATCCCGCGCACCGGGTCGCCGCCGATCCCCACGCACGTCGATTGCCCCAGCCCCGCGTTGCTCGTCTGCCACACCGCCTCATACGTCAGCGTCCCCGAGCGCGAGACGATCCCCACCGCCTTGCCCGTCTTCGCCTCGCTCACGTGCGTGTGGATGTACCCCGGCATGATGCCGATCTTGCACCCCTTGCGCGTGTACGGGTCGTCCCTGCTCTCGCCCGACCCCGCCTTCGGCCCCGCCGAGATCACCCCCGGGCAGTTCGGCCCGATGAGCCTGATCGGCGCCCGCCCCTCGGCGCCGCGCCGCAGATTCATCTCATCCAGCGCCGCCCGCGCCTTCACCATGTCCGCAACCGGCACACCCTCGGTGATGCAGCAGATCACCGGAACCCCCGCATCCGCCGCCTCCAGCACCGCGTCCGCGGCAAAGGGCGGTGGCACGAAAATCATCGTCGCATCCGCCCCCGTCCCCTTCACCGCCGCATCCACCGTGTCGAACACCGGCAGATCGTTCTCGTCCTTCGTTCCGCCCTTCCCCGGCGTCACACCGCCCACGATCGTCGGCGCATACAGCAGGCACCCCCGCGTGTGCAGCGCCCCGAACGACCCCGTGATCCCCTGACAGATCACCCGCGTTGAACCATTGATCAGAATCGCCATGAGGCCCGCAGGATAGCGGCCGCCCGTCAGGCCGGTTCCATAGAGCGGGGCGCCATGGCGCATCGCCCGACTCCGGGGCGCCGCAGTGCATCGCCGCCTCCTCGACTCCGGGGGCGCCGTGGGGGCTCCCCCGCGGTGGGGGGGTGCACCACCAGTCACCACCCCCCCCCCCCCGAACCGCGGCCGGGGGGGGTGGGGGGGAGGGGGGCCAAGGGGGCGGGCGGG
>CAZGVW010000130.1:0-28400 GCA_964529265.1 uncultured Phycisphaeraceae bacterium
ATGATCGTGCTCATCGGCGCGGTGACGGGCAACCTGGTGAACGTGTTCGCGAACTGGGTGCTGATCTTCGGCCACCTGGGCATGCCGGCGCTGGGCGTCTCCGGCGCGGCGGTGGGCACGGTGCTGTGCGGCGTGGTCGAACTGGCGATCCCGATGGCGGTGTTCCTGGGGCCGGCGATGAACGCGCGCTTCGGCACGCGGGCGGCGTGGCGGCCGTCGTGGGCGCGGATGAAGGACATTCTGCGCATCGGCTGGCCCGCGGGGTTCATGTTCGGCAACGAGATGATCTGCTGGGCGCTGCTCATGGCGGGGCTGATCGGGACGATCAGCGTGGCGGACAACGAGGCGGCGTGGATCGGCCTGCGCTACATGCACCTCTCGTTCATGCCGGCGGTGGGCATGTCGATGGCGGTGACGGCGATGGTGGGCAAGTGCATCGGCATGGGCAGGCCCGACCTCGCGGAGAAGCGGGCGTGGCTGGGCATGCGCATCACGATGATCTACATGGGCGCGTGCGCCGCGGCGTTCGTGCTCTTCAGGAATGAACTCGTCTCGGTGTTCATCAGCGAGGCGCACAGCGCGCAGGTGCGGGCGGACATCCTGCGGATCGGATCGACGGTGATGATCGGGGCGGCGGTGTTCCAGGTGTTCGACGCGATGGGCATTACGATGGTCGGGGCGCTGCGCGGCGCGGGGGACACGGTCGTGCCCGGCGTGGCGACGGGGGTGATGTCGTGGAGCATCCTCATCCTGGGCGGATGGGGGATGCGGCGGTTGTTCCCGGAACTGGCGAGCATCGGGCCCTGGATTGCCGCGGCGGCGTACATCATCGTGTTCGCGCTCTTCATGCTGGGGCGGTTCATGCACGGGAAGTGGAAGGCGATCCGGCTGATTGAGCGGCCGGACGGGCCATCGGAGGGCGGTTCGGCGCCTCCTGCGGGGGCGGGGGCGGCGGCGGGCGCAGACGGCGTCCTGGTCGAGGCGGGCCGGGCGCTGGCGCTGGCGCCGGAGGTGATCGCGGCGAACCAACCGGAGGCGTGAGGGAGAGCCGGAGCGCCGCGAGCCGCAACCGGAGCGAGGGGGCCGGTTGAGAGGCCGAACATCGGGGGGTATCCTGTGCGCTCCCGGGGAGCCGCCACCGACATGCGAGCGCCTTGGCCGAAAGCGGCCCAGGCACGTGGTTCTCGCCCGCAGCCGGACGGCGCCGGGGACATTCAGGAGCCCACGCAGACATGACGACGCATGACCCGATGGACACCGTCATCGGCGCGGACGAGACGGTCCGCGGCGATACGCAGGCCGCGACGAGATTGATCAACGAGGCGCGCGAGGCGGAATCGCGCGGTGAGCGGGCCGCGGCCATCGGGTTGCTGAGGAAGGCCGTCGCGGCCGATCCGGGCAACGTGGATGCGGTGTTCGCGCTGGGATATCAACTCGACCTCGCGGGCGAGGAGGGCGAGGCGATCTCGCTCTATGAGCGGTGCTCCCGGGCCCAGCCCGCGCCCGTGAACGCGCTCCTGAACCTCGCGGTGCTGTACGAGGACAACGAGCAGTATGCGATGGCGGAGAAGTGCCTGCGGCAGGTGCTCGATACGAACCCCACGCACGCGCGGGCGCGGCTCTTCATCAAGGACGTGCAGGCCGCCCGCACGATGTTCTATGACGAGGACCAGGATCGCGACGTCGCCAAGCGCAACGCGATGCTGGATACGCCGGTGACGGACTTCGAACTCTCCGTCAGGGCGCGCAACTGCCTGAAGAAGATGAACATCCGCACGCTGGGCGACCTGCTGCGCGTGAGCGAGGCGGAGCTGCTGGCGTATAAGAACTTCGGCGAGACGAGCCTGGTCGAGATCAAGCAGATGCTCTCCAGCAAGGGCATGCGGCTCGGGCAGCGCGTGGACGATGCGCACCGGCAGGTGCGGCGCGAGGTGTACGACGCCGCGCGGCGCAACAACGCCGAGCAGGCGCTGAACAAGCCCGTGAGCGACCTGAACCTCACCGTCAGGGCCCGCAAGGCCTTGCAGATGCTGAACATCCGCACGATGGGCGAACTGGCTTCGCGCACCGAGGCGGAACTCATGGGCGTGAAGAACTTCGGCGCTACGTCGCTGACGGAAATCAAGGAAAAGCTCGCGGAGCACGGGCTTTCGCTGCGGAGACTGGAGTTCTGAGCGGATTTCCTGCGCCCGGCGGGCCTTTTCGGCCTTGAACCCGGGCGCGGCATGCATCGAATCCGAAGCCGCGGAACGGCATCCGCGGCCGCACACGCGCGAAGGAGCGATCATGAACGGCGATCTGGCGCTGCGGACGGCGGATCGGATGTCGAGGCGGCGGCGCGGCCTCGCCGGGCTGGTGGCGACCGTTTCGCTCGCGGCCTTGGCGGTGGTCACGTCGTGCCAGACATCCAGCACGCCGGCGCGGGTGTCACGCCCGATGGCGCGTCCGCCGGCGATGGATCGCGGGCCGGATCTGCGCGTGCGGCTGCTGCGCGGTGTGGATCGCATCGAACTCGGCGGGCCGGCGCTGCTCACGTTCACGCCGGAATCGCGCCCGAGCCAGGCGGCGTCGCTGGAATCGCCGATCGTCGTCACGCTTTCGGAAGGCGGGTTCGTGGTCGAGCAGGCGGGCGGGCCGCTGCGCACGTTCGATCGCTCGGCGGCGCTGCGCATCGAGCGGGGCGATTCGGGCGCGATCGTGCTGAACGGCGCGCCGTATCCGGGTCGTCTGAGCCTGACGCCCGATTCCGCGGCGCCCGGCAGCGTGTTCGACGTGATCGAGGACGTGGCGCTCGAGGACTACCTCCCGGGCGTCATCGCGAAGGAGTTGTACTCCACGTGGTCGCCCGCGGCGTTCGAGGCGCAGGCCGTCGCGGCCCGCAGTTACGCGCTGCACGAGCGCGGGCGGCAGCGCTCCCGCGGCTCGCGCTACGACATCGAAAGCGGGGAGATGGACCAGGTGTACGCGGGCGTGACCGGCAACGATCGCGCCACACAGGCCGTGCGCGCCACGCGCGGGCTCGTGCTCACGTGGGGCGGGTCGGTGCTGCGGGCGTATTACTCCAGCACCTGCGGCGGGCGCGCTGGCGCCGCGGCTGACACCTGGCCGACCGGCCCCGGCTACGAGTTCAACCTCGCCGCGCCGATTCAGGCCCACATCCGCCCCTGCGCGTGCGAGTTCAGCCCGCTCTCGACCTGGACCGTCACCCGCTCGCAGGAGGAGGCCGCCAGGCGACTGGCCGCGTTCGGCAAGGACCAGGGCATGGCCCTTCGGACGTTGACCGACGTGGAGCGGATCGAGGCATCCCGCTGGAATGCCGCGGGGCGGCCGGCGGTGTACCGTCTCTACGACCGCCAGGGCCGCTGGTGGGAGGCGACCGCCGAGCAACTGCGGCTGGGCCTCAACCACGCCGGGGCGAGCGGCCTGCCCCAGCCGGGGCGGGCGGATCGGGTGAACAGCGGCGACCTGGAGGCCCGCGTGGAGGCAGGGACGGTGGCCATTGCCGGCCGCGGATTCGGGCACGGGGTCGGGATGTGTCAGTACGGGGCGGAGGGGCTCGCCCGGAAGGGCATGGCGTGCAAGGAGATACTGGATCGGTTCTATCCGGAGGCGGCGCTCGAACGGGCGTACTGACTCTCGTTTGGAGAGGGGTCGGGTGGTATCCGACCCCTGAACCGGGGTTTTCGGACCAGGGAAAATGGTGGGAATCCGCCGGTAATGCGGTTGGGAGGGGCGTCCACCCCGACAATCGCAGGAGGCGGAGCCCAAAAACGAGACCGGGGCGTGACCCCGTGCGTATAGCAATGCGATGAGTCGCACTTCAGCCATCTTGGCGAGACCGGAGGTCAGGTTGGGGGTTGGGATGCGAGGAGCAGAGAGAGCCGGGATTCCCGGCGGGTCAGGGGGGACCGGGGACGAGTTGATGATCGCAGAGCCATTAACTGCAACAGAAGCGTTTGTGTGCCTCGACGCCGTGCGGGCCCAGGTGGCCGTATTCGGGCCGGATGGGACCGTGATCTGGGGCAATCGATCATGGTGGCGCGCGATGGGGCTTTCGCCTGAGCGCGCGGGGAGCGTGCGCCTGCGCGATTTCATGCACGGCGCACGCCTGGCGGAGCAGGAATCACTGATTCGGCGCGTCCGGCAGCACGGGCGATCCGTCCGCTACACGGATGCGTGGCGCGGCTGGGCCGTGGAGACGACGTTGCGCCCGATGGATGAAGGCCGCGTGTTGATGATGATCAACCCGCTGGTTTCCATGCCTGACGACTCCGGGCTTGAAGACGCGCCTCTGGATCGCGTGCAGGTTTCGCACAAGGCGCTCGGGATTCTCGACCGCCTGAGCAAGCGGGAGCGCGAGGTCCTGGCGCTGCTGGGATCGGGCCTCACGATCAAGCAGATCGCGGAGCGGCTGGAGCGGAGTGAAAAGACGCTGGAAGGGCACCGGGATTCGATTTATCGCAAGATCGGCGTGAAAAGCCGCGCCGAACTGGCGATTCTGGCGATCCGGGCGGGCCTGATGGCGCCCGAACTGCCCGAGCCGCCCGCGCCGAAGGACGGGGCGCCCCCTGCGGAGGCCGGCGAAGCGAAATCCTGACCGGCGGACGCGGATTCGAGCACAACCTGCATGACAGCGCCCGTTCCGGGCCGCATAATCGGCGTTCCGGCCGCGCGGGGCCGCGTGCGCGTGTTCCCGCCTTGCCGCGGGAGTTGCGCCCATGAGCGAGCGAGGACTGGAGCCCGGGATTCACGCGGACATGTCCGGGCGGATGACGTACGCGGATTACCTGCGGCTGGAGCAGATTCTCACGGCGCAGAAGACGCTGTCGCAGCCCCCCCACCACGACGAGATGCTGTTCATCATTCAGCATCAGACGTCGGAACTCTGGATGAAACTCGTGATTCACGAGTTGAAGGCGGCGATCGAGAGCATCCGGCGCGACGAACTGGAGCCGGTGTTCAAGATTCTGTCGCGCGTGAAGCACATCCAGGCGCAACTCTTCAACCAGTGGAGCGTGCTGGAGACGCTGACGCCGAGCGAATACGCGCAGTTCCGCGGCGTGCTGGGCCGGGCGAGCGGGTTCCAATCGCACCAGTATCGCGCGATCGAGTTCCTGCTCGGGAACAAGGACGCGGGCACGCTGACCGTGCACCGGCACGATGCGGCGCGGCACGCGGACCTGGAGGCGCTGCTGAAGGCGCCGAGCCTGTACGACGAGTTCCTGCGGCATCTGAAACGCCGCGGGCACCCGGTGCCGGATGACGTGGCGGAGCGGGACTGGTCGAAGCAGCGCGAGGGGTCGGACCCGCGCGTGGTGGAGGTGTTCAAGCGCATCTACGACGATCCGGAGCGCTTCTGGGACGACTACGAGATGTGCGAGAAACTGGTGGACGTGGAGGAGCAGTTTCAATTGTGGCGCTTCCGCCACATGAAGACGGTGGAGCGGATCATCGGCTACAAGCCGGGCACAGGCGGGAGCAGCGGCGTGGGGTTCCTGCGGCAGGCGCTGGACCAGGTGTTCTTTCCGGAGTTGTGGGATGTGAGGACGAAGATCGGGGCGTGAGGAGGGGAATGTGGTAGGTGGTAGGTGGAATATGGGGAAGACACTCCGGCGCCGCGCGGTCCTGCTCGGGCTGTACGCGTGGGCGGCGACATCCGGGGGATGTGTGTGCAGACTTGGCGAGAGCGAGGAGTTTCAGCGCGCAATCGGGGTGATGCTTGTGCAGCAGTGGTTCAGCGACGTGCCGCCGGATGCGCACCTGATCATCGTCGGGAGCGTGGCCGGGCCGGAGCATGGTCCTTTCCGGGCGACCGTGAGCGATGCGACGATGTCGGAGGTGATTCACGCGATGCGGCGCCCGGCGGACGAATCGGATGAACTCGCAGTGGCCGAACAACGTGAATCGCGGGAGGCGGTGCGGGTCATCGCATCCGGCGACAGGGAGTTCGTTCTGCGAGAGGTCGTG
This sequence comes from uncultured Phycisphaeraceae bacterium, assembly GCA_964529265.1. Taxonomy (GTDB): domain Bacteria; phylum Planctomycetota; class Phycisphaerae; order Phycisphaerales; family UBA1924; genus CAZGVW01. Next base: position 5,968 of record CAZGVW010000130.1, read on the forward strand.
CGCTTTGTCGATCACGCCGAGCGTGGCTGGGCGTTCTCGGTGATGTGCGACACGGAGGACACGCTCACCGCGCTGCGATCACTGCGGCCGGATGATGACCGGGCGCAGACCCTTCTTCTTGCGAGCGGCCCGCGCACCGGCGCCCTCTGGTCACGCGACTGAACGCAGCCACGTCGCTCCGCTTTCCGCCTCCAACGTCGCTACATTCGCCCCATGACCCAACGCTGGACGTGGCGCCTGCTTCGCGCTGGCGCGTTCAAACTGGATGCGGGGGCAATGTTCGGGCTCGTGCCGAAGCCGCTGTGGTCGCGCATGGTCACGCCGGATGAGCGCAACCGCATGCCGCTCAACACGAACTGCCTCCTGCTCGAAGGCGGCGGGAAGCGCGTGCTCATCGAGGCGGGGATCGGCGACAAATCGTCGCCCAAGCAGCGCGAGATCTACGAGATGGAGGATCGCAGCGCCGCGGCGGCGCTCGTCGAGATCGGCGTCGAGCCGGAATCGATCGATTCCGTCATCGTCTCGCACCTGCACTTCGATCACGCGGGCGGACTCACGACGCTCAACCGCGACGGCAAGCCCGTGCCCACCTTCCCGCGGGCGGAGGTGATCTCGCAGCGGCAGGAATGGGAGGATGCGCTCGCGAACAAATCGACGATGCACTCCACCTACCTGCGCGAGCACCTCGACCCCGTGGCCGACCGCGTCCGGCTCATCGATGGCGAGGGCGAGGTTCTGCCCGGCATCCGCGTGGCGCCGATGCCGGGGCACACGTGGGGGCAGCAGGCTGTGTTCTTCGAGGATGAGCGGAAGCGGACCATCGTGTTCCCCGCCGACGTGATGCCGACGGTGAACCACGTCGGGCTGACGTACAACATGGCGTACGACCAATTGCCGTATGAGAACATGCTGCGGAAGCGGGCGTTTCTGAGCGCCGCCGCGGAGCGCGGGTGGATCATCGCCCTGGACCACGAGCCGGGGCCCGCGGTGGTTCGCGTGGTGGCGGGCGAACGGGAAGGGACGCACCGGCTGGAGGTCGTGGAGGGCGATTGACGCGTTCCGCCCGCTGTGGCCCTCCTCGGCGTGGCCGCGGCCCCAGCGGGATTCCGGGTTCCGCGGGTCCCCGGGGGGGGCCGGGGCGGGCTCAGCCGCTAGAATCGGCCTCTCCGTGAGGCCTGAAGCCCCCCACTCCGATGGTCTTGATGGCGACTCCGCGCCAGCCGCGGCTGCGGTGCTCGATGCGCCTGGCGGAGAGGTCGAAGCCGAGGAGGAGGCCGAGATCCAAGGCGACCTGATCGCGGCGCCACGGGAGGCCCGGCACACGCGGCGGAAGCACAAGCCGGCGATGGACTGGCTCGAATCCACGATGAGCCGGATCGGCGCCTCGAGCAACTTCTTCCACCGCCTCTTTTCGCTGATCTGGCTGCCGTACGCCTTCCGCTCCGGCATCAAGATGAAGCGGATCGACAAGGCCACGTTCACCGCGGTGCTGCCCTTCCGGCGCTTCAACCGGAACTGGTACAACGCGATGGCGGGCGCGGCGCTGCTGGCCAACAGCGAGATCGCGGCGGGGATGTACCTGTTCGGGCTCACCGGCGGCGGCTACAGCATCGTGTGCAAGAGCCTGACGTACCGGTTCCTAAGGCCGTGCTTCGGGCCGGCGCTGTACCGCGTGCGGGCGTCGCAGGACGTGGAGGCGCTTGTGGCCGCGGGCAAGGAGTTCAACGTCGAACTCGAACTCGACGTCGTGCAGCAGATTCACGCGAAGCGCGGGAAGGAGCGGCGCGTGGGCAAGTGCGTGACGACGTTCTACGCCACGCCCAAATCGCTGCGGCAGACGAACAAGGCAGGCGAGAAATCGAGCCGGTGAGCGGCCCGGGCGGCGAAGGCGGCCGGGACGCATCGACCGGGCGCATCCGGTGGGGACGCGCGCTGGCGGGCGGGGCGTTCCTCGCGGCGTCGTGGACGTGGTGCATCGGCATGTTCCTGCCGGTGTACCTGGTGTTCGATTTCGGCTGGCCGGGATGGGTGGCGTTCGCGGTTCCGAACGTGATCGGCGCCGCGGCTGTGGGGCTGATCGTGCAGACCCGGTCGCGGAGCGAGGCGATCGGCCGCGGGCACGGGCCGGCGATGATCGCGTTTTCGATCGTGACGATTCTGTTCCACATCTCGTTCCTGGCGTGGTTCTTTCAGCACGCGATGCAGGGGCTGGGAGCGCCGCCCGTGAGCCCGGAGGCGCCCGACTGGCTGCGGCGGATGATCGAGATTGGGGCGCCTGTCGCTCCGGTGGCGATCGTCGTGGTGGCCGCGGCTGTGGTGAGTGTTCTGCCGTGGGGCGCGTGGCTGACGGGCGGCGTGTTGACGATCGCCTTCTCGGTGGCGACGGCGGTGTGCGCGCGGATCTTCAGCGGCGAGAGCGCCATGGCGTGGCCCGCCGCATCTGGGGCGGCGCAGCCGGCGGCGCTCGTGTGGCTCGTCCCCGCGCTGTGCTTCGGCTTCCTGCTGTGCCCGCATCTCGACTTCACGCTGCACCGCGTGCGGCGGATGCAGGAGGGCCGGACGGGATCGATGGCGTTCCTGATCGGCTTCCTCGGCCTCTTCCCGCTGATGATCGTCTACACGCTGTTCTACGCCGAGCCGCTCATGCAGAGGTGGGTGAGCCTGTACGTGGTCGCCCACATCGTGGCGCAATCGGTGTTCACGATGGGCGCGCACATGCGGGAACTGTCCTTGAGAGCCCGGGCGTCCGCCTCTCCCCGGCGGTGGACGCTCGCGGCCCTGGCCGCGCAGCCGGTGTGGATCGCGCTGGCAGCCGGATCGGCGATGACGGCCTTCACGGGGCGCGAGCGGGTGGTGTACGAGATGTTTCTGGGCGCGTATGCGCTGCTTTTTCCGGCGTACGTGTGGTGCGCCGTGATCCCGCGGCGGGGCGTGGGGCGGCGCGCGGCGATGGGGGCGTGGGCGGTCGCGGTGGCGCTGGCGGCGCCGCTTTTTTGGCTGGGAATCGTGGAAAAAATGTGGTGGCCCGCCGCGGCGGGGGTGGGACTGGCGCTGGCGGCGCCGCTGGTCGCGCAGGCGGCGTTCCGGGCTCGGGCGGCGTAGAATAAGGGCTCGGCCGGAGGCCGCTTTCCGTCGGAAATCTGCGGAGTTTTCTTCGAATGACCCCACCCGTCGAACCGCCCGTGGCAGACGCCCCGCTCCCCGCCCCTCAGCCCGAGGGGACCATCATCGAGGCGCACCTCGAGCGGGAACTGCACACGAACTACCTGCTCTACGCGATGAGCACGATCATGGACCGTGCGCTGCCCGATGTGCGCGACGGTCTGAAGCCCTCGCAGCGGCGGATTCTGGTCGCGATGAACGACCTGAATCTGCGGCCCGGACGGAAGCACATCAAGTGCGCGAAGATCGCGGGCGATACCTCGGGCAACTACCACCCGCACGGCGAATCGGTGATCTACCCGACGTTGGTGGGCATGGCGCAGCCGTGGCGGATGCGCGTGCCGCTGATCGATCCGCAGGGCAACTTCGGCTCGATCGACGGCGATCCGCCGGCGGCGATGCGGTACACCGAGGCCCGGATGACCGGCGCGGCGGTGGACATGCTCGCCGACATCAACCTCGACACCGTCGATTTCCAGCCCAACTACGACGAGCGGCTCATGGAGCCGATGGTGCTGCCCGGCCGGTTCCCCAACCTGCTCATCAACGGCGGCGTCGGCATCGCGGTGGGCATGGCGACCAGCCTCGCGCCGCACAATCCGGGCGAGATCTTCGACGCCATCACGGCCGTCATCGACGACCCGGACCTCGACGTCATGAAACTGCTCGAGATCGTGAAGGGCCCGGATTTCCCGACAGGCGGGATCATCTGCGGACGGCGCGGCGTCGTGGAGGCGTACACCTCCGGGCGCGGGCGCGTCACCGTGCGCGGCCTCACGCACGTGGAGGATCTCCCCGGCGGCAAGCAGCAGGTGGTGATCGACGCGATTCCGCACCAGGTGGTGCAGAACACGCTGATGGAGCGCATCGTCCAGGCGGTGACGGATGAGCGCATCAAGGACATCACGGACGTGCGGAACGAATCCGGCCGACAGGCGCAGACGCGCATCGTGTGCGAACTGCGGCGCTCGGCCGATCCGGCGGTGATCGAGAACCAGTTGTATGAGTTCACGCCGCTGCAGCAGACGTATTCGATCATGAACGTGGCGCTGGTGAACCGCCAGCCGCGGACCTTGACGCTGCGCGAGATGATCGACCGGTACATCGATCACCGGGAAGTCGTCATCACGCGACGGACGCGGAAACTGCTCCGCGAGGCCCAGAAGAAGGCCCACGTGCTGGAAGGGCTCATCTACGCGGTGTGCGACATCGACGAGGTGATCAAGCTCATCCGCGGATCGCGCTCGCGCGAAGAGGCGATTCAAACCCTCATGGCGCGGCGGTTCCGGATTCCGGAGTCGCATCCGCACGCGGGGAAGATCCCGCAGCGGCTGCTCGCCGCGACGAGGAAGGCCGAGGGCCAGGGCGGCGCAGCGCTCACGCGCGTGCAGGCCGAGGCCATCGGCGCCATGCGGCTCATCCAGCTCGTCGGCCTCGAGATCGAGCGCCTGGTGGGCGAATACAAGGGGCTCGTCGAGGAAATCGAAGGCCTGGAGCGCATCCTCGCCGACCGGACGCTCGTGCTCGACATGGTCAAGCAGGATTGCGCCGAGATGAAGGCCCGCTTCAACTCGCCGCGGCTGACGCGGATCGAGGAAGCCGAGACGGATATCGACATCGAAGCCCTCATCAAGGAGGAGGAGATGGTCGTCACCGTCTCCCACGAGGGCTACGTCAAGCGCGCCCCGCTGGACACCTACCGCTCGCAGGGCCGCGGCGGGCGCGGCATCATCGGATCGGATGCGCGCGAGGACGATTTCATCGAGCACCTCTTCGTCGCCAGCACCCACGACGACCTGCTCTGCTTCACCAACACCGGCCGCGTCTTCAAACTGAAGGTGTACGAGATCCCCGCGATGTCGCGCACCACCCGCGGCCGCGCCATCGTGAACCTGATCGACCTCCGCGAAGGCGAAAAAGCCGTCGAGTTCATGCCCATCCGCGATTTCGAGAAGGGCGAGCACTTCCTGTTCTACGCCACGGCCCATGGCCGCGTGAAGCGCTCCAGCCTCATGCTCTACCAGAACGTGCACCGCTCCGGCATCATCGCGATCAACCTCAACGATGGCGATTCGCTCGTCGGCGTCACCTGGACGACCGGGCACGACCACATCCTCCTCGGCGCGGCGAGCGGCATGTCCATCCGCTTCTCCGAAGAGGACGTGCGTCCCATGGGCCGCTCGGCCGCGGGCGTGAAGGGCATGGAGCTGCGCGAGGGCGACGAGGTCGTCGGCCTCGTCAAGATCGAAATGAGCGCCCCCGCGGAAGATGGCTCGCAGAAGCCGCTCCACCCCGAACTCGATCTGCTCACCGCGACGGAGCGCGGCTTCGGCAAGCGCACCGACCTCGAGGAGTATCTCGTGAAGCGCGAGGGCGCGGAGCGCGGCGAGCCGCAGTCCCGCGGCGGCAAGGGGCGCATCGATATCCGCACCACCGATCGCAACGGCAGAGTCGTCGCCGTGAAATCCGTGACCCCCACCGAGGACGTCATGTTCATCACGCAGGGCGGGATGATCGTCCGCATGCCGGTGGCGTCCATCTCGCGCATCGGCCGCGCGACCCAAGGCGTGCGCCTCGTGAACCTCAAGGATGGCGATAGCCTCATCGCCGCGGCGAAGGTCGCCGACGGCGAGGATGAGTAATCCCGGCGACCGCTCCGGAGCGACCTGGTCCAAGCCGCGCCCCCCGAATCGGGCGCCGATCTGCTAGTCTGCCCACCCCGCGGCCCCGCCCCGCCGCGGAAGAGGCGCCGAACGATGTCCACCGAGTGGTCCGACCAGATTCTCATCTCCGAACTCTCCGATGAGCCCGATCTCTCGGACGAACTCACCTCGGTGTATCAGCGCGTCGCCTCCGCGCCCGCGGATAAGACCCCCAGCGTCGTGCTCAACTTCTCCGCGGTCACGTACCTCAACTCGTCGAACATCGCCCAGTTGCTGCGCCTGCGCAAGCGCCTCACCGAGTGCGATCGCAAACTGATGATCTGCTCCGTGGGCGATCCCGTGTGGTCCACCATGCTGCTCACCGGGCTCGACAAGGTGTTCCACTTCGCGCCCGATCCGGCCACCGCCATCGCCTCAATCCAGATCGGCGGCCAGAAACCGGGTTGAAACCGCGTTGAAACTGCGTGGGAATTGGGCCGAACGCCGCGCCGCCCGCGATATCAATCGCCACTGCCCGCGCCCGGGCCGGTACACTCCGGGCGTGACCGCCATCGACGCCCAACCCGCCGCCTCGACCGCGCACTCGATCGCCGCGAGCGACGCCACCCCCGTGGCCGAACTCCGCGGCGTGCGCAAGATTTACTACAAGCCCGATGGCGCCGTCCTGTGCGAGGCGCTCCGCGGCGTCGATCTCATCATCCCACGCGGCCAGTTCGTCGCCATCATGGGCGCCTCCGGCTCCGGCAAGTCCACGCTCATGAACCTCCTCGGCTGCCTCGATCGCCCCACCGAAGGCCAGTACCTCGTCGATGGCGAAGACGTCTCCCGCATGGATGACGAGACCCTCTCCGAGTTCCGAGGCCGGCGCATCGGCTTCGTCTTCCAGGCCTTCAACCTCATCAGCCAGCTCAAGGTCGAAGAAAACGTCGAGACCCCGCTCTTCTACCAGGGTGTGCCGAAGCTGGAGCGCCGCCGCCGCGCCCTCGAGAAACTCAGCCTCGTCGGCCTCAGCGATCGCCTCGGCCACCGCCCCACCGAACTCTCCGGCGGACAGCAGCAGCGCGCCGCCATCGCCCGCGCCCTCGTGAGCGAGCCCGTCGTCCTCATGGCCGATGAGCCCACCGGCAACCTCGATTCAACCACCGGCGCCGCGATCCTCGATCTCTTCGATCGACTCCACGCCGCGGGCATGACCATCATCATCGTCACCCACGATGATAAAATCGCCGAGCGCTGCGAACGCATCGTCCGCCTCAAGGATGGTCTGGTCGAATCCGATCGCGCGCTGCGCTCCCGCCGCGGCTGAGCAAATCCTCATCGCCGCGCCGTAGGATCCCGCAACGCCTCCCGATAGCGCCCGTGCACGCCCAGTTGCGCCGCCTCCAGCGCATCGCACAGCCGCAGCACGCACGCCGGCTGCCGCCCCGTTGCCCGCAGACGCTCAATCGCCGCCGACGCCGTCAGGTCCGGATCGCGATACAGCGCCTTGAACGCGAACCGCAGCGCCTCAACCTCATCCACCGGCCACCCGCGTCGGATCATCGCCGTGGTGTTCACCTTCCGCGGCTCCGCGGGCGTGCCTTCAACCACCAGGTACGGCGGCACGTCCTTCACGATCCGCGCCATCCCGCCCACGAAGGAAAGCGCCCCGATCGTCGAGAAGTGGTGCACGCCCGCGCCCCCCGCCACGGTCGCGCCGAACTCCACGAGACAGTGCCCGCCCAGCATCGCCGCGTTGGCGATCACCACCTCGTTCTCGATCACGCAGTCGTGCGCAATGTGCGCGCCCACCATGAGCAGGCAGTCGTCGCCCACCACCGTCTTCCCGCCGCCGAGCGCCGTGCCCCGGTGCAGCGTGGCGTGCTCCCGGATGCGGTTGCGATCGCCGATGATCAGCGCCGTGCGCTCCCCGCGATACTTCAGATCCTGCGGCTCGGCGCCCAGCACCGCGTAGGGATACACCACGTTGTCGGCGCCCAGCCTCGTGTGCGGATGCACCGTCACGTGATTGTGCAGCACCGTGCCGGCGCCGACCTCCACGCCCTCCGCGATCACGCAATACGGCCCGATGCGCACCCCCGCCCCAAGCCGCGCCCCGGGGTCCACCACCGCGGAAGGATGCACCACCGGCGGCTCGAGTGTGCGCGTCATGAATCGTTCTCCGCATCCACCATCATGAACTTCACCGTCGCCTCCGCCACCAGCGCCCCCTCCACGCGCGCCTGGCACCGCACCTCGCCGAAGCGGTTCGTCGCCCGGATGACCTCCGTCTCCATGTGCAGCGTGTCGCCCGGAGTCACCGGCTTGCGCAGCCGCACGCCGTCAAGACTGAGCAGAATGGCCATCTTTCCGGTGCGCTCCAGTTTCTGGCTGAGCATCAGGCCCGCAAGCTGGCTCATCGCCTCGACGATGAGCACGCCCGGCATGATCGGCGATCCGGGGTAGTGGCCCTGGAAAAATGGCTCGTTGAAGGTCACGTTCTTGATGCCCACCGCGCGGCGGTCGCCGTCGATCTCCAGCACCCGGTCCACCAGCACCATCGGATACCGGTGCGGCAGAAGACCCAGCACCTGCCGGATGTTCAGCGCCGGAGGCGGCGGCGCCACCGGAGGCGCCCCCTCCCCCAGTTCGACCAGCGCCCGCGCCAGCCGGTGGTTCAGCGCATGCCCCGAACGGCACGCCACGATCTTCGCCACGATCGGACGCCCCGTCAGCGCCAGGTCGCCGATCAGGTCCAGCACCTTGTGCCGCACCGGCTCATCATCGAAACGGAACGAGTTGTCGATCGGCCCGTTCTCGCCGATCACGAGCATGTCGCGCGTCGTCAGGTGCGCGCACATCCCGCGCTGCTGCATGAGCCGCGCCTCTTCGTGCAGCGCATACGTGCGCGCCGGCGCAATCTGCGTGGCGAAGCGCTCCGGATCGAGCAGGAACGCGTGCGCCTGCCGCGGCAGCGGCGCCTCCGGCCCGTAGTCCAGGTCGTAGATGAAGTCCGCCGTCCCCCCGCCCGAGGGCAGCGCCACGATCGTCGCATCCCCCTCCCGCAGCGCCAGCGGCTCCCGCACCACGATCGGTCGCCGCGGCAACTCCTGCTCCACCGTCCCCACCCGCGCGATCGCCTCCACGAACGGCGCCGCCGAGCCATCCACCGCCGGAACCTCAACCCCTTCGATCTCCACCACCGCGTTGTCCACCTGCATCCCGGCCAGCGCCGAGAGCAGATGCTCCACCGTCTCCACGATCGCATCGCCCTTGCGGATCGTCGTCCGCCGCGGGCGATCGACCAGGTGCTCCACCGTCGCCGGAATCGAGGGTGCGCCCGGAAGATCCGTCCGCACGAACACAATGCCCTGCCCCACCGGCCCCGGCTTCAGCGTCGCGACGGCGCGCTGCCCGGTGAACAGCCCCACACCCTCCACCGTCGCCGCGCCCGCCAGCGTGCGCTGCATGGCCTGCGCCGAAACCGTGTGCAGCCGCGTCGCCGAAGGCGCCATCCGCGGGGGATCGGTCGTCGCGATGCGCTCCGTTTCCTTCACGGGCGCGACTCCCTCTCCTTCTCCGCCGCGGGCGCCTGGCCGCGACCGAGCGACCGCAGCACATCAGGCAGCTTGCGCGTCGCCGCCACGATCCGCATCATCTGCGAGAAGGGCGCCGCCGGGTAGCCCGCCCACGTCTCGCCGGGGGGAATCTCATCCATCACGCCGCTCCGCGCCGCCACCGTGGACCCCGCGCCCAGCGTCAGATTGTCCTTCACGCCCACGCCGCCGCCGAGCGTCACGCCGTCGCCCAGCGTCACCGAGCCCGCCAGCCCCACCGCCCCGCAGATGACGCAGTTCCGCCCGATGCGGCAGTTGTGCCCGATCTGCACGAGGTTGTCGATCTTCGTCCCCGCGCCGATCACCGTCGAACCGAACTTCCCGCGGTCGATCGCCGTGCAGGCGCCGATCTCGACGTCGTCGTGCACCTCGACAATGCCCGCGTGCGGAATGCGAATCAGCGCCGGGCCGCCCTCCCGCGCCGAAGCCCCGGCCGGCCGGTAGCCGAATCCATCTCCCCCGATCACCGTGTTGGGATGAATCACCACGCGGGCGCCGACCACACACCGGTCCTCGATCACCACGCCCGCTCGCAGGTCGCAGTCAGCCCCGATGCGCGCCCCCGCCCCAAGCGCCACCCGCGCGTGCAGAATCGTCCGCGCCCCGACCCGCGCTTCCGCCCCGATGACCACGCCCGGCCCGATGTGCGCCGTCGGATCGATTCGCGCCGACGCATCCACGCAGGCCGTCGCGTGAACTCCGGCCGGCGGCGCCGCGTGACGCGGCGCAATCGCCTCCAGAATCCCGATCATCGCCTGGTCGGCGTCCTCGACGATGAGCAGCGCGCGTCGCGACGGATCGTGCGTCTTCGGCTGAGCCCGCCGCGAGACCACCGCCGCCGCCGCACGGCTCTCCGCCCACCGCGCCGCGTTCCGCTCGTCCCGGATGAAACTCAGCGTCCGCTCATCCGCATCCTCGAGCCCCGAGACGCGCGTGAGCAGCAGATCCGCCGGGCCGATCAGCTCCGCGCCGATCGTCGCCGCCACGGCGCCGGTCGTCGTCCGCGGCTCAACCACAGTTGAGGCGACCTCTGTGTTCATGTCGGGAGACGAAGCGCGGCACTCAGGGGTTGCCGGCCTTCCACTCGTTGTTCAGGAACTGGAGCAACTCGTCGCTCACGTCGAGCGAAGGATCGGTGTACAGGATTCGACGGGCCGCAATCTGCCGGGTCACCGCCAGGTTCCCCTCTTCGCCCAGAATCTCGATGTCGCCATCGTGGCTCAGCACCAGGTTGTAGCCGCGCTGCTCTGAGAACCGCCGAAGCCCGTCCCTCACCTTGTCGAACAGCGCCCTGTTCACCTGCCCCTGCTTCCGGGAAAGCATCTCGTCGCGGAACTTCGCCTGGAACTCGGCGTCAACCCGCGTCCGCAGCGCCTCCTCCTGAAGTCTCGCGTACTCGGGGCTGTCCGGCGGAAGGATCTGAAGGCGCGTCACCTTGTCCTTCACCTGGGCCTCCAGCTCCCGGATAGTCTTCTGCCGCTCATCCACCCAGGCCTGCAACTCCGCATTCCGCGCCTGCAGTTCGTCCAGATTGTTCAGAACCCGCTCAAGGTTCACCAGCGCCACCACCGGAGGGCCGGCAGGCGCATTCAGGTTGTTGTTGGCGCCGGCCTTCCACACGCCGCCGGCCAGAACGGCCAGAAACACAATCGCAGCGACCCGGAAAAAGGATGAATCTCGCATGGGGAGCGACTCCGTCGCGGAGGGTGCATTTCGGGCGATTCGCCCCGCAGGGCGAGGGGGGCATGATAGCCGCGGAGCCCATCCCGCGGCCGAAAACAGGCCCATGCCCCTCAGAAGGGCAGGTCCACGCTGAAACTGAAGAGCTGCTCGTCATCCTCGTCCTGCTTCAGGATCGGGAAACCGAAGTCGAAGGCCAGCGGCACCGGGCTGATCGGCAGCAGCAGCCGAACACCCGCGCCGACGGCCACCCGGTAGTCATCGAACGACACGTCGTTGGTCACCGTTCCCGTGTCCAGGAACCCCACCACCGCCACGATCGGCCGCCCTGTCGCGGGATCGACGCCCCATACCGGGTGCTGATACTCGATCCCCGCAAAGAATGACCAGGTGCCGCCCACCGGGTCGTTGCCCGGCAGACCCGTATCCGCCCGGACGCCCCGCGGCGAGATGCCCTGGAAGTCAAACCCGCGGAAACTGCGCCCGCCGAGGTAGTACCGCTCGTAAAGCGGGACGTCATCCGCGTCCTGCGGAATGTAGTTCGCCGCCACCTTCATCGTCACGATCTTCTTGCGCTCGAGAAAGTCCTCGTCCAGCGTCAGCCACACCTGATGCTCACCCGACAACTTCGCGAACGTGTAGTCGCCGATCACCTGCTCGATCGACAACTCCGTCCGCGCGCCGCGCGCCGGATACAGCCGCTCACCGGGAGGCACCGTCGTGCGCGTCATGTACACCGAAAAGCCCACGAGCGTGTCCGGACCCTCCGCGTCAAACACATCCACCGCGGCGCTCGAGGAGATGTCGTCCAGCCGCACTCGCTCGCCCCGGATCGCCACCCCGCCGACCCAGCGATCGCCGAACCGCCGGCCCACGCGCAGCCGCCCGCCGAACCGCTGCTCGTCGTATTCGTCGAACTCGCGGTCCCGGTAATAGCCCGTGATACCGAACGAATAGTCGGTGTCGAACAGCCGCGGCTCGTTCAGGCTGATCGAATAGTTCTGAACCTCGAAGCCCGGCGCAAGCACGATGCTGAAGTCCTGCCCGCCCCCGCGGAAGGCCCGCCCCGATGAGAGGTCGCTGAACGATTCGGGCGGATTCATCACGTCGAAGTTCCGCTCCGAGATGTCGATCGTGCCGACAATGCCCGAATCGCTGCTCACCGCGGCGCCGAACGAAATCCGCCCCGTCACCGTCTCCGCAACCTCCACCAGAACGTCGCGATAGCCCGGCTGCTCCGCATCCTCCGGCTGGATCGTCGCCTTCACCCCGGGCGCGAACAGCCTCGTCGCCTCCAGCCGCCGCACCGAGTCCTCCAGCGCCGCGGCGTCGAGCGGGCGATCGGACTGCAACTGAATCTCGCGCCGGATCACGTTGTGCCGCGTGATGTTGTTGCCCTGAACAATGATCTCCCCGGTCCGGTAGCGGTCGCCCTCCGCAATCACCACCACCAGGTCCACCACGGGCTCGTCGAGGTTTCGCAGCTCCTGCGAGTTGATCGCGAGTCCGCCTCCCTCCGCCGCCCTCACGTACCCCAGCTTCTCGTACGCCCTCTGCACCGCAATCACAGACCGCCTCCGGGCCGATTCGCCGAAGACGTCCCCCGGCTTCAGTTCCATCAGCGCCAGGATCTGCTCCTTCGAGATCGCCAGCGTCGAAGCGTCCGCGCCGCCCTCCCCGAACACGTCAACCCGCCGCAGCGTGTACCGCGGACCCTCCTCGATCAGGAACGTGACGATCGCCTCACGACCATCGGGGCTCACCGTGATCTCACGGTCCGTCCGAACGTCGAGATACCCCTGGTCACGGTAGAACACCGCCAGCGCGACGACGTCCTGCTCGAGCACGTCGCTGTCGAGCGGCCCCGTATCGAACCACGTCGCCTCCTCCGTCTTCAGGTTGCGCCGCAGGTGCGCCACGCTGAATGCGCTGTTCCCCTGAAACCGGATCTCCGCCACCTTCAGTCGCTGCCCCTCCCTGATCCGGAACAGCACCACCCCCTGCTTCAACTCCTCCTCGTCCACCTCCACCCGCACCGAGTAATACCCCTTGCTCCGATAGAGATCCTCGATCGCCCGGCGCGTCCGGCCCAACTGAAAATCATCCACCGGCGTGCCGCGCAGCAGGCCGACGATCCCCGCAAGCTCCTGATCGCTCACCTGCCGATTGCCCACCACCTGCACATCCTGGATGACCTGGGCCTCAGTGAACGAGTACACCAGCACCACGTTGCCGTCCGGCCGCAACTCCACCGCCGCGGAAACGTTGAAGAACGACCCCGTCCGGTACAGCCGCTGGATGTCCTCCGTCACAACCTCCGCCCGGAACGGCTGACCCTCGACCGTCCGCAACTGGTTGCGGACGAACTGCGGACTCATCCGCTCCAGCCCCTCGAACCGGATCTCACTCACCTGCCTGTCGTCATACGGCGCCAGCGCCTCCGGGGGCGCCGTTGGAGGCCCCGGCTGCTGGTGCGCCTGTGCATGCGGCCCGGCGAGCGCCGTCGTGAGGAGCGCCAGGCACGCCGCGGCGGCGCGGGACCGCCGCAACCACCACCGCCGAAGAGAAGCGCCACACATCACTGACTGCGGACGATACTGCCTCCGGCTAGTGGTCACAAGCCTGCGCCCAAGATGCGCGATCCACCGGCTCTCCACACGCCGACCTCATTTGCAGCCCGGATAGGGTCAGCGCTATATTCCCGCCCGCCGCCGCCACGGATGCAGGGCGGTCTCAGCCTCGCGCCGCTCTGTTGCGGAAGTCCACGAGCAAGGATGTGTTGAATGGGTCGCATGGCCGCGGCGGCGCGGCATGGAATCGTCGTGGTCCTCGCCATCACCAGCGTCGTCGCCGCCGCGACGCTGCTCTGGGGACGCTTCAATCCAGAAACCATCGCCGCCGCGAGGACCATCGAGGTCCTCTCCGTCCTCGGCATGCTCCTCCTGCCGGTCGCGACCATCCTCGTCATGGAAATCGATCGTCGCCGTCGCCGCGAGCGCGCCCACGCCGCCCGGCATGCTCCGCCCGCGGCCGAATCCGCCAGATCAGCCGCGTTTCCCGGCCCCGAGCCTCAAAAGCCCGCCAGAGCCGTCGTCCGCCACGACCCCGCGGCCCGCGAGCGGGAACCTCTCAGTCACCGGCCTCGATCCGCACACTCAAAACCGCGCGCGGCCGCCACCGACTGATCGGCTCACCCCACCACAGCACGTCCCGCGCCTGAACCGGCGCGTTCGCCGAAGCCGGGATCGAAAGGGACTCCAGCGTGATCCGCGCGCCCGGAATCGAGCGCAACCGCTCCAAGACACGCTCCAGTGACTCAATTTCCGCGGGCAGATCGACCAGATACGCGCTTTCCGTCACAACAGGCTCGTCTTCCGGCGCCGGTGGACCAACCATCTCCTCGTTCCCCGCCGCCGCCGATCTCTGCCGGCGCGATCCATCGGCAAGCACCACGGCCGGCCGCGGCGCAAAGAGCGACCATCCATCCTCCCCCATCCAGCGGATATCGCCATCCGCATCAGCCGCGGCCACGCGCGCCATTTCCTCGTCTGCGCGCTCCAATTCCGGCCCCATCACGACCACGCCGAGCATGCTCTGGGCCAGCAGCGCCTGCGCCCGCTCCCGGGGCATGTCTGTGGGCCACGCGGGCGCGGATTCGGCGCGGGCTTCCCCCAACGCGGGGGGCGCCGCGGCGGGGCCGACGGCGTCGTCGGCCTCCGCAACCACCGCCTTGGCGTCGCGGAAGGGGTTGGGCGCGGAAATCGAATCAGTTTCCGTCTTTCCGAGCGCAATTCGCGTTTCCGGCGCTGAAATCTCGGATTCGGCGCTCCGCCGCGCATCAGCCCGGCCCGCCTCGAGGCGGGAACCCGCCTCCGCAGGCGCCGATTCGCCGATTTCCGCGCGCGAATCCCGCGTTTCCAGCGATGACATTGCCGTCGTTGCGGGCTTGGGAGACGTCGCCAGCCACGCCACC
Source organism: uncultured Phycisphaeraceae bacterium (assembly GCA_964529265.1). Taxonomy (GTDB): domain Bacteria; phylum Planctomycetota; class Phycisphaerae; order Phycisphaerales; family UBA1924; genus CAZGVW01. The sequence continues at coordinate 21,042 of CAZGVW010000130.1, forward strand.
CACGCCGCGCCGCCGAGCAGCGCAATCGAAGCCGCGGCCGCGAGCGGCGCCCGCCAACTCCGTCTCGCGGGCCGGATGCTCGCCAGCACGTCCGACGCCACATCAGCGCCCACGAGCGCCCGGCGCTCGGCCTGCTCGATTGCGGCGTCCACGAGCCCGCTGGGGGCCGTCTGAGGCGCCTCGCCCCAGGCCACGAGCAGGGCCCGGTCCCGCCGCATGCCCTCCAGCGACGTCCGGAGGGCCGCATCGGCCCGCATGGCCTGCTCGATGCGCGCGGCGACGTCCGCCGGGGCCTCGCCCTCGATCCACGCCAGCAGTTCGGTTTCGTCGATATTCCGCGCCATTTCACTTCCACAAGCCGCGAATTCCGCCGCGGCGATCAATCGTCTTCCAGCGGGCCCATTGACTCCATCGCCTCCCGCAGCGCCGCCCGGGCCCGGAACAGGCGGCTTTTCACCGTGCCGACGGCGATTTCGAGCGTGTCCCCGATCTGCCGGTAATCGAGGCCGCGAACATCGCGCAGGATCAGGATCGCGCGCTGCTCCGGGTCGATCACCCGCATGGCTGCCTCGAGTCGTCGCAACTGCTCCCTGATTTCGACGCGTTCGGCGGCCCCGGGTTCCCGCCCCTCCGGGACGCCAGCCCAGACCGGGGCCGCGGATTCCCGGGCCTGCCGGCCCCCCCCGCCGCCCCCGGACCCTCCGCCACCCCCCGACTGGGGGGCATCGAGGCTGGCGTGCTTCCTGAGCCGCTGGCGGCGGTGGTGGCTCAGGCAGTGATTAATCGTGATCCGCGTGATCCACGTTGTGAACGCGGCTCGCCCGTCGAAACCGGCCAGCCCCTCGATGATCTTGACCATGCAATCCTGGGCGAGATCGCGGGCGGTTTCGGGGCCATCCGCCATGCGCATGCAGACGGCGTAAATCCGGTTCTCATGCCGCGCAAGGAGCGTCGAAAGCGCCTCGCGGTCGCCGTTTCGAGCCGCGGCGATCAGGCGATCGTCCGGACCGGCGTCCGGGCGCGCTGGTCCGCCCGCGGCGGGGGTCTGGGCTGTCGGATTGCTGCTGGGAATAGCGCGCGACATCAAGTGCAACTTATCGGACGGATGAGCCCCCGGCCCTCCCGCGGCTCCGGCAGAGCCGCACAATCGGCTGGGAAGACACGCCGCGGGGGACTCTCATGCGATACGATCGTTCCCGGAGTGCGGATCTCGCAGATTTCGATCCGTTTGGCGTGGTTTTGGACCGTTGCGCCCGCTCCCGGTTGAAGAAATGAGCGATTCCCGCCCGGACAAACCGCCTGCGGACCGTCAGGACGCGACAGACCCCCTTTCCCGCTATGTATCCCCCCTTTCGTCGCGGAACGCGTCTGCCGAGATGCAGGCGATCTGGTCGCCGCGGCGGAAGTTCGAGACCTGGCGGCGGCTCTGGCTGGCCCTGGCCGAGGCCGAGCGGGATCTGGGCCTGCCCATCACGCCGGAGCAGATCGCGGCCCTGCGGGCGCATCTGGGGATCACGGATGCGGAAATGGCGAGGGCGGAGGAGCACGAGCGCCGCCTGCGGCACGATGTGATGGCGCACATTCACGCGCTTGGTGAGGCAGCGCCCGCGGCGAGGCCGATCATCCACCTCGGCGCCACCAGCCAGTTCGTGAACTGCAACACCGAGACGCTCCAGATGCGGGATGCGCTGGACCTCGTGTGCTCGAAGACGGCCCGTGTGATCGATGCGCTCGCGGATTTCGCCCAGACCTGGCGCGATCTGCCGTGCCTCGCGTTCACGCACTACCAGCCGGCGCAGCCGACGACGGTCGGGCGGCGGGCGGCGGGGTGGGCGTATGACCTTTCGCTGTGCCTCTCGCGGCTGGAGCGGACGCGGGATGAACTTCGCCTGCGCGGCGCGAAGGGCGCCACGGGCACGCAGGCTTCGTTCCTCGCGCTCTTCGAGGGCGACGCGGAGAAAGTGGAGGCGCTGGATCGGCTCGTGTGCGAGAAACTCGGCTTTCCGTCTGAGGGCCGGCACCTGCTCACGGGACAGACGTATCCGCGCGTGGTGGATGTGTTCGTGCTCTGTGAACTGGCGGCGCTGGCCTCGGCGGCGCACAAGATGTGCAACGACATCCGCCTGCTCTCCAATCGCAAGGAAATCGACGAGCCCTTCGGCGAGGCGCAGATCGGCTCCTCCGCGATGCCCTACAAGCGGAACCCGATGCGGTGCGAGCGGGCGACGGGCCTGTGCCGCTTCGTCATGTCGATGGCGCAGAACCCGCTGAATACGGCGGCGGCGCAGTGGCTGGAGCGCACGCTCGACGATTCCGCGAACCGTCGACTATCGTTGCCCGAGCCCTTCCTCGCGATGGACGGCGCGCTGGACCTCCTGCACAACGTGTGCGCCGGGCTCGAAGTGCACGAGGCGATCGTGCGGATGAACCTGATGGCCGAACTGCCCTTCCTCGCGAGCGAGAACTTGATGATGGCCGCGGTGAAGATCGGGCGCGACCGGCAGGAGGTGCACGAGGCGATCCGCCGGCACAGCCAGGCGGCGGGGGCGCGCGTGAAGGACCGCGGCCAGCCGAACGACCTGATCGAGCGCCTGCGCGAAGAGCCGCTGCTTTCGGGCGTGGACATCGACGCCGTGCTCGACCCGCAGGCGTACATCGGGCTCGCCTCGCGGCAGGTGGATCTGTTCCTGCACGAGGTGGCGGCGGCGGTGCGGACGCAGTACGCGGAGCGGCTGGCGCCGGCGCCGGAGCCGGGGGTGTAGGGAGAGCACAGAGCACAGAGCACAAAGCACAAAGCACAAAGCACAAATCGCAAAGCACAGATCGCAAAGCACAGATCGCAAAGCGCGAATCGCAAAGCGCGAATCGCAAAGTTCGAGGTCAGCGGTCGTCTTTCGTTGTCCGTGGCTGATCCGATGACTCAGTGCTATCTCCTGCTCCGCCCACCCGGCCCACCATCACCTTGTCCACACGGCGGCGGTCCATGTCCACGACTTCGAAGCGGAACTCGCGCCAGCGGTATTCATCGCCGGCCTGCGGGACGCGTCCGAGGCAGGTCATGAGCATGCCGCCGAGCGTCTGGTAGCCCGCTTCCTCTTCCGGCAGTTCCATGACTTCGAGCAGTTCCTTCAGCCGGTCCACGGGCAACATGCCGTCGAGGAGCCACGAGCCGTCGCGGCGGCGCACTTCCAGCGGCTCCTGCGCCTCATCGGCGCGGGCCACCTCGCCGAACACGCCCTGCACGATGTCGTTCAGCGTGATCAGGCCCTCCAGCGAACCGTATTCATCCAGCACGAAGGCGATGTGCATGCCCTTGGTGCGGAACATCTCCAGCGCGCTGAGCGCCGGCATGGTCTCCGGCACGAAGATCGGCGGGCGGGCCAGGGCCCGGACGTTGACCTCGTCCGTGATGAGGCCGTGCTTCACCAGGTCCTTCACGTGCACCACGCCCACCACGCGGTCGAGTCCGCCCTCGCACACGGGGAAGTGCGAGTGGGAACTGGTCGCCACCGCCACGCGCACGCGCTCCACCGTCGCATCCGCCGGCAGCCAGTCGATGTCGAGTCGCGGGACCATGAGTTCCCCCACCTGCCGGTCGGCGAGGCGGAAGACGCGCATCACCAGTTCCTCCTCCGTCTCGTGGAAGACGCCGGTCTGCGCCCCCTGCTCGATGAGGCCCTTCACCTCCTCCTCCGACACCGCGTGATCGGTCACGCGGCGCACGCCGAGCAGGCGCACGATCACGTCCGTCGCGAGCGAGAGCAGGTAGACGAACGGCGCCGCGAGCCGCGAGAGGAGCGTCATCGGCGGCGCGATGATCCGCGCCACGCGCTCCGGGCTGGAGAGCGCAATGCGCTTGGGCACGAGTTCACCAACCACCAGCGAGAGGAACGTGATCGAGAGCGCCACCACCGCGAACGCGATGGCGCGGGAATAGGGCGCCAACGCCGGAAACCGCGCGAGCCAGGCCTCGAAATCGCGCGCGATCGCCGCCTCGCCGAAGGCGCCGGCGAAGATGCCGATCATCGTGATGCCGACCTGCACCGTCGAAAGGAACCGGGTCGGATGCTCCGCCAGCAGCAGCGCGGCCGAGGCGAGCCGGTCGCCGCTGCGCGAGGCCTGCATCAGCCGCACCCGCCGCGACGCGACAATCGCCATCTCCGACATCGCGAAGAGGCCGTTGAACAGGATCAGCAGCAGGAGGACCAGGATTTCCATGCGTTCACCGTCTCGGAGGACCGCCGCGGCCGCGCCCTCGCGCTCCGCCCCGCCGCCGCGCCCGGCCCGAACATAGCGACGGCCGCCCGCCCCCGGCGTTTGTCACCCCGCCGCCGGGAACCAGCCGGGCGCCAGCGCAAAGATGACGTACAGGTACGCCGCGTACGCCGCGAGCAGCCCGCCGCCCTCGATCCGCGAGATCTTCCCCCCGCTCATCATGATCGGAAGGCAGGCGACGCTCGCCGCGATCATCACCGGCGCATCCATCCACATCACCTGCTCGCTCACGCGCTGGGGCAGGGCCAGCGACGTGACGCCCATGATCCCGAGGATGTTGAAGATGTTGGAGCCCAGAATGTTGCCCACCGAGATATCCGACTGCTTGCGGAGCGCGGCGATGAGCGACGTCGCCAGTTCCGGCGCGGAGGTGCCGCCGGCCACGATCGTGAGCGCGATGGCCAGTTCCGAGATATTGAGCGTCCGGGCGATCGACACCGCGGAGTCCACGAGCAGCCGAGCCCCGACCACGAGCATCGCCAGCCCCATGGCGATGAGGACTCCATCGACCACGGGGGACCGCGCCCGCGCCGTGGGCCTGATGCCCAGTTCCCGCTCCAGTTCACGCTCCGCCGCGGCTTCGGCCGCGCCCTCGCGCCGCCCGGCGAGGAACCCCCGCCAGAGGTAGACGCCGAGCAGCGCCACGAGCAGCCCCCCCACCCATCGCTGCATGACACCGCCCGAGGCAAGCGCGAGATACGGCGCGAACGCCACGGCGATGACGATCGCCGCCTCCTTGCGCACCAGGCGCGTGTTCACCGGAATCGGCGCGATGAGCGCCGTGATCCCCAGGATCACCGCGATGTTGAAGATGTTGGAGCCGACAACGTTGCCGACGTTGATGTCCGGCATGCCGCGGATGGCCGAGGTGACGCCGGTCGCGAGTTCCGGCGCGCTGGTGCCGAAGCCGACGATGGTCAGGCCGATGAAGAAACTGGAAACGCCCATGCGCTTCGCCAGAGCCGCGGCGCCGCGGACCAGCGCCTCGGCCCCGAGCGTGAGGACAGCGAGCGAGGCGATCAGCAGCAGGATGTCGCGCGCCATGGCGGCGGTGCTCCCCGAAAAGGCGAACCGGCGATGCGGCGGAGATGATACCTCCTCCGGAAGCGCCCCCCAGTGATCGCGCCGGAGGCGGCCCGGAACGCGCCCGGCCGCGTGTGCAAAGCGCCCGCCGCACGCCCACAGCCGCCCTTCCAGCCCCTACCCTGTGAACGGATGCTGGAAACGCTCACACAGGCCGGGACGCTGCTCGCGGGCGTCGTGCTGCTGCTCATCGGCGGCAATCAACTGGTGCTCGGGGCCGCGGCGCTTGCCGCGCGCATGGGCGTGGCGCCGCTGGTGATCGGCCTCACGGTCGTCGCCTTCGGCACCAGTGCGCCGGAACTGGCCCTGAACGTCGCCGCGGCGGGCGCGGGCCACACCGATCTCTCCTACGGCAACATCGTCGGCTCCAACATCGCCAACATCGGCCTGATCCTCGGCCTCTCGGCCCTCATCCGGCCCATGGCCGTGCAGAGTTCGCTGGTGAAGCGGGAACTGCCGATCATGCTGGCCTCCGCCGCGGGACTGGCGCTCCTGACGAAGCTCCCCCCGCACATCAAGGGCGCCGGAGGGGGCGCCGAGGGGAGCGTCGCCGGCCTCACCGGCTTCGATGGCGGCCTGCTCCTGCTCGGATTCGTGCTCTTCCTGGTTCTGTGCCTGCGCACGGCGCGATCGGGATCGGGCGTGGCCACCGCGCTCGCGCAGGAAGCGGAGGAGGTCGCGGAGTGCGCCCCCCACCGCCCGGCGTGGCGCCTGGTTCTCGCGCTGGTCATCGGCCTCATCCTCCTCGTCGTCGGCGGCAAACTCTCGGAAGTGGGCGCCGTGGGCATCGCCGAGCGCATGGGCCTCTCGGAAACGCTGATCGGCCTCACCATCGTCGCCCTCGCAACGAGTCTGCCCGAACTGGCCACCAGCGTCATCGCGGCGACGAAGGGCGAGACGGACATCGCGGTGGGCAACGTCGTCGGCTCCAACATCTTCAACACGCTGCTCATCATGGGCGTGACGCCGATGGTCGCGCCCGTACCGCTGCCGGAGGGGGCGGCGGTGTCGCTGATCGTGATGATCGGGCTGAGCGTGCTGCTGTTCCCGATGAGTGTGACGGCGAACCGGCACGTCAGCCGCGTGGAGGGCATGACGCTGCTGGCGCTGTACTTCAGCGCGATGGCGTATGAAGTGTGGCGCGCGACCAGGGGCGCCGCGGAGGCGGCCCCGCTGTAGGGGATGAGGATCACCTCATTGCTGAAGCGGCGAGGCGCCCGTCCGCCGCACCCCCACCAGACGCATCCCCACCTCCGCCACCAGCCAGCCCTCGAGCAGCAGCGCCGCCGCGGCAATGCCGACGAGCAGCCACTTGCGGTCGGCGAGCCAGGAGGGGTTGCCGTCGTTGCCCACGAAGGCCTGCCACACAAGGGCCCAGGCGGGCACGACCACCATGAACACCGTCGGCAGGACGATGAACCACACCGGGCGCTTCGTCGCGATGAGCCACGCGCCGATGACGAGGAAGGCCATGCCGCCGAGCAACTGGTTCGTGGCGCCGAAGAGGGGCCAGAGGATCTGCCCGCCCTTGCCCGCGTTCTCCCACGAGATGGCCATGCCCGGCGGGGGCATGGCGGCCAGAGCCGCGGCGGTGATGACGGCGAACATGGTGGCGCCGTGGGGGGTGGCGAGCCACTTGAAGGGGTTCCAGTTGGAGGCGAGAGCCCGCTGGGCATCGAGGCCGGTGTGTATGCCGGGGGCGCCGGGGGCGGGCTTTGCGTGCTCGGCGTGCAGCGCGGCTTCGCCGATGGGCGTCTGCTGGCCGCATTCGGGGCAGGTCCACCAGGCGTCGATGCCGGTTTCGAGGCCGGAGAGGTCGTAGCCGCAGTGGGCGCAGGCCTGCTCGGGCGGGCACGGGAGGAAGGTGCGCGAGAGTTCCTGGATGACGTAGCGCTGGAGACGGCAGGCGGTGTCCATCGTGGTGCCCGCGAAGGACGCGACGAGTACGCCCATGAGGGCGATGGCGAGGCCCTCGGGGATGCCGAGGGATTCGATGAAGTT
>CAZGVW010000131.1:0-10000 GCA_964529265.1 uncultured Phycisphaeraceae bacterium
CTCGCGTAGAAAGACGACCATGAAGCGCGGGATGACTCTGGAGTAACGAGGCCAGAGTCGCCGCGGATCAGAGAAAAGGCGATACAGCCACTCGAAACCCGACCGCTGAACCCATCGAGGCGCCAGCGGCATGGTCCCCGAGAGAAAGTCGAAGCCCGCGCCGACGCCAAGCAGCACGGGAGCATCGAGGTGCGGCCGGAAACGAGCCATCCAGAAGTCCTGCTTCGGGCAACCGAGTCCGACCCACACGAGATCGGGGCGACTGTCATTGATCTGGCTGGCCACGGTGGCCACTTCGGCATCCGAGAGCGCGCGGAACGGCGGGCAGTAGGTCCCGGCGATCACGATCCCTGGGTGGCGAGCGCGCATCCGGTCCGCGAGGGCGTCGGCGACGCCTTCCTTGCCGCCGTAGAAAAAGTGCCGCCAACCGAGCTCGAGGCCTCGCGTGAAGGCCGCGCTCATGATGTCGGGCGCGTACACCTTCTCGATTTCGCGGTACCCCTTCCATTTGCCAAGCCAGACGTTCGGCATGCCGTCAGGCGTCACGAGGCCCGCAGCGTTGTCGACCTGCCTGAGCTTCGGCTCGGACTGCATCTCGACGATGCCATGCGCCCCGAGCAGCACGACATACTCGCGCCGGCGCTCCCGAATCCACTCCTCGAGGATCTTGATCGTGGCATCGAGGGTCACGGCGTCGATGCGCGCCCCGGCCACCTCGAACGAGGGGACCTTCGCCATCGATCTCAGGTGCGCTCGAGCAGCCTGTGCTCGAGAGACGACGCGACCTCGTCGCGAGTGTAGGTCTGCTCGTACCACTCGATCGTACGGCGCAGCCCTTCCTCGAGCGAGACGGTTTCCTGCCAGCCGAGCAGCTCGCGTGCGAGTCGATTGTCGCAGGAGCGGTTGTAGGGCCCGGTCGGCTTGCTCGGGTCGAACGTGATCCGCGGGTTCTTGCCCATCATCGACAGGACCATCCTGACCGCGTCAATGACCCTCGTGCGCTCCATCACACCGGCATTCACGGCGCGGCCGTCGTCGATCTTCTCCGCCGCGAGTATCGTGGCGTCGGCCATGTCGGTGACATAGGTCCAGTTCCGGATCTGCTCGCCCGTGCCCCAGACTTCGAACGGGTCCTCGTCCACGAAAGCGCGTGCGATCCAGGCGATGATGGCATGGGTCTCCGGGCATCGGGGGCCGTAAACCGGAAAGTAGCGCAGAGCCGCGCCCCGCAGACGCCCCTCGCGACAATAGGCGCGCAATGTCATCTCGCCCATCAGCTTCGCCCAGCCGTAGAGGCTATCGGGACAATAAGGCGGACCGACGAGGTCCTCAGTCAAGAAGAGCACCTCACCTGGATCGGCCATCAGGTGCTCGGGATAGGTACAAGCTGTGGAAGTGAAGATGACCTTCTCGACCCGGGCCTCCGCGGCGGCGCGGAAGACATTGCCGTCGAGAATCATGTTCGTCGAACAGTTCGATTGATGGGTCTCGATGTAGCCTCGCCCACCGTGATCCGCGGCCAGATGAAAGACCACCTCCGCATCGCGGACCGCAGCCGCGGCATTCTTCGGCTCGAGCAGATCGGCGACGACCAGCTCGACCGCGCCCTGTGCGGGCAAGTCGCCGAGGTTTTCGCGTCGCCCGCTCGAGAGATTGTCGACGACACGCACCTTCGCCCCTCGTCCGACCAGCGCCTCGGTGAGATGGGAGCCGATGAATGAGGCCCCGCCGGTAACCACAACTCGCTTCTCATGCCAGTTCATCGTTTCCCCCAAGCCATTCGCGGCGGACGACGAGTGTGCCCGCGCGAAACGTCATAGCCGTTCGATCCACCCTTCGATTTCTGCGAGAGCCTGCGGCAGGTTCATCGCGCTGTTGCCCACGCCGAGCACGTTGATGCGGGGAGGCGGCATCAGGATGCCTCTGTGCCGATCGGCCGCCGCGCGCCGAGGCCGTCCACGGCCACGCCGCTCCACAGCAGCCACGTCGCCCAGAAATACGCCGATCCGAGAGTCAACGTCAGCCACGCGTCCGGTTGCCAAGCCGTGACCAGGATCAACGGGCACACGAGCCCCGGCAGCGCGCACGCCACCAGGGCTGTCCGGAGTCGCGAACGCGAATCCGCATGGCCCAACCACGTCAACGCGAGCGCGGCGACAGGACCGAGCGGCAGCCACAGGTAATACACCCACCCGAGCGGCGACACGAGCAGCGCGCCGAGGATCAACAGTGCGAACCCGCGGTCGACGGCGTGCATCGACCGATCCCGTGACGCCATCCACAGCGTCGCGATGAACGTCGCAAGCGCCCCGATCCGCCACAGCGGTCGAATCAACTCCGGCGCCAGCCACACCGGCGCGAAGTACGGGCTCGCGCTCAGCGTGCGCCTCAGCACGCCCAGCAGCGATCCGTTCATCGCCGCCCACGGCCAGTCGGTGCCCGCCAGCGCGCGCCCCCAACCCTCATGCGCTTCGATGCCGAAGACGGCCCGCCCCACGCCGAAGGCGGCGGCAACCGTCAGCACGGCATAGCCAGCCGCGCGCCACTGCCGCCGCAGCAGGAAGTACGGCACGAAGATGAGCAGGAACGGCTTGACGCTCATCGCGAGCCCCATCCAGACACCCGCGCGAGGCCATCGCCCTTCACGCGCGGCCGCCCACGCCTGCGTGACGGGGATCAGCAGGAAGAAGGTCAGCTGTCCCGTAATGATCACGGCCCCGGTGGCCGCGAACGACAGCAGCGCCAGCCCCGACCACAACGCGCTGGTCGGCGTCAACCGAAGCCGGAGCTCGCGCGTGATGAGTCGAAGGCACCACACGAGCGAGAGCAGGCTGGCCACCGCCCAGATCGCCAGGGCGGTCAGCGGCGGCAGCAGGGCCAGCGGCAGCACGAGGAGGTGGAAGTGCGGTGGGTTGACGTTCAGGAACTCGTGCTCCAGCCCTGGACCGACGTGCATCGACGTCGCCGGGCTCGGCCCGTACATGTCCTTCCCCTCGAGGAACAGCCGCGCCGAGTAGTAGAACTTGCCGAAGTCGTTCAGGTGGTACTGCACGACCATCGCGCGGGCGAGGATCGCGTAATACGCGAGCCAGACGATGCAGAGCAGGACGACCGCGCCCGCGACGACCGCGCGCACGAGGTCGCCCCAGACCGCCAGCGAACGGGGTGAACGCAGGACCAGCGCCAAGGCCCGGTCAGGGATCATCGCGACGAATGGACGATATCTGATGCGCTGTCATGGAGATACAGGCGAATGCCGCCGATACCCGGGAGCAGGTCCGTACCACCCGGGAGGCCCGTCGGTGCCCTTCCTGATATCGGAGGCATACTGAAAACTCACCAGCGAAGGACCAGATGGTAAACGGGCCGTCCCCGCCTCCGCCGGCCGGCGCGGTGTCCGCCGCCGCGGCCGTCCGCGACCGCCGCGCTGGCGCCACGGCGCCGGTCGTGGTCGCCGCGGAGTGGAAGCTGGCGCGCGCGGCGCGCGTCGCGCTGCTGGCGTTCACCGACTTTGCCGCGCTGGCCAGCGCCGGCGCGATCGCGTACGTCGTCTGGGCGCGGCCCGTCCACCAGCAATCCGCCGGGCAGTACTTCGACTTGCTGCCGGTGGTCGGCCTGTTCCTGCTCGGCTACGCGCAGGCGGGTCTCTATCCGGGCTTCGGCCTCGGTCCGGTGGAGACGCTGCGGCGCGTGACCTACGTCACGGCCATCGGGTTCCTCGTCGTCGCCACGCTGTCGTTCGCGCTCAAGGTACCGCACCTCTATTCGCGGTTCACGTTCGCGATTGCGTTCGTGCTCAGCCTTGCTCTTGTCCCGATCGGCCGCGCGATCGTGACGCGGCTGGTTCACCGCGTCCGCTGGTGGAGCGAGCCGGTCATCGTCGTCGGAACCGGCGCCCGATCAGCAAAGGCGATTCGGAACCTGCGGTCGGCCCGCCACCTCGGCTATCGGCCCGCGGGCGTGATCGCGCCGGCGCCCACCGCCGCGACCGAGGTCGAAGGCACGCGGGTGCTTGGCGATCTCGATCGCGCGCCCCTCCTGGCCCGGCAGGGGTTCCGTGTCGCGCTGCTCGAAACGGATCAGATCCAGGACCGCGCGATCCTCGACCGCCTGCACCAGCACTTCCGGCACGTCGTGCTCCTGCGCGAGTACGACGACCTGCCCGTGGAAGGCCTGCAGGTCCGCAATCTGGGCGGGCTCGTCGGGATCGAGTACACGAACAACCTGCTGCGCCACAGCAACCAGGTCGTCAAGCGCGCGCTGGATCTGGCGATTGGCGGCGCCGCGCTCGTCGCCGCCGCGCCCGTGATCGCGGCCGCGATTCTCCTGGTCGAACTGATCGATCGCGGCCCGGCGTTTTTCAAACAGTCGCGCGCCGGCCTCAATGGGCGACGCTTCACGGTGCCGAAAATCCGGACGATGAAGGCCGATGCGGAAGCGGCGCTGGCCGAGCATCTCGCCGCGAATCCCGAGCTGCGGGACGAGTGGGACGCGAATTACAAGCTGAAGGACGATCCGCGCCTGATTTCCGGCATCGGCCGCCTGTTCCGTCAGTTCAGCGTGGACGAGTTGCCGCAGCTCTGGTCCGTGCTGAAGGGGGAGATGAGCCTGATCGGTCCTCGTCCATTTCCCGACTATCACCTGGCGCGGTTCACGCCGGCGTTCCTCGAGCTGCGGCAGCGCGTCCGGCCCGGCATCACCGGTCTCTGGCAGATCACCGTGCGCAGCGACGGCGGCATCGAGGATCAGGAAGCGCTGGACAGCTACTACATCCGCAACTGGTCGGTCTGGCTGGATCTCTACATCCTCTGCCGGACGCTCGCCGCCGTCGCGAGCGGCCGCGGCGCGTACTGACCGCTTGATCCCGCCGGCGCGCGCGTTCCTGCTGATCCGCTTCGCCGTGCTCTCGGTGTTGCTGGTGGTGATCAGCCAGACGCGCGCCGATCCCGACCTGTGGGGTCACATCACGTTCGGCGGCGACACGGCGCAGGCCCGCGGCATCGTCCGGGTCGATCCCTATTCGTTCACCAGCGACATTCCATGGACCAACCACGAGTGGCTGTCCGAGCTCGTCACCTGGCTCGCCTGGGCGGCGGCAGGCACGGCAGGGGTGGTGCTGCTCAAGCTCTTGCTGCTCTCCACGAGCCTGAGCGTGGTGCTCGCGTCGATCCACCGCAGCCTCTACGGCGCTCCCGCACTCGAATTGACGATGCTGTTCTTCGCGTTCGGGACGCGGCGTCAGGCGGCGACGGTGCGGCCGCAGCTCTTCTCGCTGGCGCTGTTCGCCCTGCTTCTGCTCGTGCTTCGTCGAGCCGACAGCGGCCGCTGGCGGGCGCTGCTCGCAGTACCTGTGCTGCTGGCGGTCTGGGCGAACCTGCACGGCGGATGGATCGTAGGGCTGGGCACGTTCGGACTGTGGGCGTTGTTCCGGTTCGTCTCGCCCGCTTCGAATTCTGCAGAGCGCGTACGGCTTGTGGCGATCGTCCTGGTCTCGCTGCTTGCCACGCTGCTCACGCCCTACGGCACCGAGATGTGGAGCTTCCTCCGGGAAACCGTGAGTCCGGTCCGCACGGACATCCAGGACTGGCAGCCGGCGTGGGCGCTCGAGCCGGCGGTGCTCGCGCTCTGGCTGGCAATGGCCGGCGGAGCGGTCGTGTACCTCGTCAAATGTCCCGGACCGCGGCCGCCCGGCCACTACGCGATCGTCGCGTTCTTCGCGGTCGCGTCGCTGTGGGTGAACCGGCTCGATGGGTTCTTCGCGCTGAGCGTGCTGATCCTGTTGCCGGTCCATCGGATCGCGCGTCGGCAGCCCGCGTCTGGGGTTCCGAACGCATCGGTCGTGAGCGCCACGCGTGCGCAGGCGATCGTGGTCGGCGGCCTCGCCGCCGCGGGAATAGCCGCGGCGTTGTTCCTGACCGGACGGAACCTGCGCTGCATCACCATGGACGAGCCCTGGCTGCCGGAGCCTGAGGCGGCGCACTTCATTCAGCAGCAGCGGCTGGATGGACGATTGCTCGTCTGGTTCGACTGGGGCGAATACGCGATCTGGCACTTCGCGCCTCATCTGCGCGTCTCGATGGACGGCCGGCGCGAGACTGTCTACAGCGTCGAGATGCAGGATGCGCACACGCGCTTCTACTACGACCAGCCGTCCGGCTCGACCCTGCCGGATCGCATTGGCGCCGACTACATCTGGATGCCGAAACACTTCCCGATCGTCTCGACGATGGCGGCGCAGGGGTGGCATGTCGCGTTCGAAGGCGCAGTGTCTGCGCTCCTTTCCCGAACGCCGCTGCCACGGCTGTTGCCGGACCGCGCGAATCAGACGGAGCGTCGCTGCTTTCCGGGACCCTGACGTTCTAGTTTTTCTCGAAGAGCGCGATGCCGAATGTTTCGTCGCGCAGCGGCTCGGCGCCGAACAGATCGACGCGATGGTAGTGCCGCTCGACCCAGGCCATCAGCGCCCTGCCGTAGTCCCGGCCGAAGAACCGGAATCCGTACTCGGTCGTGTCCTTGTGCGCGATCGCGACGTGCGACGGCGGCGTCCGTTCGAGGGCGTCGACGATTGCCGCTTCGTCGAACAGGATCAACTCCGGCGGCATGAAGTTCGGATAGGGAATGGTTGACGGGGTGCGCGACAGGTAGTTGATCATCACGCCTTCGGGAAGCACCAGCAGTGTGCGCCCGGAGGGGAGGCGGTCGATTGCCGTCAGCACGGCCTCGATCGCGTGGCCGCGCTCGTCGGCCAGAAACGCGTCCGCGCCGCGGCCGACCGGCACCGTCTTGCGATCGAACTGTCGAGACGTCTGCCACAGCGTGGACAGCACGATCACGCCCAGCACCGCCAGGGTGGCCGCCCGGACCGCGCGCGCGCTGTGCGCGTCCCGCAGGCGGCGGGGAAGCCAGTCGAGCAGGAAGACCATCGCGCCCAGCATCGCCGGCATCGCCAGCGCGAACCCGTAGTGCGACAGCCGCGGGTTGAGGCCGAGCCTCGCCAGCAGCGCGGCGCTGAACACGATCCAGCCCAGGTGCAGCGCGGCGCCCATGCCGCCTCGCCGGTGCACGAAGATGCCCTGAAAGAACAGCACCAGCAGCACGACCGTCAGCACCGGCAGCGGCCGCGCCGGACGGTCGTCCACGAACAGCCCCAGCGCGATTGCCGCCGCGGCGGCGGCGATGAAGATCGCTTCGGCGGGGAACATCGGACGACCGCGGCGATCGGTGAGGCGCGACAGCGCAACAGCCGCGGCGAAGAGGGCCGTGCAGGCGGCGCTCCAGATCGCGATGGCGGTCGCGCTGCCAATCCAGTCGTGCGTGCCGGCAATCGCACGATAGAAGGGGAGCGATGCGAGCGCCGGCGACACCCCGGGCCGCAGCACCAGGCCCCAGTGCGTGAGCGGCGCTCGCAGCGCGTCCTCGATCGGCAGGACGAGCCCGAACAGCAGCATCGCGGCTCCGACCGCGGTCGCGGCGGCGGCCGCGAAGATCAGCCACTCGCGCACGACGGTACCGGCCGGCATGCCGTGCAGCCGATGCCGCGTGGCGAGGGTCACGACGAGGCCGAGCCAGGCCGCCGCGGCGACTTCGATCTTCGTCAGAAGAATCGCGCCGGCCGCGAAGCCCGCCGCGCCGAGCGCCCATCGGCTCCCGTCCGCGAACTTCGCGATCAGCCAGAGCGCGAGCACGCTGAGCACCAGTCCGTGCGTGAGCTCGTGCGAGTACGGCGTGATGAAGTTGTAGTTGCCGATCGGCAGCGTGTGGCTCACGCTGAACGCGAGCACGAACACCACCGCCGCGGTCAGCGCGGCGGCGGCGGACGCGAAACGGCCGAGCACGGCGAAGAGCAGCCACGCGAGCAGCAGCGCGATGCCCGTGTTGGCGACGGCGAGCGTGCGCAGGCTCGTGCCGCCGATCGTGAACCACAGCGCGTTCAGGTACGGCGACAGCGGGCCGTTGAAGGACGCCAGGTCGCGATAGAGCACGCGCCCTTCGGTGATCTGCCACGGCAGGTACAGCTCACGGCCGAAGTCGACGAGCGGATCGAGCCATTTGCCCCAGCTCCACCAGACGAGCGTCAGTTGCAGCAGCGCCAGGAGGCCGGCCGCGGCCGCATTCGACGCTCGGCGCCCGTCAGCACGATACGGCACGCCGGTTACGCCAGCCCGAGCACCAGCATCAGGAGCTCGTCCAGCGCCGCCAGACTGGCCGGTTTGAGGCGTCCTGTCGGCCCGGGGGCGAACGCATCGGCACCGATCGCTCGCAGCCGCCAGGGCACCGCCACATGATCCACCGCGGAACCCGCTTCCTCGCGCGTGACTCTCAGCACGGCCGGGTGGCCCGCGTAGGCGCCGACCGCCGAGTCGAGCGGCACGACCAGCAGCGTCGGCAGCACCGCGTTCAGCGGTGTCGCCTGCACGACAATCACGGCTTCGGCCTCGCCTTTCGCGCTGAACCCGAGGCGGCGTTTCAGCCGCAGGACGTCGCCGCGATCAGCCATCGAGTCTCTCGAAGGCCCGGAGGATCTGGAGGTCCCGCTTGCGGAGCTTCGGCGTCTGGGCCTCGGCGACGCGCCGGTAAAACTCGTCACGCCGCGCCCGATCGAGCGCCGACGCCAGCAGCGCGCGCGCGACCTCGGCTTCGGTCCGGCCCTGACGCGCGGCCAGCGCCCGCAGCCGCCGGCGGACGTCCGCCGGAACATTCAAGTTGATACGCTCCATCACATCCGGCATGAGGACATTATCGAGGATGCAATCAAGGACCTCAAGGAGGATGACCGCGAGCCGCCGCCGCGGCGAATGTGCTGGCGCGCCGTACCCCGGCGCGCCCGGCGTACGGCGATGACGATTCCGTATAATCCGCGAATACTGCGTGCAACAACCACTCCGTGACACGCTCGCCGCGGCCGCCAATGCGAGCGGCGGCTGGGGCTATTACCGCGGCCGCGCCAGCCGCATCGAGCCCACGATCTGGGCGCTGCTGGCCCTCGATGGGCAGAAGGGCATTGCCGCCGCATCGCTCGACCCGCACCTCGCCTGGCTGGCGCGCAGCCGCGACGGCCGTGGCCAGCTCGTCGACGACCCGGCGCTGCCGGTGAACTTCGGCTTCAACGGCCAGGGCGCGATCGCGCTGCGGACGATCCGGGGCGGATCGGCGGCCAGCCTGGCGGTGGCCGTGCTCGAGGCGCTCGTCCACGCGAAGGGCGTGGCCGTCCAGCAGTCGCCGCAGTTCCGCCAGGACAACAGCCTGCAGGGCTGGGCCTGGATGGACGGCACGTTCAGTTGGGTGGAGCCCACCGCCTGGTGCGCGCTCGCCCTGAAGACGAGCGATCGCGGCGCGGCGCCCGATGCGGCGGCGCGCATTCAGGAAGCCGAGCGGCTGCTGATCGATCGCGCGTGCGTCGCCGGCGGATGGAACTTCGGCAACTCGGCGGTGCTCGGCCAGGACCTGCGTCCGTACGTCGCGTGTACCGCGATTGCGCTGCTCGCGCTCCAGGACAAGCGCACCGATCCCGTCGTCGAACAGGGGTGGAGCTGGCTGCGGCAGCATCGGCTGAGCGAGTCGTCCGGCATGGCGCTCGCGCTGACGGCGATGTGCGCGCGCGTCTACGGCGAGCCGGCGAACGACGTCGAGGCGCGGCTGCGCGAGCTGGCGGCGACCACGGCCTTTCTCGGCAACCTGCACGTGACGGCAATGGCGCTCTACGCGCTGTCGGCCGATACTCACGGACTGAAACCGTTCAGGATCTAGCGTGGCGATGCGATGGACACCATGGAGCCGCGGGTCTTCAGACCCGCGGGATAGCGCCGACCTGACCGCCTTCGCGAAGCACGCGCTGAGCCGGCGCGAATTCCTCGCCGCCCTTCCGCTCGTCGTCGCGGCCACCGCCTGCCGGCAGCCGCCGTACCCGCGCGGCAACTTCCGCCTGCCGTCGCGATCGGCCGTCGGGCTCTTCCCGGCCACGAGCTACGGCGCCGATCTCGCCGACGTGATCTTCCGCGGC
>CAZGVW010000132.1:0-20327 GCA_964529265.1 uncultured Phycisphaeraceae bacterium
GCCGGGGTCGCACTCGAACGCCACGCGCAGGCCATCAGACCCGTTCACGAAGCGGAACACGTATGAGAAATCGGGCTCACCGGCGCCGTTGCCACGCGCCGGGCCGTCGTCGTCGCCCTCGCAGAACACCTTGATCGTCACTTCACCCGTGTCGCCGGGCGGCTCGTTCTGGCCCAGGCCGTTCACCGTGCCGTCGAACGCGTCGATCGTGATGCCCACAGCCAGCCGGATCGTCCCATCCGAGTTCGGCGCCAGGCCCAGGATCTTCCCGTTCACGCTCGTCGCCACCAGCGGCTCACAGAACTCCCCGTTCACGATCTGCCCGGATGAGTTCCGCGCCGACTCAGCCTTGCCCAGCGCGCGCATCGCGCACTTCGGCTGCCGATCCCACACGCAGTCTTCCTGCAGCTTGCCGGTGATGTAGAAGCAGTCCCGAACCCCCTCCACGTTCCCCGTCATCGCCACCGCGAGGCTCGCATCAATCTCCTGCGCGAGCACGCAGAGATCGTTGTCCTCCTCCTCGCAGAACGTGTACGTCGGGATCGCCTGCGGCACGCCATGGCTGAGCGCAGCGGCGACAAACACCGTGACCGCGGCTGGGCCCAATGCCGAACGAAACATGCCTGTCCTCCCGGCGCACTGCTGCGCCCCCGCGGCCTCCGCAGCCGCGGCGCATCTCCCCCGAATCGCAGCCTCAGCCGCCTGTTCAGGTGGCTCCAATGTACCAAGCGAGGGCGCTGCAATAAACAGCGCCGCAGAAACTTAGCGTCAAATTCCCCTCACCCCGCGCCGCGGTTTTCGGGCCTTCCTGAGCGGCTCTCAGCCCTCAAACCGGAACGCCGCGCTGCGCGTCAAAATGGGCAAAATGCACCACCGCCTTGCTCGCGCAGGGTGATCACCCCCGTCCCACCGCTCGCTTACTGAGTCGATCCCCAGAAACTGAGCATGAGCGCCAGGTCGCTTGCGTTCACCAGGCCGTCGCCGTTCAGGTCCGCGTCATCGGGCCCGATGACGGTGTCGCCCCCGTCATCCTCACCGCCGGAGCCGCCCGACCCATCAGGGTTGTGCTCCGCGGGGCGGATCTTGATCGTGTATTGCCCGCACACGCCGTGCGCGTAGCGCGCCTCGATCGGCTCGCCCGCCGCCCAGGACTGTTCGTCCCAGAACTCGCGCGGATAGCGATTGACGAAGGGCGCCGAGTCGTCACCGGCGCTCGCGCCGGTTCTGAACTCGTAGCTCGTGTGCTCGAGCACGTTCGTAATGAAGAGGAAATCGAAGTAGTCGTACTCCGATTCGTCGAGCAGACCGTTGAAGTTCGCGTCTCCCTTGCCGCTGACCGCGAAACGCAGCGTGCCCACACCGTCCGAGAACACGCACATATCCGAGTACACATCCGTGCCGTCATCGTCGTCCACGCCGTCCTGGCCGCCGATCTGGAAGCAGTCCTTGTCGAACCACCCCAGCAGCGTGTCGGTGAACTCGCAGTCGTCGTTCAGACCCCCCACCACCGTGACGCAGTAGGGCTTGCCCGCATCGAGCCGGCGCACCTCGTAGTGGTCCACGTCCCAGCAGATGCCCACCGTGCCGGTGTCGTCGCAGCACATCACGTCCACCGACGCCACGCCCGCCGGCACGACGTACGACAGCCGCAGCGCATCCCCGCCCGTCGTGAACCGGAACACGTACTTCTCATCCGGCTCGCCCGCGAACTGGCCTGCGCCGTCGAAGTAGATCTTCAGCGTGACCTCGCCCATCTCGTGGTGCAGGCCGTTCTGGGACAATCCATTGATCGTCCCATCGAACGCGTCCATGAGCGCCGCCAGCCCGAGACGGATGGTCCCGTCGCTGAGCGGGGCCAGCCCGTACAGGCGCCCGTCGTTGCCGCTCGCGATGATCGGCTCGCAATAACGCCCGGGGATCACCCGGCCGAGTTCATCGCGGCTGGGCTGCGGCTTGTCATAGGCCCGCACCGCGCACTTGGGCTGGATGTCCCAGATCAAGTCGCGCTGCAGCTTCCCCACGATGAAGAAGCAATCGCGCGCGGCCTCTCCCGCGGCGGCGACAGCCACGTTCGCATCGATCACCTGCGCCAGGGGGCACAGGTCATTATCCTCAAGCTCCCGGAACGAATGCACAGGCTCGGCCTGTGGGATCGCCTGCGAGGTTGAGGCGCACACACATAGCGCCGCGGCTTTCGCGGCCAGCGCCCTCGCGGCTTGCATCTTTCTTCTCCTCGCGAAACGGGCACACATCGGACCCGGATTTTTCGAAGCGACGCGACGGGGCTTCCCCCGTCGCGCCGGTGGTGTTCAGAGAACGGATCTGCCGAGAATCACTGGGTAATGACGCCCCAGTGGCTCAGAAGAACCGCAAGGTCCGAAGCGTTGACGATGCCGTCGCCCGTCATGTCGGAGCGAGAGCTCATCGACTGGTTGGAGGCCGGCGGGAAGTCCGGCCGCTCACCCGGATCGACATGCTCGGCCAGCTGCACCTTGATGCAGTAGCCGCCGCACACGCCGTGCTGGAAGAAGAACTCCGGCGGGAAGCCGGCCGGCAGCGGAATGGGCGGGCACTCCTCGACGTCGCCAAGGCCCAGCAGGTTGCAGATCAGACGATCCTCGTCCTCCCAGATGTGCCGCGGATAGCGGATCACCAGGTCGGCCGACTCATCCTTCAGGCTGGCGCCCGGGGTGTACTCGGCGTCGAAGTCGGCGAGGATGCTGGCCAGGACGTGATAGAAGAAGTAGAACTCTTCGATCAGGTCGGTGAGGCCGTTGAAGTTGCAGTCGCCCAGGATGCTGAGGTCGATGGAATCCGGTCCATCGGTGATCCAGCCCGAAAGGAACATGATCAGGATCGCGAAGCGACCGGCGCCGCCGGACACGCCGAAGCGCAGGTTGCCGTCGCCGTCAGCGAAGACGCAGAGGTTCGAGTACGGCGAAGGATTGCCGCCGTCGTCGTTCTTGCCGTCCTCGCCGCCGATCAGGTTGCAGTTCTTGTCGAACCAGCCGAGCTTCGTGTCGGTCTTGATCTTGTCGACCAGGATCGAGGGAAGTTCGACATGGGGCGGCAGAATGCCGAGGCGGATGAGCAGGTCCACAACCGGGTCGATGCGGGCATCGAACTCCTGGCTCTGGCCGCCGACCACCGTCACGCAGTACGCGCGGCCGGGGATCAGGTTGGAGACGTTGTAGAAGTCAACGTCGTAGCAGATCGGAACCTGGCCCGTGTCGTCGCAGCAGTGGATGTCCACTGAAGAGACGCCGGACTCGCACTCGAACGCGACGCGCAGCGCGTCGGCGCCGTTCACGAACCGGAAGACGTACTCGAAGTCCGGGTCGTCGGAGCCGCCGCCGCGGGCCGGGCCGTCATCATCGCCCTCGCAGAACACCTTCACGGTGACCTCTCCGGTCTCGCCGTGGGGCTCGTTCTGGCCGAGGCCGTTGAACGTGCCGTCGAAGCCGTCGATGAAGGCGCCCACGCCCAGACGGATCGTGCCGTCCGAGTTCGGGGCGAGATTCAGGATGCGGCCGTTGACGCTCGTCGCCTTCAGCGGCTCGCAGAACTGGCCATTCACAATCTGGCCGGACGAGTTGCGGGCGGGCTGCGGCTTGTCGAAGGCCTTCATGATGCACTTCGGCTGACGGTCCCACACGCAGTCTTCCTGCAGCTTGCCGGTGATGTAGAAGCAGTCGCGGACTTCCTCCACATTGCCGGTCATCGCCACAGCGATGCTGGCGTCGATCTCCTGTGCGTCCACGCACAGGTCATTGCCTTCTTCTTCGCAGAACGTATAGGTCGGAATCGCCTGGGGCACGGCGAGCGACGCCGCGGCGCCGGCCAGGACGAAGGCGGTCGCAGACACCGCCGTCATACACACTTTCTTCATTGGTCTCCTCCTACTTAGAGAGACTCAACGTGATGTCTTCAGAAAAACGCACGCTTGTGCGGCCTGGTCGGACGGTCGGGCCCCCTTCGGGCTCCGCACGCGCCGGACCGGGGCGCGGGATGATTCTCACTCCGTGAATCGGTGGTGAGATCAGGATTACTGAACCACGCCCCAATGGCTGAGCAGGACCGCCAGGTCGCCGGCGTTGACCACGCCGTCCTGGTTCATGTCAGCGCGGGCGGCGCCCACGAGCGCGGGGCCGTCATCGGGATCGGGCGAGTCGGCGTGGAGGCCGCGGCGAACCTTGATGCAGTACTCGCCGCAGACGCCATGGTCGTACAGCGATTCGATCGGGTTGCCCTGCGTCCAGCCTTCCTCGTCCCACACCGAGCGCGGATACCGGTTCACGTAGACGTACGAGTCGTCCTTCGTGCTCGCGCCGGGGCGATGCTCGAAGTCCTCGCCGTCGTGCGTGAGGTTGTAGACGAACAGGAACGTGAAGTAATCGTTCTCGACGGAGTCGAGCAGACCGTTGAAGTTCGCGTCGCCCGAGCCGCTCACGGCGAAGCGGATGTCGCCCCGGCCGTCAGCGAACACGCACAGCTCGGAGTACACGCCCTGCCCGCCGTCATCGTCAACGCCGTCCGCGCCGCCGATGGGGTTGCAGTTCTTGTCGTACCAGCCGAGGATCGTGTCCGTCTTCTCGCAGTCCTCGTCGAGGCCGCCGATCACGGTGATGCAGTACGGCTCCTCATCGATGAGATTGCGGATCTTGTAGAAATCCACGTCCCAGCAGATGCCGACCGTGCCCGTGTCGTTGCAGCACAGCACGTCAACCGACGTGACGTCCACGTCGCCGCGCAGGTCTTCCTCGACCTGGCGAGGAATCTCGAACGCCACGCGCAGCGCATCAGCGCCGTTCAGGAAGCGCCAGACATACACCTGGTCGGGGTAGCCGGTCTTCCCGGTCAGGGCGCCGCCGGGCCCTTCGCCTTCTTCTCCGGTGTTGTAGAACACCTTGATCGTGACCTCGCCCAGCTCCCCGTGGGGATCGTTCTGGGCCAGGCCGTTGATCGTGCCGTCCGTCGCGTCCATCAGGGCGGCGACGCCCAGGCGGACGATACGCTCCACCGGCTCGATCTCGTACAGCGCGCCGGTGTTGCTCTGATCGAGCAAGGGCTCGCGGAACACGCCGGGAATCGGCTGGGGCAGCGGCGGGGATCCACCGGGGCCGCCTGCCGTGTAGCAGGGCTCCGGCTTGCCGTAGTGCCTCAGGGCGCACTTCGGCTGGATGTCCCACACGCAGTCCTTCTGCAGCTTGCCGGTGATGAAGAAGCAGTCACGCGCTTCCTCATTATCGTCATTCGCAGAAACTGCGTCGTCGGCGTCGATCCGATCGAAATTCTCGCACAGATCATTGTCCTCGTTCTCACAGAAGGTGTACACCGGCCGAGACACGGGCACTGCGAACGAAGTCGCAGCCCCAACCAGCGCCACCGCGGCCAGACTGGCCGCCGTCAAGCGACACTTCGACATAACTGTCCTCCTCACTACCACTAACAGTCCGTCGGGAAACACACACGGAACCCCGCGTTACAGGGCGATCGATCTGGCCTCGAAGGTACCCATACCCCGCAGCCGACGCAAGCCGAATCAACGCCCACCTTCGAAAAATCTTGTTCCGTAAAGAGCGTCCGCGCCGAAGGTTATGGCGCCCCTACCCCTCCCGGAGCACCGGCCCGCAAACACCCGGTGTTCGACGCATTTTCGGGCCTCCCCACTGCTTAACCTCTCCCGCCCGATAACTTTCAGCCCTCGTCCGAAAAGAGAAAACTCACCCGCTCTCCCGCGCCAAGCGGCAACTTGGCGAAAAGGGGCAAGCCGGGGGCTTACGGGGGCGTCCGGCGTCCGGGGGCGTCCGGGGGCGTCCCGGGGGTATTCCAGGCGGTCGCAAGGCTGGTCGGACACCCGACTCACACCCCCGGCCGCCACCCCTGCGCGATCGGATACCGCCGCCCCACGCCGAACGCCACGTCCGTCACCTTCAGGCCGATCGCCGACTGCTTCCGCTTGAACTCGCTCGCATCGATCATCCGCACCAGGCGGGAGACCGTTGCCGCACCGATCCCGGATTCCGCGGCGATCCGCCCCGGGCTCTGCTTCCGCTCCACGTACCGCGCCACCACCTCGTCCACCACCGCGTACGGCGGCAGCGTGTCCTGATCCGTCTGATTGGGCCGCAACTCGGCGCTCGGCGGCTTGGTCAGCACAGCCTCCGGAATCGGCGCCCGCGCAAACCCGCACGCCCCTGCGTTCGCGTTGATCCACCTCGCCAGGCGATACACCTGCGCCTTCGTCACGTCCGCCAGCACCGCGAGCCCGCCGTTCATGTCGCCGTAGAGCGTGCAGTACCCCACCGCCAGTTCGCTCTTGTTCCCCGTCGTGAGCAGGAGCGCCCCGATCTTGTTCGAATACGCCATCAGAATGAGCCCGCGCAGTCGCGCCTGAACGTTCTCCTCGGCCACACCCGGCGCCGGATCAGCGCCAAGCTCCGCGAACCCCGGCCGCAGCGTCTCCTCAACCGCCCGGTGCGGACCTTCGATCGGCGTCGTGATCATCCGCACGCCCAGCGCATCGGCGATCTTCTGCGCATCGGTCCGCGAGCCTTCCGACGAGAAGCGGCTCGGCATGCTCACCGTCAGCGTCACCTCCCGCCCCAGCGCCGCCGCGGCGATGCACACCGTCACCGCTGAATCGATGCCGCCCGAGAGACCCAGCACCACCCGCGAAAAGCCAACTTTCCGGCAGTAGTCCCGAACCCCGAGCACCAGCGCTTCCCACAGCAGTTGCTCCGCCGGCGCCCCAAGCAGGGGATCCTCAACCACCGCCAGACCGCCCCACGCCCGGCGCTCCGCCGGCAGATCGACCACGCTCATGTGCTCCCTGAACCCCGGCCCCGCCGCGATCAGCCGCGCCTCGGTTCCATGCCCCCGTCCCGGCCCCGGCCCCGGCCCCGGAACATACACCGCCGCATGACCATCGAAAATCAGTTCATCGTTCCCCCCAACCTGGTTCACCGCCGCCAGCGACACCTCCCGCGCCGCGACGTGCCTGGTCAGCAGCCCCCGCTGCCGCGCACCCTTCCCGAGCACAAACGGGCTCGCCGAAGCGCTCACGATCAAACCCGCCCCCGCCTCCACCAACTCCGCCACCGGATCCGCGCGGCCGGCGTACCGCCCCTCAGCCCCCACGTCCTCCCCGCGCCACAAGTCCTCGCAGATGGAGAGCCCCACCCGCACGCCGCGCACATCGATCACCGCCGGCGCATCGCCCGCTTGGAAGTACCGGTCCTCATCGAACACGTCGTATGTCGGCAGGAGCCGCTTGTCGTACCACCGTTCCACGCGCCCGTCCCGCGCGACCGCCAGCGCGTTCGCCACCGCCTTCCCTGGCAGCCGGCGGGGCGATCCGATGAGCGCCGTCATCCCCCGCGCCCGCTCCGCGACACGCCCGCACTGCGCCTCGCACTCCTCGACGAACCCCTCCTGCAGCAGCAGGTCCCGCGGCGGATAACCGCACACCGCCAGTTCAGGAAACACCAGCAGGTCGGCGCCGGCCGAAAGACCCTCATCGACCGCCCGCAGCATCCGCTCGGCGTTGCCCGAGAGATCGCCGACCGTCGGATTCAACTGCATGAGCGCCAGACGCATCCGCCGGATGATACGGGCCGCGCGACCGAATCGAACTCGCGCCAAAGCGCCTACACTCGACGCCATCCACCCGCGGCGGAAGCCGGCCCCGGGCGTCCTGGAGAACCGAACATGCGAACCCTTTCCCTGCTTTCCTGGGCCCTCGCCACCGTGCTTGCCCTTTCAATGGGCGCAAGCCGCGCCGCCGCGGCTGACGAGCCCGTCTCATTCGCTCCCGCCTTCTCCCCCGGCGGCGAGTGGACGTACGACCTATCGGTGGACCTCGTCGTCTCCCAGGGCGAGCGCGTCACGCGCATCGTCCAGAGCGCGCAGATCGTCCTTCGCTGCGAACAGGTCGATGAATCCGGCCGCGCCGGCGTCAAGGGAGCGCTCTCGCGCCTCACCTGGGTCTGGACCGACGCCGATGGCCAACTCGAGTACACGTGGTCCAAGGCCGACGACCCCGAAGCAGACAAGGCCGCCGCGGCCGACGAGGCCTTCACCGAAGCCGGCCGCGCCCTCGCCCTCGCCGAACTCGCCATGCTCGTCGCGCCGGATGGCGCCGTCGTGGGTGTCTCCGGACTCGAGGGCGCCGTCGCCGCCGTCGCCGCGGAGTCGCGCTTCGGCGCCCGGGCGCTCGGCCTCTTCGAGCCCGCCCAGTTCACTCGATCGATCCAGTTGATCTGGCGCGCCGATGACAACGTCGCCGCGCCGCGCCGCCAGGGCGAGGGCTGGCAGGTCAATCAGTCGGCGCCCATGGGCCCCGCCGGCGAACTGCGCATCACGACCGACCTCGTCGTCACCGAACTCAGCGATAACTCTGCGCGCTACACCGGGCGCGAATCGGCTCAGATCGCCACGCCGGATGAGCCCGCGCCCACCGCGCCGACCGTGTCGCTCGAAGAGCAGTCCGGCGCCGTCCAGGGCGCGTGGAATCGCGAAGTCGGCGCGCTCGACTCGCGAACCGCTGAGCGACGCCTCGCCATGATCTTCCGCCTGGGAGACATGGCGCTGCCCCAGACTCAAACGTCAAAGGTCACCCTCTCGCTGGTCGGCTTTCGCCAGACGAACTGATGAGTCCGCCGCCTGCCCGGCCGCTCCCGCAGCGCTCCGGCGGAGCAGCAATCGGCTCGGCCTGATCCACGCCAGCCCGATCAGCGCGAACACGAACTGCGTCGCCGCTTCCGCCGCCGTTACGACCAGCGCCATCGCCGCCAGGTGCGAGAGATCCACCTGCCCCGCGAGCGCCAGCCCGCCCACGCCCATCACCGCGCCTTCGCGCGTGCCGATGCTTCCCGCCGGCGAGAGCACGCCCGTCAGGAAGTACGCCGTCGCGAACAGCACGCCCTGAGTCGGCGACAGCGCATGGCCCAGCACCGCGCCCGCGATCATGAATCGCCCGGTCTGCGAGCCGATGTCCGCCACGCGGATCGCCAGATTGCTGAAGACCGCTCGCGGATTCGAGAGCATCGCCCCCGCGCCCAGCGTCAGCGCATCCAGCCGCCGGAACCGCCGCGCTACCCGCCCGCCGATCACCGCCGCGACGCCGAACAGCGCAGCGCCCCCGAAAAACGTCGCCCACCACAGCGCATCAACATCCTCGCGCCACAGCGCCGCCAGCGCCAGCGGACCCAGCACGCCCAGCGTCAGGCCCACCATCGCCGCGAGCCACGCCAGCAGCGTCCGATACGAAAGCCCATCCAGCCTCCGGTGCGCCAGCACGCGGATGAACAGGCTCAACTTGAACGGCAGGTACGCCGCCATCGTCGCCACGGCGTTCACGGCCAGCACGTTGCGCACCCCGATGCGCTTCACCGGCCGGATCGTCACCCAGAACGCCATACCATTCAGAGCGAGGCTGCAGACCGCCAGCGCCGCGAGCCCTGCAAGAGCATCCACCCTTGTCGTCACCAGCCGCTTCAGATTCTCCAGGTTTGCCGGGTCCGCAAACGCCATCCGCAGCGCCCAGCCAAGCAACCCGAGCCCCAGCAAGAACCCGATAACCTGAAGCACGATCGTGCGCCACGACATCCGCCGAGGCGATTCCGCCGCCCTCAGCAACGGTCCGCTCGGCGCGTGAAGCCCACCACTGTTCGATTCCTGTTCCGCCCGCGGCGGCAATGTGGCGCTGGATGGGGTCACTGAGCCTCCAATCGGGGAGCGGTCTGCGCCTCAGGCATCGGCCGGCGGGGCTCGCCGATCGACCCGTCACGGGGCGTTCGCCCCATTAAATTCTCTACATCCAAGTCGGAATTGCCCCTCGCACCGCCGGGGGATCAGGGTAGTATCGGTTTCAGTCCGAGAGAGGGTTTCGGGGTTCAATCACCCCGAGGCAGAGAAAACGCTGGGAACCGAACGAAGAGAGAAAAGAACATGAAAAAAGCGCTTCTAGTCGGCGCACTGGCTGTCGCCGGGTGCAGCCTCGTCGCCATGGATCTTCGCGCCGAGTCGGCCAGTCTTCCCGCCGAATCGAGCGCAAGCGACACGCTGATCGCGGAACTGCTCGACATCGTTCAGCAGAATCCGGGCGCGGTCGCGACTCAGGTGCGCCTCGGCTACCTCCTTCAGGAAGCCGGCCGCGTCGCCGAAGGCCAGAAGTGGATCGAAAACGCGCGCGAGATCGATCCGACGTTCTTCGATAACAACGACGATGTCCCCACCGCGACCCCGCGCATGGCGCCCGGGCAGGACGTCTGGGTCTGCTCGCTCCCTGAGTTCGCCTCGTGGGCCACAGTCGCCATCGGCGGCAAGCGCGCGTACTCCATCGCGACGACCTCCGCCAACAACGGCACATCCATCCTCTCGTGGAACAACTCCACGCAGAACTATCCCGTCATCGCCCAGAACCTCTACCGCTACGACGGCACGCGCCTCGAGCAGGTCGGCATGTCGTGGCTCAAGCACGGCTTCTGCGCCCTTCAGAACGGCGGCTGCGGCTCCTGCATGCCCGCCGGCGGCGGCTGTCCCCCGGCCCTCGGCCCCGGCTGCGCCGATCCCTATGACTCCACCCTCAACGGCTCGCAGACACGCCTCGGCCCGCACGATCAGGTCAATCCCACCACCGGCATCAAGACCGCCCTCGGCACCTTCCCCAACGGCCAGGGCCTTCCCAAGCACCGTGCCCCGGTCGGCGATAACACGCTCCGCGGCCGCCTGCAGGTGGACGACGCCGACATTGACGACGCCACCCATCTCTTCCTCGTCGAAGGTCAGTACATCCATCCTGAGGATGTCAACAGCGGCCACATGATGAACAACGCTTCGTGGCGCCGCGTCTCCTTCATCAACGGCAGCCAGCGACTCATGTCGTTCGTCGCAGGCGGCGCCGGCTCCACGCGCCAGATGCAGCAGGCCATCTACGCATGGCAGGAGTTCGATCCCACCGTCGCCATCAAGGATGTTGACGTCCCCAGCGATGGCCGCTTCACCGTGGCCCACAAGGCGTCCAACACCCGCGGCGCCACCTGGCGCTACGAGTACGCGATCCACAACATGAACTCAAATCGCGGCGCCCAGTCCTTCGAGATCCCCATCCCCACCGGCGTCAACGTCACCAACATCGGCTTCCACGACGTCCCCTACCACTCCGGCGATGGCGAAGGCGGCGTCACCTACAGCGGAACCGATTGGACCGTCACCAACTCCGGCGGCGTCCTCCGCTGGGAAACCCAGAGCCACGCCGCGAACGCCAACGCCAACGCGCTGCGCTGGGGCACCATGTACAACTTCTGGTTCGAGGCCGATTCCGAGCCCGCCGAGGAGGTCACCGCGACCATCGGCATGTTCAAGCCCGGCACGCCGACGTCCGCTCAGGTCGTCGTCGTCGGCCCCGGCTCTTCCCCCTGCCCGTGGGACCTCGACGGCGATGGCGCCGTCGGCTCGGGCGATCTCGCGATCATCCTCGGCGATTGGGCCACCCACGGCTCCGGCGGCCTCGCCGCCGTCCTCGGCTCCTGGGGCCCCTGCCCGTAAGGACGTTCCGGATACTCGATCAACTGATCACGCCCGGCCCCAATTTCGGGGCCGGGCTTGTTTTTGTCTTGCCTTCGCCGCAACTTCCCCGATGCCCAGCCCCTGCCGCGGGTTATACTCACCCTCGGAGAGAATCCGCGCCCGCCGTGACGCGCGCGGTCCAGAGCGAGTGTCCCCAGTGGGAGGAATCCAGAATGTTCCGAACTGTGTGCCTCGGGGCAGCGATCGCTGTCGCCGCCGCGAGCGTCGTCGTCAGCGTTGATGCGTCCCAGCCCGCGGCCAAGGCCACGCCCGTCGCCCCCGATCGCGAGCAACTCATGAAGTCCCTCGTCGAGGTCTCCATCGAAGACCCCGCCGACGCCTCCACGCGCCTCCGCCTCGCCGTCATGCTCATCCAGGCCGGTCGCGCCGATGAAGCCCAGCGATGGCTCGACGAAGCCGCCGCCCTCGACCCCGTCCTGCACGAGCAGGTCGTCGCCGCCCTCAACGGCGAAGCGCCCCCCGCCACCGAGCGCATGACCCCCTGCATGGGCACGACCGGACCCGACGTCATCGTCGGCGAGATGCCCTCCGTCGCGTTCCACACCAGCGGCGGCGCCGTCGGCGGCATCCACGCCTATTCCATCGGCACCACCTCCTGCAACCAGGGCACCATGAACGTCCAGTGGGATGACGACGCTCCCGCGCCCAGCAACCGCCACCCCGTGATCGCTCAGAACCTCTTCCGCCTGAAGGACGGCAAGTTCGAGCAGGTCGGCCAGTCGTGGCTCAAGCACGGCTTCACCGCGCTCACCGGCAACCTCTGCTGCTCCTGCAGCGGGCAGGGCGGCAACGTCCTCGGCGTCGGCTGCTCCGATCCCTACAGCGCCAGCCTCAACGGCAACTACACCTACCTCGGCGCCAAGCACGAGGTGAATCCCTCGAACGGCCTCTATCCCCACCCCTTCGGCGGCTTCCCCAACAACGCCCCCATCGGCAAGCGCCTCCAGGTCCACGAGACCGATCTCGAGACCACAACCTCCGGCTCCGCCGTCAAGTACTTCATCGAGGGCCACTACATCGCCCCCGATGACGCCGAGTGGAACAACGACAACAACAACGCCTCATACCGCCCCGTCATCGTAAACGCGAGCCGCTCCATCTCCGTCATCGGCCAGACGCAGCGCGAGAAGCCCGCCATCCTTGCCTGGCAGGACACCGACGCCGCCGTCACCGTCGAGAACATCGATGTGGACAGCGATGGCCGCTTCATCCTCGCCTACAAAGTCACCGACAACGGCGACGGCACGTGGCACTACGAGTTCGCCCTCCACAACCTCAACTCCGATCGCTCCGGCGGCTCCTTCTCCATCCCCGTCGCCGACAGCGTCAATGTCACCAACATCGGCTTCCATGACGTCGATTGGCACAGCGGCGCTCCCTACGCCAACACCGATTGGAACTCCTCCGTCGGCGGCGGCGCCGTCACCTGGCAGAGCCCCCAGACCTTCGCCCAGAATCAGAACACCAACGCCCTCCGCTGGGGCACCCTCTACAACTTCCGCTTCGACGCCGATCAACCCCCCGCCGCGGCGAACGCCACGCTCGGCCTCTTCAAGCCCGGCACGCCCTCCTCGATGTCCGTCGCGGTCCAGGGCCCCTCGGCCCCGCCCTGCGAATACGACCTCGATGGCGACGGCCAGGTCGGCGCGAGCGACCTCGCCCTGCTCCTCGGCGATTGGGTCCATTACGGCGCCGGCGGCCTCGCCGAAATGCTCGGCGCATGGGGCGCCTGCCCGTAACCCGGCGCTGAGAGCGCCTTTCTGAAGTCCACCATCAGCGCGCCCGCCCTCAACAGGCGGGCGCGTTTTTCGTTATTGCGCCGCTCGGTGCGCTCCCTCCCGCTCCACCCGCCGCCCCCGCGCGCCGATAATCTCTGAACCATGCCCACACACACAGTCGTGCTCATCCCCGGCGACGGCATCGGCCCCGAGGTCATGGACGCCGCGCGCCGCGTCCTCGAAGCCTCGCAGGCGCCCCTCCAGTTCGTCGAGCGCCACGCCGGCGTCGCCGCCCTCGAACGCGGACTCGAAGACGTCCTCCCCGCCGACACCATGAACGCCATCCAGCAGCACGGCGTCGCGCTCAAGGGCCCCTGCACCACGCCCATCGGCAAGGGCTTCTCCTCCGTCAACGTCGCCCTCCGCAAGAAACTCAACCTCTACGCCGCCGTCCGCCCCGTGCGCAGCCTCCCCGGCGTCCGCACGCGCTACGAGAACGTGGACATGGTCATCGTGCGCGAGAACACCGAAGGCCTCTACAGCGGCGTCGAGAACGTCCTCACCGAGGGCGTCGTCATGTCCATGAAGGTCGCCACCCGCCCCGCCTGCCACCGCATCGCCATGTGGACCTTCCGCTACGCCACCCACCGCCAGCGCGCCAAGGTGTCGGTCTTCCACACGGCCAACATCATGAAACTCACCGACGGCATGTTCATCGAGGAGTCGCGCAAGGTCCACGAGGAGGACTACCCGAACATCAAGTACGAGGAAGTCATCATCGACGCCGCCCTCATGAAGATCGTGCAGGATCCCACGAAGTTCGACATCATCCTCTGCGAGAACCTCTACGGCGACATCGTCTCCGATCTCTGCGCCGGGCTCGTCGGCGGACTCGGCGTCACCCCCGGCGCCAACATCGGCGATAAGGACGCTGTCTTCGAAGCCGTCCACGGCTCCGCCCCGGATATCGCCGGCCAGAACCTCGCCAACCCCCTCGCCCTCATCATGTCCGGCGCGATGATGCTCAACCACATCGCCGATACGCGCAAGGACGAAGCCTGCCGCGCCTCCGCCCGCCGCATCCGCGACGCCTACAACAAAACCCTCGAAGACGGCCGCAAGACCCGCGATCTCGGCGGCGAACTCGGCACACGCGAGTTCACCAGCGCCATCATCGAGCGACTCAAGGGCTGACGCGCTCTCCCGCCGTCAGGCCTCGCGCTCCGCCGCGCCCGCAGCCGCCCCCGCGCCGGCTTCCGCAGGCTCTTCCGGCGCAGCCGGAGGAGGCTCATACCCCTCCGTCTTCTTCTCCATCTCCAGAATCCACCCCTCCAGACCCTTCGCGCGCAGCAGGTCCAGCCTCCGCGGCGAGCCGCCCTCCTTGAGATGGAGAAACACGAAGAACTTGTCCCACTTCCGCTTGTCAACTTCCTTGATGTCCGACGGCGTGATCTTCTTCCCGCACGGAAGCGTCAGCGTCATCGTCTCCGGCTCATACTGATACACCCGCCGCGACACCATCCCGATCAGCAGCAGGATGTACAGCGCCCCGCCCGCACCCGCCGCGAAGATCACCCACTGCAGCGGAATGTCATACGTCTGCAGCGGCTTCGGCTGGTTCTGCGTCGCCCACTTCGTCTGCAGTTCGTTCAATCGCTCCCGCGGATTCGTGTTCGCATACGCCGTGTGCGCAGGATCAAGATCACCCACCCTCGACAGCGCCGTCAGCCACTCCAGCCGCTGCACCAGCATCTGCTGCTGATTCTTCTGCCGCGTCAGCCCCGAGGTCTCCGCCTGCAACAGCGCCGCCTCGATCGAGGCCTTCTCCGCCCGCAGCCGCGCCAGCTCCGCCTTCGGATCAGGCACGCCCGGGCTCAGTTCCCCCGCCTCGAACGCCTTCTCCAGGTACTCCTTCTCCTCCCACTCCGCGTGCGCCCGCCCCCGCGCCGGATACGCCACCGTCGCGTCGTACAGGCCCCACAGCCCCAGCCCCCCCAGCACGACGATGAACACAATCATCTTCACCAGCCAGCCGCGATTGATCGTCGTCCGCTGCATGTTCGCTCCGAGCCTCTTGCTTCGCCTTCTCAACCGCGGCAACCCCGCCGCGCTGTTCGCAGAATATCGCCCCGAAGCGCCCGGGGCGCTCACCCGTTCCGCTCGCTCTTCACGCTTCTCGCTCCGTCCGGGCAAAGCATGCGCCGAAGCCGCAGGGCGCCGGCTCTCAGGCCGTTTCAACGGCCGTGCTCGCTCATAGGCCACGGCTTCAGCCGTGGTCACAACGCTCGGTGCTTTCAAGCCCGTTTCAACGGGCTTCCCTGCTCGGGGCTTCAGCCATGAGGCGGTTCCGGCGCTCGGCCTCTCAGGCCGCGTGGTCCATGGCCGCAAACGCGTCCATCCACCACTGCTCCGCCCGCTCGCGCCCGCCCGGCACGCTCAGCAGCAGCGAAAAACCGCCCTCATCCACGCGGCGAACCGGAATCCGCGCCAGCGCCCCCTCCGGCCCGCGCAGCGCCCGCGAAAGCCACCGCTCATGCGCCCGGCGCATCTTCTCGCCCGGCGTCAAGAGATCGAGCCCGCGATGGAACAGCCCGAATCGCATCCGCACGCCCAGTATATCGCGCGCCCACAACACCGGTTCCAACCCACGGCCCCGCCCCCCTCCGCGCCCCTCCGCCTCGCCTCCTGCCTCTTCCCTATTGCCTATTGCCTATTGCCTATTGCCTATTGCCTATTGCCTATTGCCTATTGCCTATTGCCTATTCCCTATTCCCTATCGCCCATTGCCCCTTCTGCGCCCTCCTCGCCCCCCGCTCCGCCTCCTCCATCATCTCCATGTCGCCGTGCGGAAACCGTGGGTCCACCTTCGCCAATCCCTCCGCCGCCAGCAGCGCCGCCAGCGACGCTCGCTCTGTTCCCCCCTCCTCCTCATCCACCTCCACCATCACGTGCGCCAGCAACCGCCCATACCGATCCCGCGTCCGCTCCTCCAGCCGCAGCGTCACCTCGCGCCCCATGGTCCGCGTCGCCGCGAACCGCCGCGCCTCCTCCGCGAACGCCTCCGCCGGCGCTCCATTCCGCGATAACTCCGGCGCATCGATCCCCCACAGACGAACCCGCGTCGTCTCCCTCTCCTCGCGCGCATCCGGCACGTCGATGATCAGCGTGTCCCCGTCCACCACGCGCACGATGCGCACCATCGCGCCCTCGTACCGCGCCTCATCGCCGCTCGGCGCAAACAGCGCCCCGCGCCGATCCAGAACAGCGAACGCCACCACCGCCAGCAGCGCCAGCAGCCACACCCCCAGCCGCGCCCGCCGCAGTCGCGCATCCGGCCGCCGCCCCCGCGCCGGCCTGTACAGCCCCGTTGGGTTCACACTCCGCCGTCTCGGCTGCCTTGCCCGCCCCGCCATGCCCCCGAGCCTACCGCGCATCACCGCCAGCGAGCCAAGAGGGGCCCGACAGCAAGGGGGGTGCCGTGGTGCAGCGGCTGCTTTGAGCCGGTGCACCACGAGAGCGTCAGCCAAGGCTGCATAGGACGGGGCTTTTGCAGACCCACGCCCTCACCATCACTCGTCCGACTCTCCCTCCCCCTCCACTTCCGCGCCCCTTCCCCCCTTCCTCCGCGAACGCGGCGCCGCCGCCTCCGCCGCGGCTTCAGCCATCGCCTCGTGGCACGCCGCCTCCAGCGCCTGATGCAGCTTCTCGTGCTCCGGAACCGTCCCCAGCCGATCGATCAACTTGTCCACCCGCACCGCCGCGAGCGCCGTCGCATCCACATGCTCGATCGCCGCATCCCCTAGCGCCTCGCTCGCTTCGAGCATCCATTCCGCGCTCGGCGGCGTCTGCTCTGGCGGCGCCACCTTCGTCCGCACCGTCACCGGACCGATCATCACGATCGGGCACTCCCCCAGCGCCGTCGTCGGCTCGCGCACGATCACCAGCGCCGGAATCTCAGCGCGGTCCGCGCGATCCCGAAGATCCCGCCCGTGCGCGCCCACCAGCGGCGGCTGAATCAGCCAGCATCCCGCCTTGATCTTCACCTGCTCCGCCTCTTCGAACGAATCCAGCACGTGCACGCGCCCCGCGTCCACCGCCGCCAGGCGCTTCTGCCGCCGCGCTTCCTGCAGCGGCATCAGGATCCGCGCCATGCGCTCGTAATCCCGCGCCGCGTGCGCCAGCCGCAGCGCCTCCGCCGCGCACCGCTCGCATTCAAAATACTTCGTCCCGACCAGCGCCTCGCTCGCGCGCTCCATCAGGTCGTCGATGCGCTGCGCCTGCTTGCTCCGTGTCGCCGTGCTCACGACGAAGCGCCTCCCTGCTCAGGGGGCCCCG
This sequence comes from uncultured Phycisphaeraceae bacterium, assembly GCA_964529265.1. Lineage (GTDB taxonomy): Bacteria > Planctomycetota > Phycisphaerae > Phycisphaerales > UBA1924 > CAZGVW01. Next base: position 17,646 of record CAZGVW010000132.1, read on the forward strand.
GGGGTTCCGGGGGGACTGTCGCCTTCAGCGAATCCGCGAACGCCGTCAGCGCGCCCCACCACACGTCCGCCTGCTCCTCCATGTCATACGCCAGCGCATCCGCCAGCGCCGACCAGTCCTGCGCCGTGAGCGCGCGACGGATCTCCACCAATCGCTCCGCCAGCCCATCCAGCAGCGGCCCGATGTCCGGCGCGCCCCCGCTCCCGTCGCCAATCAACTCCGCCCCATCCTCCATCGCACGACGCACCGATTCCCAGATCGAAATCGTCCGCGACAGGTCCCCCAGCGCATCCGCCGTCTCACCTCGCTGCAACCGCTCCGCCGCCGCGGCTTGCGCCTCTCGCGCATCCTCCAGCGCATCCGCCGCATCGTGCAGCGTCGTCCGCACCAGCGACCGCGGCTCCGCCGACACCAGCCGCACTTCCGCGGCATACGGCGCACGCTCCGGCGGCCGCTCGATGTCCGACGCCGGCGCCGGCGATCCGTCCACCAGAACCTCCACCACGATCCGGCCGCGCCCCCGCGCCCGCGCCACACCCGCCTCCAGCGCCGTCCCCAACCGGGCGTCGGCGACCTTCAGCGGCTCGTCATCCAGGTAGACCTTCACCGCCTCATCATCGGCCAGCCGCCCCCCCGGGCCAAGTGATTCTCGGCCCCCCCCGGAAGACACGCCGTCCCTTGGGTGGCATCCTTGGGTGGCATCCTGGGTGGCATGGCCACGGCTCTGCGTGGCTATGCCGTCCCCCGGGCCCCACACCGATGCAGAAAACCGCCCTGCGCCTATCATCCGCCGTTTCCATACCCCGAAACGAGCTTCCCGAGGCCCCACCCACTCAAATCATGCATCTCAAGCGATCAGACCACGACCACGGCCCCGAGACGGTCCCCGTCCGCTTCCTCATCGAGGACCCCCTCGGCCTCACCGGCGACCCCGACAAGACCGAAATCGAGGTCCTCGCCGCCAAGGGCGAACACCTCCTCGAGGTCGCCATCGACCACGGCGTGAACATCGAGCACTCCTGCGGCGGCGTCTGCGCCTGCTCGACATGCCACATCTACGTCGAAAAGGGCATGGACCAGCTCTCCGAAGCCTCCGAGGCCGAAGAAGACCGCGTCGAAGAAGCCCCCGGCCTCCAGCGCAACAGCCGCCTCAGTTGCCAGTGCGAAGTCGAAGGCGACGGCCCCATCGTCATCCGCATCCCCGCCTGGAACCGCAACGCCGTCAAAGAAATCCCCCACTGACCCCGGTTCTTCTCGGGCGCCACTGGTGTGCCATGCTCAAGCGGTTCCTCCGCTTGAGCATGCGAACGAAGCCGTTGCTCCCAACGACCCCACGCACTGGCTGGCACGCGACCCCACCCCATCCTCCGCCGGAAGGATGCGCCGAGGGAACCGGCAGGTTCCCCCCGCATCATCGCCGCCTCAATCCCCGCGACCGTTCCCATCGGAAAGCCCCGAAGGGGCGCCGGGATGTAGCAACGGGCGCAGCGAGTCCGCCGTGGCGGACGAGCAAGCCCGTTGAGAGTCCGTGCGAAATCAACCGCCCCGGATGGGGCGGAGGAAGCGGTCGCGCGAGTTGTATCCGTCCACCCTTACGACCACGCGTCCCCCATTCGTACGCGTTGCGCACTCCGCCGGAGGGAGGTGCGGAGGGAACCAGCAGGTTCCCTCTGCATCAGCGCCGCTCAACTCCGGCGGCCATCCCCACACACCGGCCCCTTTCCACCCCTCTCCCCGGCTCTTCCGGGGGCGGGGGCGGGGAGAGGTCAGGGTGAGGGGCTACCCCTTCTCCAACTCCTCGACATCTATTCTTCCCTTCCCTCCGCTATTGCCTATTGCCTATTCCCTATTGCCTGCTTCTCCCCCCATCTCCCGCACCGCTCGCTCCAACGTCTCAATCTCATGCTCGCGCACATCGCGCTCCAGCATCCCCAGCGTCCGCACCAACCGCACCGGCCACAAGCGCCCCAGCCGCGCCCGCATCATCGATTCCTCACCGATCGCCGGCAGCGCCTGCAGCGCCACTTCAACCCGCTCCGCAACCGGAATCGCCAGGTACACACTCAGCGCCGCCATCACGATCCCCTGCGTCCCACCGTGATGATGCGAGCCGACTCCCATCCTGAGCACATCCGGCTCAATCTCCGCGCTCATCCACATCGGAATCGAAGCGCTGAACACACGAGTCCGCAGTTTCCTCTTGGTTCCCTCTTGTGCCACCGACTGTGCCACCGACCGCTGCTCTGAGCGGTCGGTGTCTTCGCTCCGACCCCCTTCACCACCCTTCCCCTCACCCTTTTCCACCACCGATCGTGCCACCAACCGCTGCTCTGAGCGGTCGGTGTCTTCACTCCGCCCCTCTTCACCACTTTTCCCCTCCCGTGCCACAGACCGCTGCTCTGAGCGGTCGGTGCTCCCCACCTTCATCCCCTCTCCCGCTCCACCCTTCCCCTTCACACTCCGACCGCGCCCCGCGCCCGACCCGCGGCTAGACTCACGTCCTGTAGGCATTTCATTGCCCTTTAATGGGCCCCGGTTGAGGCAAAGTTTCCACACAGCGCCTCGGCCGGGGTTTTTCAATTGTCCCGCAGAGCGCCGACCACCGACGCCCCGCAACGAATCAATCGAACAACACATCCAACACTCTGCAACTTAGTCCCGCATCCCCCCGACCGCAACCCG
>CAZGVW010000133.1:0-4283 GCA_964529265.1 uncultured Phycisphaeraceae bacterium
CGGGGCCGCCCACCCCGCCTTGGTGGGGGCCCGGGGGGGCGCGGCCCCCCGCCCCGGGCGTCCCCCCACCCTCGCCCGACCACGGGGCCCGGCGCGCCGCTCCACCGGGAGAGGATCCCGGATCAGCCAGCAGCGTCGTCAGCGCGAACTGCACTCGATTCGTGTCCTGATATTCATCGATGAGCAGATGCCGCCACCGGCCCTGCACTTCCTCGCGCGCCTCGCGGCTGCTTTGCAGCGCCCGCACCGTGAGCAGCAGCAGATCGTCGAAATCCACCGCATTCGCCCGCCGCAGCGCCTTCTCGTACCCCGCGTAGATCTTCGCGATGTGCCGCGCGTGGAAATCGCCCGCCTCTCCGGCGAAAGCCGCGGCGTCCTTCATCTCGTTCTTCGCGTTGCTGATCGCGCTCAGGGCGCTCCGCGGCGGCCAGTTCTGCGAACTCAGGCCCAGGTCCGCGATCACCTGCTTGATGAGCGCCGTCTGGTCGGCCGTGTCGTAGATCGTGTAATCCGGCTTCAGACCCGGAATCTGCGCGATGTCCGCGTATCGGCGCAGCAATCGCGCGCACAGCGAGTGAAACGTCGTCACCGTGAGGCCGCGCGGCGGCTGGCCCCGGTCATCGGCGCCGAGCAGGTCCACCACGCGGGCCCGCATCTCCGCCGCGGCTTTGTTCGTGAACGTCAGCGCCAGAATCCGCCACGGCTTCACGCCGCTGCGCACCAGGTGCGCGATTCGGCGCGTGATGACGCGTGTTTTTCCCGATCCCGCCGCGGCGAGGATCAGAAGCGGCCCCTCCACGTGCAGCACGGCTTCGCGCTGCGGCGCCGTGAGGTCGGCCAGGAGCGGATCCGCATCGAAATCGCGCTCAACACGCCGTGTTTTGGTTTCCGACTCGCTCAAACCGCCTCCAGAAGAGTGATCAGGGCGAGCGTAGCAGCGTGAACACGCGCCCGGCGGCCCGAACCGGCCCAACCCCGCCTCAACCCCGCCCCAACCCGTCCAAACCCGCCCCTGCCGCCAGGAACCGACCCGGATTGACAGGTTCCTCACGAATCGCCACCACCAGCCATTGCGGAATCTGAGCGCGGGAGCGGGCCGGAGGCACAAGATGCAGAAGTTTTTGCGCGATCGGCCACGCCGTAAGCGTCGGGGGGACCGTGCCTTGCGGATTTGTGAACACCAGCCGACAGGATATCCCCCAACATTTTGGGTTCAGACTTCTTGAGCGCACGATCTGTGGTGGTATATTGCCGCCCTCGGCCGATCCAAAGAGGGCCGCGGCAAGGGCTGCCGCGGGGGGAACCGGCCGGGGCAGCGGGGTGCGTTGAAGCGCACTGCCCACTCCTCTCCTTCGCCGGGTCGCCCACTCCTCCGGCCGACCCGGCTTCGGCCCCTCGATTCGTTGGGCCGGGAAAGCCCGAGGCCCACAGCCCCGCTCAGCGGGGCCTGGGAGGAAGGCGTCGGCGCCGCCGGGTCATCGGCCCGGGGTGGTCGGTTGTCGGGTTCGTCAGGCGGCCCGGTGGGCGGGTTGCCTTGATCAGGTGAATCAGGGTTGAGCAGATCAGCGCAGGTGGCGGGCGTGAGCGAGCAGGTGAGCACGCACGGCGGGTGAGGCAGGAAGCGCGGGCCTTGGGTTCCGGGGGTCCGGGGTTCCGGGGCGACTGAAGAGGAGTCGGGGACATGGCCGTCCTGTGCGATACGCAGATTCGCGAACTGGTTGGAATTAAGCCCTTCGCCGAAGGCGTGAAGCGCAACGGCGCGGTGTCGTACGGGCTCTCCAGTTACGGCTACGACGTGCGCGTCGGCACGCGATTCAAGATCTTCACGCCCACACCCCGCAGCGGGGGGGTGGCGATCGTGGACCCCAAGCGCTTCTCGAGCGACCTCTTCGTGGAGGTGGATTGCGCGGACACGGGCTCGGACCACGTGATCATTCCGCCAAACTCCTTCGCCCTGTGCGAGACGGTGGAGACGTTCGAGATCCCGCGCGACGCCCTGGCGATCTGCGTCGGCAAGAGCACATACGCCCGCTGCGGCCTGATCGTGAACGTGACGCCGCTGGAGCCGGAATGGCGCGGCAAGGTGACGCTGGAGATCAGCAACACCACGCCCCTGCCGGCGAAGGTGTACGCGAACGAGGGGATCGCGCAGCTGGTGTTCCTGAAGGCGGACAGGATTTGCGCGGTGAGTTATGCGGATAAGGGGGGGAAGTATCAGGATCAGAGGGGATTGACGCTTCCCAGAGTTGACTAGGAGCATGTGGAATGGCAACGAATCCACCAGCAGGCGACGGTCACCGACATGGGGCGGTCAAGAACCGCTCACAGGTCCACAATCCTCGAAACGACAGATGGGTAAAGCGCGATGTCGATTCGGGGCGCTTTATGGATCAGAAGGCTGACACGCGGCCGTTCAAGGGTGTTCGGAAAGAGAAGAACTAGCGGTCTATACGAGTGTTCCGGGAGAATCGTGCAATGGCCATTGGAATTGCCGGGTTGACATTTGAGGGGCCGTTTCAAACGGTCGCGAGCCTTCGCCATGAGCAGGGCATCTACGTCATTATTGATCGTCGCGACGACGGAGCCAGATATGGAGTTGATTGCGGCGAGTCGATTGACGTCCACGCGCGTGTTCAGTGCCATGATCGCGCCGGATGCTGGGTTGCGCGCTGTCTCGGAACACTGGAAGCGGCAGTCTTGTATACGGGTGGGCGTGATGACCGCGAAAGGTGGGTCATAGAGCAGCATGTTCGTCACCTCATTCCATTTCCCTGCGGAAACAATTAGAGCGAACTAAATGTGCTGACGATTGCGTCCGGAGCCAGATGCTGATGCTCGCAGAGTTCGATTGGGATCATCTCGACGACTTGGTAAGCACCTACGCATCTGCGTACGTGCACGGTGATACAGTGCCTGAACTGGAACGAAAAATCGTCGAGGCCTGCTCTAGCGCCACGAGCGCCCCCCCGACTTTTGACGACTTCACGTCGCTGGTCGACACGACGATGCGCTCTAAGGACATTGTCTCGCGAAAGATCGCGTGGATATCGCAGCACGCGTTCGGAGCGAGGGCCTGGTCGGTTGGCCAAAAGATTCTCTTGCGGAAGCCCCGTCTCACGAGCCCGCTCATCGATCAAGTGCGAGCCCTAGGTATCGAAGCGATGCCTCTGGATCTTCAGCGATGCGATGATGTCGCGCGACAAAATTTCGAGGTTCAAACGAAGATCGATGCGCTGCTTTTGGATATGGCGAACAACACGATTTTCGTCGTGAAGGGGTGTTCTTATTCGCAGGCCATGAAGCAGTCCAATGGCCGGTTGGTGCTCAATACCGGCCAGCCATCTTTGTTTACGCCCAGTGACAGGCTCCTAGGCAATGTGTGTGTTGCCCGATCTGCCGTGAGCGCCCTGATTCTGGCCCATCTTGTTCTGAAGAGTGCATTCAATCATATGGAGATTCGGCCAGTCTTCATGGTGGTCGATGATGTGGACTGTGGGTGGCACCATCAGGCGTTTGACCTCGCGCCGGCATTCATGGCGAAGCTCGATGCCGACGCAGTGCAGTTGGACGAGTATGACGCGGTTGCCTCCAGCCTCGACCTGCAGGGGCTTCGAGGCGACAGCGACGCATTGGCGCCGTTGCCCCAGTGGAAGACGGCGGATTTCTTGGCGATCGCGCCGGTAGACCGGCCGACTCGGTGCCTCATGCTGCTTACAGCGCTTTGGCGAAGGCAGCGTGGAAGTGGTCGCGAGCTCGTGCCTGTGCCGGCGACCGCTCTCGCGGAGGCCGTCTCAGAGCGATATGGGCTCGTCTATCCGGTCGACCTAAGGCGTCACGACCTGGAGGATTGTTTGCGCGCTGGTGGCTTCATCCGCCGAGTGCGATACGCGGAGAACAGCTATGCGATCACGCCGACGGGTGTCGGCCGGATCTACTTGATGAAGAGGAAGTTCTATGCCCGTGCGAACCCGGATCTCGGAGCGCATGCGCTTCGATCGATTCGTGTCCAAGCGCAGAGATGGGCCCGGTATCAGGGCGGGCAAGCGTCGTAAGCATGTTCCGAAGGTCTGATGCATGGCCAACAAGAAACAATCCCGATTCTCCAAAGACAAACGATCCGCCAAGAAGCCCCCTCCCACGGCCAAGACCGAGGAGGAGAAGGCCCAAGCCGCGGAGGATGCGAAGTTCGGCCCGAAGCGCGGCGACGCGAAGCAGGGGCCGGGCGGGTCGCAGACGGGTGACGGCGGAGGCGCCCCCGGGACGCCGCGGCGGACGGCGCCGGG
>CAZGVW010000134.1:0-2832 GCA_964529265.1 uncultured Phycisphaeraceae bacterium
CGCCGCCTGGGAGGCGACCGGCGCCCTGCTGGTCTCCGTCGCCGCGGTGATGGCGCTGGCCTGGGTGCTGCTGCAGGGGCTCGTGCTGAGCCCCCTGGGGCGGATTCGCGCGGCGATGTCGCGCCGCGCAGCCGGCGACCGCGCCGCGATCGCGCCCGAGGGCTCCGGCGATGAGATCGGCGACGTGGCGCGCTCCCTCAACTCCATGCTCGCCGCGCTGGCCGAGAGTGAACGCGCCGTGCTCGCCGCGCGGGACCAACTGGAAACCCAGGTTCAGCAGCGGACACGCGAACTCGCCAGCGCAAACACCAGCCTGCAGGCGGAGTTGCTGGAGCGCTTGCGCGCGGAATGCGAACTCCGTGAGTCCCACGAGCAACTGCGCCGATCCGATCGGCTTGCCACCGTCGGCACGCTCGCCGCCGGCGTCGCTCACGATCTCAGCAACCTCCTGCTCTCGATCCGCAGCCGAATCCGGGTCCTCGAGCAGGGGAATCTCGCCCCGGAATCGCAGCAGCATCTCACCGACCTGCGACAATCGGTGCGACTCCTGCAGCACCTTGCCGACAGCCTGCGGCTGTGCGCCATGGATCCCGAGGCGCCGGGCCGGGAGCCCGGGGCCGGGGTCGGGGGCACGGACGTGCGCGCGTGGTGGGAGCAGGTCGGTGGATTGCTTACAAAGACGCTTCAGAGCCGCGTCGCACCCCGGCAAAGCGCGCTCACCGTCGAGATCCCGGAGGGCCTTCCGCCCGTCGGGGTCGCCCCGCACCGATTAACCCAGGCCGTGCTGAACCTCGTCGTGAATGCCGCGGATGCAGCCCGCGAGGAAGCCCGCGTCCATCTCAGCGCCGAACAGGGGAGCGAGGGCGCCATCAGGCTCGCCGTCACCGACTCTGGCCAGGGCATGTCAGCGGACGTCGCTCGCCGGGCGTTTGACCCCTTCTTCACCACCAGGCCCCGCGGCTCCTCGACCGGCCTCGGCCTCGCCATCGTACAGGGTGTGGCCCGGGCCGCGGGCGGAACGGTGGAGATTTCTTCAGAACCCGGAGTCGGGACCACGGTCTCGATGACACTGCCCGTAGCGGGGCCCGGCGTCGAGCGCATCGATGAGACTGAGGGCCGCCTCGGCGTGGCGACAGTTTCCATCGCGGATTCGCGGGTGGCGGCATATGTCACGTCGATGCTCTCCGCCGCGGGTTTTCGGGTGGAGCGCGCCGCGGGCGACGCCGAGCCGGCGGGTGGAGCGCTGTGGGTCACGGAGCCCACGGCCCAGGCGCTCGGTCCGGCGCGGCGGTTCCTTGCGGGCGGCGGCCGGGGCGTCATCGTCCTCGGGGAGTCCTCCGACGACTGGCTCGACATTGGCGCAGTGGAACTCGATGTATCATTCGACATCGATGCTCTGCGCGATGCGCTTCGCGCAGCGGGGTTCGCGGCCTCGGAGCAGCGCAATGGAGAGACGGAAGGTCAGGATTCTGTGTATTGACGACCACGCGGTTGTCGCCCACGGCCTGAAGGCAAGCCTCGGAATCGAAAAGGACATGGAATGGGCGGGCTGGCACGAGACGGCCGACGACCTCGTCGGCAAGTTCGACACTGCGCAGGCCGACATCGTCCTCATGGACGTCGATCTGCCCGGCGCCGACCCCTTCAAGGAACTTGAGAGCCTTCATGAACTCCGGCCGGAGGCGCGATCCATCATCCTCAGCGCGTTCGATCGGGTGGCGTATGTGGACGCCGCGATCGCCGCGGGCGCGTGGGGCTATATCACCAAGAGCGAAGAGTTCGAGCGCATCCTGGGCGGCATCAGGCGCGTGGCGGCGGGTGAGTTTGTCTTTCCAAGGGAAGTGATGGCGCGATGCCGACTTGTGAACGGACGGCTCCGATCACGCGCCGGCGCAAGCGCCCGCTTCGATGGCCTGACCCCGCGCGAGGTTCAGGTGCTCCGAATGATCGCCCAGGGAATGTCCACGAAGGACATCGCGGCGGAGATTCATCGCAGCGTGAAGCGCGTGGAGTCGATCCGCACGACCATCATGCGCAAGGTGGGCGTGGACGACCGGCTCGAACTCGCCCGATACGCGATCCGCGAAGGGCTGGTTGAGCCGTAAGCCGGCCGGTCAGTTCGCGCGGCGGGCGATGAGCACGCCCTCGCGGATCGGGGCCGCCGCGCACAGGAAATCCGGGTCGGCCGCGACGCGGCGGTTGAATCGATCCACCGCGTCGCGCGATTCGCTCGAACCCGCCGGATCATCGATCCACCAGCCCCCGCCCAGCACGTTGTCCGCCAGCAACAGGCCGCCCGGCTTCAGCATCGGCTTCACCCGCTCGAAGTACGCCTCGTACTCCGTCTTGACGGCGTCGAGGAACACCACATCGAGCGAGTGCTCCCCGAGCCGCCGGCGCAGCGAGGGCAGCGCATCCAACGCCGGCGCCACCACAACCTCCACGCGATCCGCGACCCGGGCTTTCTCAAACTCCTCCATCGCGAACGCCGCGTGCTTTCCCTCCGATTCAACTGTGATCAGCCGTCCCCCCGGGGCGAGGCCCCGCGCGATCCAGATCGCCGAATACCCCGCCAGCGTGCCGAGTTCGAGCGCCAGCGAAGCGCCCCTGCCCCCATTCGCCAGCGATGTCAGCAACTGCAGCAGCCGACCCACGTCGCCGGAGACGGCGATGTCCGGCAGGCCCGCGGCCACCGCGCGCTTCATCAGCGTCGCCATATGCTCGTCCTGGGCCCCGAACACCTCGCGCAGATAGGCACAGGTGTTCTCCCACCGCCGCGGCGTCATCTCCATGGGGCGATGGTACTCGGCCGGCTTCCTACACTGGTTCCCG
>CAZGVW010000135.1:0-9171 GCA_964529265.1 uncultured Phycisphaeraceae bacterium
GGCAGGATGCGGCAGCGCGGCGCCGCGCCGGTGCGGCCGTTCTTCACACCCGCGGCCGCGATCACGCCCGCGCACGGCGTCCCGTGGATGTCGTTGCCCGCCATCTGATCAAACGGCGCGCGAAACAGCTTCGGGCGCGGGTTGAAGTGGTCGGGATGATCCGGCCGCAGGAAGAAGTCGCGGCCGGACTGATCCGGATCGGTCTTCTTCGCGTTCTTCCAGATCCGGCTCTTGAGATTCGGATGCTCGATGTCCACCCCATCGTCCAGTACGGCGACGACGATCGAGGGCTTGCCGCGCGTGATGGTCCACGCGTCCCGGATGTCCACGTCCTCGCCCTTCACCGTCCCGTTGCCGCCCGTGTTGTCGAGATGCCACTCCTCCGTTCTGATCTTGAACGACGCCTCGCGCTGGAACTGCGACACGAAGTTCGGCGCGGCCACGAGGATCTCGTCGAGCTCGGTCCAGTCGTTCGAAATCTCGATCAGCTCGTCCGCCGAGTACTTGTTCTCCGGATGGTGGACGATGACCTGCTCCGGGATGAACGGATTCGTCCGCCGCACCTGGAACCCGCGCGTCTTCAAGATGGCCTCACGCCGTTTCTTCGCGACACCGGCCCCGAACCTGACGACCATCTCGTGATAGACGACGTGCACGAGGCCGGACGTGGCGTCACGGAAGGCCGCCGGCGGCGGCCCCGTCGGCGCCTGCGGCTGGGTGCGAAGTCCTGCGCGGCGGCCGAGCTCGAAGAAGTGACGACCCGCGCGATCGATCAGACCACCGACCTGCGGTCCGCTGATCTCCGGACCGATGGCGGCCGCGAGCGACACGGATCGCGTCGCGAGATCGGTCACGATGGCGGTCGGAAGCGGGACGAGCTCGATCGGGACCTTGCGCGTGTTGTGGATGTGCATGAGAGCGCCCCACGCCGGGGAGGCAGGTAGCAGAACCCGGGGGTGCTGCCGGTGTCAAGTGTCAGCACAACCCCTCGACAGTGCTCGGGGGTGGTCTGGGAAACAATCGCGGAATCGGGCAATCGCGATATCGAAGGACTCAGAGCCCGGCGCAGCGGTGGCCGAGATCGTCGAGCGCTTCGAGGGCGCGGTCGCGGCCGGACGCCGAGGTCGCCACGACGGCAGCGCGCACGGCGGTAAGCGGCTGTGTCATGCCGGAGCAGCCCGTGGACGGCTTGAAGAATCTCGGGTCCGTGACCAGGCCGTGATAAAGCGTCGCGTGCTTGTGGATTCGCGTCAGCGCCGAATCCACATGGGCGCCCTGCGGATGCCGGCGCAGGTACTCGCCGAGCAGCAGGTTGTCGCGGGTGAGATAGCAGCCGGTGTCCCCCTCGCACTCGCCCGGAAGGCCGTTCGTCACCGCAAGCCAGGCCAGATCGTCCGCAACGGTCGAGGCGTGATGCTTCGCATGCTGATCGAAGATCGCCTCGTGCCGCAGCATCCACATCCGGCCGGGCTCGTTGTAGACCACCAGATCCGACCGCGCGCGCGGCCACGACTGCATCCGCTCGAGACCGGGCTGATAGCCATGTCCGAGCGGTTCCAGCGCGCGCTGCAGGGCCTGCAGCCGGTAGAGCGCCAGCCGGGCGGCGGACTCCGGTTCGGAGGTCTTCGTCTGCTCGCGCTCGATGAAGTCGATCAACTCGGAGCGGGTCGCGAAGTCGTCGTCCGGGCGAACGAGCCGGCGGCGGACGAGGTCATCGACCGCATCGAACCGTTGACCCGCGGGGGTCTGGCGCGTCAGTCCCGCCAGCACCCAGCCAATCCGGCCGTCGGTCGTCCGGACGTGTACCCACGAGCGATTGTCCGCATCGAGCGTCTCGGTGAGCGGGCGGACCGGCGTCGCGTGCTCGACCAGATCGGCGCCGAGCGGAAGCGTGGCGACGATGGCGCTGCGGTCGGAAGGATTGGCGCGCAGCCGGACGCTCGACGCGGTCGTGATCCGCGTGCGCTCGGCCTGGGCGGACGTGATGGAGGACGCGAGTGCCGCCAGGAGCGCGATGAGTGCCGTGCGCGCCAATGTCATGTCTGGATAGACACCGACGGCGTACGGACAGTTCCCCGCCGGTGCATCGGGTGATCGGGTGATCTGGCGATCGGCCGATCGCAAGACCACCTGCATCGGGTCATCGGGCAATCGGCGGCATCGGGCGCCGCAGCGAACCGATCACGACGATCCAAGCCTTCATGGGGCGCCTCCTGCTTCGAGTTTCGTAAGGCGTCGTCGATCAGCGATCGGGCGGATAGACCGTGGGAATGGCTTCGCGCTTGTTGCGACGGTAGACCTGGAAGTCGGCGCGATCCGTCGTGATGATCCTGTGCCGGGGATGGAGCTCGCTCATCCGGATCAGGCAAAGATCGGCCAAATCGGGCGTGCGGTCGGCATACCGCTTCGCGAGCGCCGCCAGGTGTGGCAGATGATCCGCGCAGTCGAACGCCAGCAAAACCAGACCGTCGGTCACCATCGCGATGACCACCGCCGAATCCCGCAGGTGAAAGGCCGCCTCGGCCAGCACCGCCTCGCAGGTCAGCAGCGGTTCGGTCAGGCCCTCGGCGATCTGTGCGGCCCACTCGTGATGGTCGTCGTCGCGGTTGGCGAAGGCGACGAGAAACCCCGTATCGGCGATGCCCTTCACGACCGTGAAAAGCCCTTGCGCCGGGAGAGGTCCCTCGGGCCGCGGACGGTGCCGGCCAGCCGCATGAACGCGCGACCGCGGACGCCAGCGCGGGCACGCTCCAGCTGCTCGCGCACGATCTCACCCTGCGAGCGCCCGGTCCCTGCGGCGGTCCGCTCGAGCCAGTCGGCAAGCTCCTTTGTAAGGCGAACTGTAATTGTGTGACTCATACGGCCGGATCGTAACACAGCCGGGAGGCCACGACCGCGGCCGGCGCGCGCCCGCAGGCAGCAGCGCCTACTCGACCCGCAGCGCGTCGGTGGGCTGCAGGCTCACCGCCCGTCGCGCCGGCAGCAGCGCGGCGACGACCATGAGCGTCAACATCACGACCCCAGCCGCCAGCGTCGTCGTCCAGTTGCCGGCCTCGATGCCGTAGACGAGACTCTCGAGCCACCCCGAGAGCCAGCGGCCGGCCAGTAATCCCGCCAGGCCACCGGCCACGGCGGCCGTCACCGCTTCGCGGACGACCAGACGCCGCACGTGACCGCGATCGGCGCCGATAGCCATGCGAATCGCGATCTCCCGCGTGCGCCGCGCCACGACGAACGTCACGATGCCGATCAACCCGGTGATCGTCACAGCGCCGCCGGCGATCCCGAAGAAGGTCAGCACGAGCGTGGCGAAGGTACGGTCGCGAACCGTGTTCGCCAGACGGATGTCGATCGTGTCGATCGCGCCGATGACCCCGTCGCGGTTGACGCCTGCGATCGCCCGGCGAATCGCCTCGTGATGCCCACGCGGATCGGCGTCGCTCCGGATCACGTAGCTGATGACGGCGTCTCCGAGGCGTCGCTCCTCGGACTCCGCATTCATCAGCTCATACACCATCGGACGCGGCTCGGTGGGAAGCTGTCCGAGCGCGTTGCGGACGACGCCGACTACGTGGGCCTGTCGCGGCGTGGCCTGGTAGTTCACGACCTGGCCGAGCGGCGACGCAGCAGGCCAGTGCACGCGCGCGAAGGCCTGGTTGACCACGATGCCGCTCCAGTTGGAGTCGCCGGCCGCGAGCGCGCGCCCCTCGACCAGGGCCATGCCGGCGGCGTCGAAGAAACCCGGGGAGACCGATGTGCCGGAGGTCGGCACCCGCTCGCCCTTGACCGTCACCAGGAACATCCGAGCGCCGGCTGGAAGCCTGCCCGTCGACGCCGCAACCGCCTGAACGCCGGGAAGCCGGCGGAGCGCGTCGATCGACGCCTGCACCGTGCCGGCGAGCGCGGCGCCACCGAGCGTCCGCGGATAGGTGACGTCGGCGACGAGGGCCGTGCCGTCGTAGCCGATGTCCTGTCGCATCAGATTCGCGTACGACTGCACGAGCATCGCGGCGCCCACCGCGAGCACCATGGCGAGCGCCGCCTGCGCGCTCGCGAAGAGGACTCGCAGCGATTTCACGCCCCGGCCGCCTGCCCCGGCCGGAGCCGCCGCGGCGTCGGGCCGCCACGTCGTGAGCAACGCAGCCGGGGCGAGCGCGATGGCGGCCACTGCCAGACCCGCCAGGACAGCGAAGCCGGCCACTCTCATCGTGAGCGACGGTATTCCGAGCGTGACGTACTGATCCGGAATCACGCGGGCGATGACGTGGAGCGCGATCCAGGCGATCGCGAGCGCGGCCAGGACCGCGGCAACAGCCGTGGCGGCGAGCTCGACCAGCCAGAGCCGGGCGATGTCTGCGCGCGAGGCCCCCAGCGCCTGGCGCGTCGCGAACTCCCGGGTCCGGTACGACCCGCGGGCGATGGTCAGGTTGGCGACGTTGCCGGCGCAGACCAGCAGGATGAGCACGCCGGCGCCGAGCGCGCCCCAGGCGAGGGCGCGGAGATCCGCCGTCAGATGATCGGCCAGCCACGCCGCCTCGACCGCGAGAACCTGCCCCGAGAGCAGCGGACGCGCCAGCGCGCGGCTGATCGCGTCGGGCGTGACGCCCGGCTGCACTCGCGCGATCACCGTCAGCGGATTCGACGTGGTCGACACTCGTCCGTCCGGCGTACCGGTCACCGTGAGGAGGGGGCCGGCCTCGAACGGCGCGAGCGCGTGGACGGCGCGCGCGTCGCCGCGGACGGGAAGCAGAAAGCCGTCGGGGAGCGCGCCGGTGATGTCCACCGCGACCGCGCTCTCGACGGGACGAGGCTCGAACGGCGGCCCCGGCTCGTGTGCCGCGACGCTGGCACCGGACCCCGCAGTCGCCGCCGGCAGCTTCGCGGATCCCGACGGCGTCAGCAGCACGCTGACGGCCGGCTCCGTCACGCGCGGGCGCCACGCGCCGGATCGCGGCGCGGGCGTGCCCAGCACGTCGAAGAGATCGCTCGTCACCTCGCGGACCGTGAAGGCGACCGATCCGGTGTCGAGCGCGAGGCGGAGCCGACGATCGCGTCCGATCGCGGCGACGCCCTTGAACAGCTCTCCGCGTGCGCGCAGCTCCGGAACGGTCGGGATCGGCATGTTCGCCGTCAAGCCGCCGCGACCCCCGCCGCGGCCACCGCGCGCCAGCTGAAGCGTCACCAGCTCGTTCGGGTTCTCGTACGGCAGCGGGCGGAGCACGTAGGGATCGGTGAGCGCGAACATCGCGGTGACGAGCCCGAGACCGAGCGCGAACACGAGCACGGTTGCGAGAGAGGATCCCCGCCGGACCGACAGCGATCGCCACGCGTGTCGCAGGTCCAGACGCCCGCGGTCGATGAGACCCGCCGTCCGCGGGCGGCGCTCCCTGGAAGTTGCCGACGACCCACCCAGCGCGAGCATGAGCAGGACCAGCGCGAGCGATCCGACTCCCCGCGCGTCAGCGGCCGCGCGCCGGCTCATCGAGCTGCCCGTGCGCCGCTCCTCCTGCCAGTCGAGCAGCGCTTCGTCGATCGCCCGGCGCCCGCGCGGGCCGAACGGGAGTCGCCGGAGCAGCCGCGCGATCCTGGCGATCACGGCTTGAACCCCAGCTTGATCTCGCCGGCCATGAGGCGGACCGCCAGCAGCGCCCGCTCGCCGAGGGCGGTCGGCTTGTAGAGGCGCCGGCCGCCCTCGCCGGCCGACGAGGTGACGAGCCCCTTGTCCTCCATGCGGCCGAGCGTGACGTAGATGCCGCCGCGCTTCAGGCGCCCGCGCGAGGCGTCGACGAGCTGGAGGCCGTAGCTGGGGCCGTGCCGGGCAAGGAGGGCGAGGATGCGCTGTTCGGAGGCGGCGAGCCGCATGCCGGCGATCTTACGTTTTGTAAGACTATTGTCAAGGCGGTGCGCGGCCCATGGACGGGCGATGCGCGACCGCCGGTTGCAGTGCTCAGCGGCAGGCTCTGCTGATCTCGTCAAGCTCGCGCAGCGTGCGATCGCGGTCCCCGGCGCGCGCGCCCTCCACGGCCATCCGTATCGCCGCCACCGGTTTCATGAAAGGCGCACACTCCCCAACCGGATTGAAGACCCTGGGGTTGGCCATCGCCTCACGCCACCACAGCGCCCGTAGAAACAGCCGCTGAACCGCCTGGCCGGCGAAGATGCCCTGCGGGTGCCGGCGCAGGTATTCGCCTTCGAGCAGGTTGGACCACTCCGCATGGCATGGCAGGTCGCCTTCGCATTCACCGCGGAGCCCATTGGTCACTGCGAGCCAGGCGATCTCGTCCGCCGTGCGTGTGCCGCGATGGCGATCGTGCACCTCGAGAATCGCTTCGTATCGCAGAATGGGGCCGCCGCCGATCTCGTTGTCGACGATGAGCGGCGCGTAGGTCTCCAGAAACTCACGCGGACCGTCGTCACGCCCGGCCCCGCGAAATCTCAGCGAGTCCAGCACGTGCTTGACGGCGCGAAGCCGGTAGAACGCAAATCGCGCCGCCGCGGCCGGCTCGACGACCTCGCCGACCATCCGCTCGACGAAGCTGACAAGTTCAATGCGCGCGCGCCGCCCGTCGCCCGATCGCAACAGCCGCTCCTGAACAATCCGCTCGGCGACGGGCAGCCGGCGACCGGATGGCAGAGCGCGAGTCAGTTCGGCGAGTAGCCACCCTCCTTGACCATCGATCGTGCGGACTCGGATCCAGGATCCATCCGTCGTGGCGCCGACCTCGACGACCTCGGTCCCCAGCGGCACCGTCGTGACGATGGAAACCTCAACGGACGGTTGGGTGCGGAGCCGAACGTTAGACGCGGCCGTGATCCGCGCGCGGTCGGATTGCGCCGTGTTGAGCGCGATCGAGGCGAGCGAGAAACACAGGACAGCGGCAGCCTGCACGATGGGTGACCTCGTCTTGGTTCACCGCCGTGACCGCCGGCGGGTCTTCGCGCCGCGCCGCGGCCGCTCCCACACGGCGGGGTCGAGATACGCCGCCGCAGAATCCGGCTGGTAGCGATAGGCTTCAGCTGTCGCAGCCTCCTCAACTTCCCAGAGCCCCTGCCGGATGGCCCGGCGGATGAACTCCGACCGCTGCCGGCTGCGCCCGGGCACCATCCGTTCCAGCCGCGCAGCGGTTTCGTCGTCGAGCTCGATCCGAACGGCTTTCATCCGGCTAATTATGTGGGTGGCAGCGGGCGACGCACCCGAATCGTCACGGCCCCGACCACCCGCACGGTCGCCACTGCGCCTGGGCTCGAGGGCCCTACGTACGCGAGTTACGGCAGAAAGATCAGCACGCGCGGGATCTTCGGACCGCGCCGCAGCTGATTCGCCGCCTGGCGGCATGCGGACGTCTCGCTCCGCGAGCAGTCGATGACCACCGGTCTCGTGCGATCGATTTCGATGTACGCGCGAATCGAGAGCTCGTCGCGGGGAATGTTGATCGCGCCGTCGCGGTGCCCACGTCGGAACTCGTCGCGCTCGCGGATGTCGAGCAGCGTCGGCCTGTCGTTCGCCATGAGCCGCCGGAGCTCTTCCTCTCCGATCTCGAGGAGATCCGAACCTGCTTCATGCGTGACGACAGGGGCGGCCCCGGGCGGCGTGCCGCGAGCGCCCGGCATCATCGCGGGCGGTCCGCCCGGCGGCTCCGGCTTGGGTCCGCCGGGCAGCTCCTCCGGATTCGCGACGCGCCCGCGACCGCCGGTAATCTGGAAGTAGAACGTGACCTTGCCGCGCACACCGTACGGCTCCGTCCGTCCGGCGACCGTCGTCGCGGGAATCTCCCATGCGAGGAGCGCCGTCCGCACCGCGGCGGCGATCGCCTCGTCCGGCGCCTCGAGCACGCTGACGTCGGCGACCCGTCCGTCGATGCCGCTCCTGATGGCGGCGACGGCGACGCCGGCGCTCTTCCGCGCGATCGATTCGGCCGGGTAGACAGGCATCGGCTTGCGCGTCGCAACCCGGCGAATGCCCGACTCCTGCATCCGGACCGTTTCGCTCTGCCTCGGACCGGCGGTCTCGACGCCAGGCTGCGCCGTCAACGCCATCACGGCAAGGCCGATGACATGAAGACGAATCGACGATCGGGATCTCACCACACTGCCTCCTGGAGCGTTTTCCAGTTCCGTGGCGCGTCGTTCCGTCCGCCCGACGTTGCGAGCGACGCGGCCCAGGACCGGTCAAGCTGGGTCGCGTCAAGCGTGCGAGCCGGAGGGCGGGCGGAATGACGCGACACGGTAATGGAAGCGCCTTACTCGATCCGCAGGGCGACCGCCGGATCGATTCGCGCGGCCCGCCACGCCGGCAGCAGGCATCCGGCCAGCGCCGCGGCGGCGACGACGGCAAAAGCGGCCACGAATGAAGCCGCGTCCGTCGGCGCGACGCCGTAGAGCAGTCCGGCCATCGCCTGGGCCAGCACTGCCGACGCCACCAGGCCAATCGCTCCGCCCGCGGCCGCCAGACGAGCCCCTCGACGTACAACGAGCCCCGCAATCTCCCCGGGCGCGGCGCCCAGCGTCAGTCGAACGCCGATCTCGGCGGTGCGCTGCCTGACCGCAAAGGCGAGCGACGCGTACACGCCCACGGCGGCCAGCACGATGGCGAGCGATCCGAACAGCCCGAACAGCATCGCGCCCAGCCGCCATGATCGCGCCTGGACGTCGGCGAGATCCTCGAGCGTACGCACGCTGACGTACGGCAACCCCGCCGCCGCGGCGCGGATCGCGGCCGTGACGACCGGCACCCCGTCGACCGCACGACCGCTCGTGCGCACGAGCAGCGCCTGCGGCACGCTCGTCCCGCGCTGCGAGAGGGAATAGAAGATCTCTCCGCTCGCGCGGGTCAGCGACGCCATGCGCCGAGGCTCGCTGAGCCCGACGATCTCCATGCACGGCGATCCGGACGCGATCTCACGGCACTGCCCGACGATGCGCTCGCCCGGCCACATCTCGCGCGCCAGAGCGGCGTCCACGATGGCCACGGCGGGCCCGGCCGGACCATCGGCGGCCGTGAACGACCGGCCTTCGACGATCCGCGTGCCGATCGTCTCGAAGTAGCCGGGCGAGACCGACGCGACCATGCGCGCGAGACCCGCGCCCGATCCCGGCCCGCCCGGCGGCCCTGACGGCATCGCGACGTACGACTGCCCCGATCCGAGCGGCGACGCGGTGGTCAGCGCGACG
>CAZGVW010000136.1:0-2617 GCA_964529265.1 uncultured Phycisphaeraceae bacterium
GCGCAGAGCACCGCTCGGCTAGGATGGTCGCATGAGAGCTCGGATCTACACTGATACGTCGGTCCTGGGGGGCTGCGAGGACGACGAGTTCCGCGAACCGTCGCGGCGTCTACTCGACGCATTCGAACGTGGCGAGCTCACTTTGGTGCTGTCGGAGCTTACGATCCGGTTCACCGGCGCGAAGCCCAGTAAGCGTCCGCGTCAGCTTCAAGCTCGTCCAGTCGCGTGTAGTAATCCGGGAACTCCTTGAGGTGCGCCCACGCGATCTTGCCGGTCAGCAGTTCGTCGTCGTTGGTGACGTTGGTTTCCGGATCGCGCAAGCCATGCTCGAACTCCACTTCCAGCCCGCGTCGGAACTGCTCCAGGGCAACCGTATCCCAGCGGATGTGAAGTGAATCGCCGATGCGTCTGGCCTCGTCAGTGCTGACTGTTCGTTTGCTCACGAGCCGGGCTCCTCTGTTCTGTTGGCCGTCTGCGGTAAGTTGACCGCACGGTGACACACGGTCGCGTGCGCGCCGCGGGGTGATGTTCCTGTTTTGCCTCCTGCCGCGCACCAATGGCCCGATGAGGCGAGACACCGCGCGGCGGCGGCGGCATCGGGCAGGCGAGGACGTACATGTATCTGCTGCGCACGGCGCACCTCGGCGAGGTCACGGTGTCCGTCTGGCCGAGGAAGCTCAAGGAGATCTGCGCCGCGCGGAACATCCATGTGCTCGAGTAGACGCACCGCCGTGCCGACCGCCACGAAGATCGTCGCGCGCGGCTCAGTCCACGCGCGCCTCGCCGTCCGCAGCACCGTCCATGAGGGCGGCGAGGTGCGCGCCGGCGCAGCGGCCGAGGGCGGCGAGGTCGTAGCCGCCCTCGAGCGTCGAGACCACGCGCCCGCCGGCGTGGCGGTTCGCCACTGCACGGACGATCCCGGTGACCCACCCGAAGTCGGCGGGTCGCAGGTCGAGATCCGCGAGCGGGTCGCCCGCGGCCGCGTCGAAGCCCGCCGAGATGAACAGCATCTGGGGGCGAAAGTCCTCGAGCGCCGGCAGCCAGGATCCCGTCACCGCGCAGCGCAGCGCGTCCCCCCCGCTCCCGGCGGGCAGCGGGCAATTGATCTCGTGGCCGGGCACGCTCGGCGGGTTGATCCAGGGATAGAGCGGATGCTGATAGATCGAGCACGTGAGGACCCTCGGCTCGCCCGCGAAGATCGACACCGTGCCGTTGCCGAAGTGAGCGTCGAAGTCGACGATGGCCACCCGTTCCAGACCGTGGACCTCGAGCGCGTGCGCGGCTCCGACCGCGACGTTGTTGAAGAAGCAGAAGCCCGCGGCATGATCGCGTCCGGCGTGATGCCCGGGCGGCCGCACGGCGCAGAACGCCCGCGCCGCCTCGCCCCGCACGAGGAGATCCGTGGCGCGCACCACCGCGCCCGCGGCCCGCAGCGCGGCCTCCCAGGTCCCGGGTCCCAGGCTGGTGTCGGGGTCGATGGGCACGAGACCGCGCTCAGGCGTTGCGGTCCGCAGATGCTCGATGTACTCCGGTGCGTGCACGCGCGCGAGCTCGGCGCGGTCGGCCCGCGGCGCCTCGAACCGCGCCACCGAGCCCGGCCGCTCCAGCGCCGCAAGCGCGGCGTCGACGGCATCGAGCCGGGCCGGGCGCTCCGGGTGTCCGGCGCCCATCTCGTGGTGACGGCAGGCGGCGTGGCTGAGGTAGGCGATGGACATCGGCTTCGGCGCCGGACGGGCTGCGTCGCGCGCCGCGCGGGGCGCATGGTACCATCGGTCCAGGATTCCCCTTCTCTCCACGGACGCCAGCCGTGAAACCCGTCGATGCCCTGTTCGAGCCTCGCGCGGTTGTGTTGATCGGCGCGAGCGACACCCCCGGATCGCTCGGGACGGTGGTGCTGCGCAACCTCCTCGACGGCGGGTTCCCGGGTCCCGTCCACCTCGTGAACCCGCGGCACGCGCTGATCGGCGAGCATCCCGTGCACCCGAGCGTGCGCGACGTGCCGGGCGGGGACGCGATCGACGTCGCGATCATCGTGACGCCCGCGCCCACGGTCCCGGATCTGGTGGACGAGTGCGGCGCCCGGGGGGTCCGGGGCGCGATCGTCATGTCGGCAGGGTTCCGCGAGGCGGGTCCCGAGGGGCGTGCGGTCGAGCGCGAGATGCTGCGGCGGGCCCGCCCGTACGGCCTGCGGATCCTGGGCCCGAACTGCCTCGGTGTCATCCGCACGCCGGCGCGCTTCAACGCGGCCTTCAGCGCGACGTCCGCGATGCCGGGTCGGCTCGCGGTGGTGTCGCAGTCGGGCGCGCTGTGCACCGCCATCCTCGACTGGGCGCGCGAGCGCGAGGTCGGATTCTCCACGCTCGTGTCGACGGGAATCGGCGCCGACGTGGATTTCGGCGAGATCCTGGACTATCTCGTGCGCGACGCACACACCGACAGCATCCTGCTCTACGTCGAGGGGATCCACGACGCGCGGCGCTTCATGAGCGCCCTGAGGGCGGCGGCGCGCGTGAAGCCGGTGGTCGTGATGAAGGCCGGCCGGCACGCGGAGGGCTCGCAGGCCGCGGCCTCGCACACCGGTGCGCTCGTGGGGTCCGACGACGTCTTCGACGCGGCG
>CAZGVW010000137.1:0-30127 GCA_964529265.1 uncultured Phycisphaeraceae bacterium
TTGCCTATTGCCTATTGCCTATTGCCTACCGCCTACCGCCTACCGCCTTCAGGATTTCCGCGCGGCGGGGGCAGGTGAGGAGGTGGTCGTTGACCATGCCGGTGGCCTGCATGAAGGCGTAGCAGATGGTGGAGCCGACGAAGTTGAAGCCGCGGCGTTTGAGGGCCTTGCTCATGGCGTCGCTTTCGGGTGTGCGGGCGGGGAGGTCCTTCAAGGTGCGGAAGGCGTTGACTCTGGGGGCGCCGTTGACGAACGTCCAGATCCAGGCGTCGAATGAGCCGGATTCTTCCTGCACTTCGAGGAACGCGCGGGCGTTGCGCACGGCGGACTCCACCTTCAGGCGGTTGCGCACGATGCCTTCGTTCTTGAGGAGCGATTCGACCTTGCGCGGCGTGAAGCGGGCGACGCGGGCGGGGTCGAAGTTCTCGAACGCTTCGCGATAAGCGTCGCGCTTGCGCAGGATGGTGTCCCAGGAGAGGCCGGCCTGGGCCCCTTCGAGGATCAGGAGTTCAAAAAGCGCGCGATCGTCGTGGAGCGGAACGCCCCATTCCTGGTCGTGGTAGACGACCGCGCGCTCGTTCGCGGCCCAAGGGCAACGTTGCAGGGGGGTGGTGGACTTCGTCGTCGCCGGCATGATGGGCCGAGGATATGCAGATGAATCGATTCGAGATGGGGCGCCACGGGTGCGTGGGGTTGATGTGCGCGTGGGGTGCTCTTCACTGGTGGGCAAGCCACCAGTGCCACCCCCCAAAGCCCTGCCCATTCCGCGGCGGCGCAGACAGCGCCCCATCTGCGCCGCCGCCCCCGGCCCCCGGAATCCCCGGAATCCCCGGAATCCCCGGAATCCATCCCCCCGGAATCCTCCTCACGTCGTTCGGGGGCTTGCTCTCTCTCCTCTCCGTTACTGGGCCGGACCCCAGTTGGAGAGCAGCACCGCCAAGTCGCTGCTGTTGACAACTCCATCGAGATTGAAATCGCCGGTGATGCGCGTGCCGAAATCCGCGATGCTCGGCGTGGAATCGGTCGCCCCGCCGGGGTTGACGGCCTCCACGGACCAGTAGTGGACGCGGCGCTGGATGAGCGCGCCCATGGGCGGGGTGTAGGTGGTTTCGGTGAGGCCGCCGGCCTGCGCAACGATGTTGGTGAACCCCGGATCGCGCGCGATCCGGATGGTGTACGTGAGGCCGACGGCGCTGGACGCCGTCCACGTGAACGAGGTGTCCAGGGCCACCGCCACGGCGCCGTCGGCCGGACTGACGAGCGAGAACGGTGTGGGCGGATCCAGCGGCGTCTCGTTGATGAGGACGCCGAGGCGATCGTTCTCGAGATTCGCGGAAAGGACATCGGGGCGGAAGTCGGCGTTGAGATCGACGACGGCGACGCCGGAGGGGCAGAGGCCGCCCGCGCTGAGGTTCGTCGAGGGCTGCGCAAACATGCCGCCGCCCATGTTGACGAGGAAGGAGAGGATCGAACTGGTGCAGTTGGCGACGACGAGGTCCATATCGCCATCGGCGTCGAGGTCGGCCGCGGCGAGTTCCTCCGGGTTCAGGCCGACGTCGTAGGTGGGGCCGAGTGTGAAGGCGCCCATGCCGTCGGTGTTCACGATGACGCGGACCTCGGCGTCGGAGAGGTTGGTGACGGCGAGGTCGAGGTCCTTGTCGCCGTCGAGGTCGATGAGCACGACGCCGGCGGGCATGTTGCCGACGCTCGCCACGGCCGCGGGCGCTGCGAAGACGCCGGATCCCATGTTCGCGAGGATGGAGACCGACTGGCCGGTGAAGTTGGTGACGATGATGTCGGGGAGGTTGTCGCCGGTGACGTCGCCGACGGCGATGTCGGAGGGCGTGACTCCGGCGGGGATGGACGTCGGCATGCCGAAGACGCCGCCGCCCTGGCCGGGGCGCAGCGTGACCGTTCCGGCGCCCTGGTTGGAGGTGAGCAGATCGAGGATCGTGTCGTTGTTCACGTCGCGCAGGACGATGGCGGATGGTGATGCGCCCGTGGTGTAGGCCGTGGGCATGCCGAACATGCCGCCGCCCATGTTCAGGATGACCTGGGCGTTGCCGTCGATGTTGTTGGCGACGACGATGTCATCGAGCATGTCGCCGTTCAAATCGGCGAGCGCGACGGCGACGGGCCGGTTGCCGACGTTCAGCGTCATGGCGGGCATGAACGTTCCATCGCCGACGCCGAAGAGGACGCTGAGCGTATCACTGGCGGCGTTGGCGACGACGGCGTCGGGGAAGGAATCGTTGTTGAGGCGGCCCGCGACGACATTGATGGGCTGATCGCCGACGACGTAGGGAACGGCGTCTTCGAAGGCGAGTTGTGCGTGCGCGGAGGGGGTGATGGCGCCGAGCGCGACAAGGGGCGCGAGCGCAGCGGGCGCAAGGCGGGCGGACAACAACGGCGTGCGGCGCATCTTTCTCTCCTGTCCGCCGCGGCGGGTGGCGCCTGCGGCGGGCGTTTCTGGACCGGCCCTCCAGCCGGCGCCCTCGGAAGTCTCGTGCCGGAGCCCGCGCGGCGGGAAGGCGGCGCGGGGTCCGGGTTTTCGCAAACACAGTGTAGCGAGGGAGTTGCGCGATAAAAGAGCGAGGTGATGGTTTTGGGGGCTTCGCGTGCGCCGGGTTTTCGGACTCATGAACGGTGATGCGGGCGTGGGGCGGTGGGAAGCGGGGCGCCTCCGGTTGCCGCGGGATCCGCGGAGCGCGGGCGACTCAGGTTTTGGGGGGCGCGGGATGCGGCAGGCGGCCTTCGGGTGTGAGGCGGAGTTCGCCGCGGGACGCGAGTTGGCGGAGGCCTTCGTAGATGACGGCGCACGCCGCGGTGGCGAGGTTGAGGGAGCGTTCGCCTTCGATCATGGGGAGCGTGAGGAGGCGGTCTTCGTAAGCGTGAAGGAGTTCATCGGGGAGTCCGGCGGTTTCGCGTCCGAAGACGAGGTGATCGCCGCGGGAGAGGGTTGCGTCCCAGATCGGGCGCGCGGACTTCGTGGTGAAGAGCCAGAGGCGCTCGCGCGATGGTTGTGTGTGCGCGAGGTAGGCGTCCCACGAGGCGTGCTCGGTGGGCGCAAGGCGCGGCCAGTAATCGAGGCCGGCGCGTCGGCAGGCTTTGACGGAAGTATCGAAGCCGATGGGGTGAATGAGATGCAGCGCGCAGCCCGTGGCGACGCACGTGCGCCCGATGTTCCCCGTGTTGTTGGGGATCTCGGGGTGGAGGAGGGTGAGGTGGAAGAGGGGGAATGTGGTAGGTGGAATGTGGAATGTGGGGGGCATGTGAGCAGGGATCTGGTAGGTGGAAGGTCGAAAGTGGGAGCGAAGCGGCTGGTCTTATCCAGCTTTGGTTCGCCGGATGAGGGAGGTGAGCATGCGGCCGATGCGATCGGAGCGCTCGGCGACGCCGTCGTAGCCGACATCCACGCCGAGGTCGCGGCAGAGGAGCGCGAGATAGCGGAGTTCCTCCAGGGATCCCTGCGCCATGTTGTAGAAGTGCGATTTGTCCTTGGGAGTCCGCCGTTTGAAGCCCTCTGCGATGTTGGCGGAGATCGACACAGCCGCCCGGCGCGTCTGGGCCGTCAGCCCGAACTTCTCATCGGGCGGGAGAATGCGGGTACCCTTGTAGATCTGCAGCGTCAACGCGTGCGCCTCCCGCCAGACATCGAGTTGCTCAAAGCGTTCAATGGGCATTGCGGGAGTGTCGCCGATTCCGATCCCATATTCCACATTCCACCTACCACATTCCCATCCGAATGCTTCCCGTTGCCCCCCCCTCAACCCCCGGCCTCTTCATCGCCGCCACCGACACCGGCGTCGGAAAGACTGTCGTGGCGTGCCTCATTGCGCAGCGGTTGCTGCGCGCACAGCGGGCGCGGGATGGGGATTCGCGCGCGCGGTCGCGCATCGGTGTGTTCAAGCCGGTGGCGACGGGGTGCAGGCGCGAGCGCGAGGGGCTGGTGTCGGAGGATGCGGAGCAACTGGCGCACGCAGCGGACTTCGATCCGGAGATCGGGGACCTCTCGGTGGTGAATCCGGTGCGGTTCCGCGCGCCTGTGGCGCCGGCTGAGGCCCTGGCGCGCATGGATGAGGGCGCATCGCTGGATGTGGAAGCGATGGCGCGGGCGCTTGCGCGGATGGATCAGAAGTGCGAGGCGATTGTCGTCGAGGGCATCGGTGGCGTCATGACGCCGTTGGCCGGCACGCGCAAGAGCGACATCGTGACGTGTCTGGATCTGATGAAGGCGATCGGCTATCCGGTGGTGGTCGTCTGCCGCGCCGGGCTGGGGACGCTGAACCACACGGCGCTGACCTACCGCGCGATCCGCGGGGCGGGGCTTTCGATCGCGGGGATCGTGATCAACGGGTACGACCCGGAGTCGGCGGATGAATCGATGGTCTCGAACCGGCGGTGGCTGGAGCGGCAGAACGGGGTCCCCATCCTCGCCATCCTCCCGGAATGGGTGGGTTCAGGCCCGAGAAGGCGCAAAATAATCTGGGAAATCAGGGCGATTGACCCGGCGCTTGGCGACGCAATTGATGTTATTCATTGGGAGTCGGTGTGCCGCCCGGGCCGGAGGGTCTAGAGGGGGCAGCGGGCTCGAGGGAGACGGGCCCGGCGCACGGCGAGGAGAGAAACGGGAGGGAGAGGGAACATGGTGTTCAATCGTCTTATCCAGCCGGAGGACATGGACGAAGGAAGCATGGGAGGCGCCTGCCGCGGACAAATCTGCGGAGGCGCCGAATCAGGCTCCGATAGTCCTTCGTCCATGATGGCTGCCGCGGCGATGAGCGACGTCTCGATCAGGAAGAAGCGGATCCGCACGGAAGTGCGCTCGCGGCTGGAGGCGCTGGACGCCGTTCAGGCGCATGCGCTCTCGGTGCGGGCGTGCGCGCGGTTCCTGGAGACGGAGTTCTTCCAGTCGGCGCTCACGGTGATGGTGTATCTCCCCACGCCGGGCGAGGTGGATGTGGCGCCGATCGCCATCCGGTGCTTCCAGGAGCGCAAGACGCTCTGCGCCCCGCGCATCGATTGGGACCACCGCCGGATGACGCCCGTCGAGATCCGCGGGTTCGACGACCGCTTCGAGGTGCGCCGCCACGGCGTGCGCGAGCCGGTGGATGGCCGCCCCGTGCCGCTCGAGGAGATCGATCTCATCATCGTGCCCGGCCTGGCGTTCGATGCCTCCGGCGCGCGGCTGGGGCGCGGCAGCGGGTTCTATGACCGGTTCCTGTCGCAGCCCGCCCTCCGGCGCACGGCCACGCGCTGCGGCGTGTGCTTCGATTTCCAGGTGGTGGACGAAATTCCGCTCGACCCCCACGATGTGCATCTGGATGCGATCGTGACCGACCGCCGCACGATCCGCATCGGCTGCCCGCGCCCGGCGTGAGGCCCGGATCGAGGCCCGCCGGGACGGCCCGGCCCCCGCGGCTTTGCACCGGAATCCGCCTCCGGCCCGATCTCTGAGTTAGGATGGCGCCCGGCCAGCCGCGGCGACGGAGTCGCTGCGGGGGTCAATCGCCCCAATGTCGCGCCCGTGCGCGGGCGCACACAGACAACCTGCGGACAACGGACACGAGGAACGGAATCCCATCATGGCCCTTGCATCCCAGACGTCGCGTCAGAGTTCGATCCGGGCATTCACGAGAGGCCGCGGCGGCGGCGGGGGCGGACGTCGGCGGCGCTGGCGGTTCCTGCGGCCGTCGCGCCGGATGCTCGCCATCGGCGGAATGCTCGGGCTCATCGCGCTGATCTGGTGGCTCTGGCCCGCGGGAGACGGCGCCACCCCCGCAGGCGGACCCGCCCCGGCCCAGGCCGCAGGCGATCGCGCCAACCAGCCCGAACACCCCGACCGCAATCGCCGCACCGCCGCGGCTGACGCGCCGAAGACGCAGCCCACCACCACCAGGAAGTCCACCGACCCCGCGACCGCGGCGAAGGACGCCAACTCCGCGGCAAACCGGCGCGAAGTCGCGGCGAACACCGCCCCGCCTCCCGCGGCGCCCGCGCCGGGTCAGGGCGCCGCCGCCACACGACCCAACTCCGCCGGCGAAGCCGCCCTCACCGAAGCGCTCAAGATCAACGCCGCCTCGCCTGAGCAGCGCGCCGCCGCGCGGCCGAACCCGCTCAACACGAGCCAGCAGCAGACCAACACCCCGGCGTCATCCGCCCCGCCCCTGAGCAACCGCGGCTCGACGGAAAGCCCCCAGACCGTGCGCGACCTCATCGCGCAGGCGGAAGCCTTCAACGGCCAGAACCGCCCCGTTCAGGTCCGCATGACCTTCAACCGCGCCCTGCACGATCCGCGCACCAGCGAAGCCGATCGCGCGCTCATCCGCAGCCGCATGAGCGAGATCAGCAACCTGCTCACCTTCTCCCCCACCGTCGTCGAGGGCGATTTCTTCTCCGAGAAATACGCCATCCAGTCCGGCGACCGCCTCTCCTCGCTGCCGGAGCGGCTGGATCTCTCAGTTGACTGGCGCCTGCTCCAGCGCATCAACAAACTCAAGGATCCCGGGCGCATCAATATCGGCCAGACGCTCAAGATGGTGCGCGGCCCCTTCCACGCCGTCGTCAGCAAGAGCGCCTTCCGCATGGATGTCTTCGCCGGGCCGCCGCCTTCGCGCACCGCGCCGCACGGCTACGGACCTTCCACGTCCGGCGACCTGCCCGTCTACATCCGCTCGTTCAACGTCGGCCTCGGCGAATACAGCTCGACGCCGGTCGGCACGTGGATCGTGCGCCGCAACAGCAAACTCGTGAACCCCGCGTGGACCAACCCGCGCACGAACGAATACTTCAGCGAGAACGACCCCAAGAACCCCATCGGCGAGCGCTGGATCGGCCTCGACGGCGCCGACCCCGCCACCGAGTCCCTCCTCGGCTACGGCGTCCACGGCACGATCGATCCGGATTCGATCGGCAAGGAGATGTCGATGGGCTGCGTGCGCCTGCTCGCCGAGGACATCGAACTGGTGTACGAACTGCTCACCGAGGGCGTGAGCACGGTGCGGGTTGTCGAGTAAGCCGCGGCGTCAAGTGTGCGCGCCTCGCGCCGCGCTTCACTCGCCCCCGATCACCACAATCCCCGATCGGACGGCCGCGAAGGCCTGTCCCGCGCCCGCGCTGCCCGGGCTCAGCGTGAGCGTCAAGCGCTCGCCGGCCAGCAGCGCCTGAACGCCCGATTCCGGCCGCTGGCGCGAGAGGCGCACGCGGGCCGCGGGCGAACGCTCCGACCACACCGTGAGCGTGCCTTCGCTCCACTGCCAACCTCGTTTCGGCAGCGCCGCAGCCGCCCACAGCGCCACCGCGCCCTCCGGCGCCGCCGCATCCAGCCGCGCAGCGCCGGAAAGCGTGATGTCCCGCGCGCCGATCGACCAGAACGGCCCCGCCTCCCCCGGAATCATCGCGCCCGGCTCGATGATCTTCGCCACGCCGTTCGATCGCTCAACCCCCTCCGCGGCAATCTCCGCCAGCGGCGCAATGCGATGCACGTCCGCCGTGATCGCGATCAGCGCCTCCGTCGGCAGGTTGATCGTTCGCCCCGTCGGCAGCGTGAGCGCAAGCCGCATCGCCGAGGGCGCGCCGCGCCCCTGGTCCACCGCTCCCACCTGCCCCTGCACCACCCCAATCGACGCAAACCGCACGATCGATCCATCCGCCAGCCACGCCAGCGGCCCGCGCGACGCCGAGCGCGATGACGACAGCCGCAGCGCCCGCACGCGCTCAATCGGCACGCGCATCCGCCCCGCCGCGCCCCCCGCATCCACCTCGATCTCCGCGCCGAGATCCGTGATGAACCCGATCAGCCTGTCGCCGTTCGCGAGAATCGCCTCATCCACCACCGGCGCAGCCGCGAGTTCGCGGCGCGACGGCGCAACCGGCAGCCCGCCGCTCCCGACTCCGGAGGCAGGCGCAAAGCACACGTGCGCCGCGGAATCCAGCGCGCCGCTGAACCGCCCCAGCAGCGGCGATTCCCACGTGAAATACTCACCCGGCGTCACCCCGCCCCCGGCCCCGCCCCGGGAAGGCTCCCCGCGGCGGGCGCCCTCCGGCGCATCGAGCGGCGTTTCATCTCCTCGCGCCGCGCGCCCGGCGTCGACGCCCCCCTCCCCCACTCCCACCACCATCGCGCCCGCCAGCCGCTGACCATCCGTGAGAATGAGCAATCCGCGGCGGCGCACAGCCGCCTCGCCGCCGCCGCGCTGCGCCTCGCCCTCGCCGCGAGCATCATCTCCCGCGCCCATCGCCGCCACAGCCCGCGCCCGCCCGAACCATTCATCCGGCCGCGCGAACAGAATCGCCGCGACATCCTCAAACGCCGCGCCCACCGCCTTCCCATCCGCATCCGCGCCCAGAAACCCGCCGCGGTCATCGAACGTGATCGTCTGCAGCGCACGCGCCCCGCCCTCGCGCCCGAACACGATCGCCACCGCCGTCTCGCTCGCATTCCGCGTCGCGTCCGGCGCCTGCTGCTGCCCCTGGTCCCACGCCACCCGCGGCGGGAGACGCGTCGAGGGCGGCCGCCACACGCCCGCCGGCCCGGCCAGCGCCGCGGCGCACGAAAGCAGTGCGATCGCCGCCAGGCCCGCGCCGATTGTCCGAAGCGCCCTGTTCAAATGGCCCCCGTTTCCCGTCCGCCCCAGCCCTTGCGCCGGCCGCGCGCCGCTCAGCCGCGGCGCAAACCATCACACGTCGAGTTGCTTCACTTCCAGCGCATGATCCTCGATGTACCGCCGCCGCTGCTCCACGTTCTCGCCCATCAGCGTCGAGAACAGCGCATCCGCCTCGCCCGCATCGTCCCACGATACGCGCCGCAGCGTCCGGCGAGAGCGATCCATCGTCGTCTCCCACAACTGCTCCGGGTTCATCTCGCCCAGGCCCTTGAAGCGCTTCACTTCCAGCCCGCGCCGGCCCACATCCAGCAGCGTGCCGAGAATCGCCGGCACGTTCGCGGCTTCCACGACCGCGCCCTTTCTCTGCGACGCCATGGCGCGATGATCATCGCGCTCACCCTCGTGCGATTCCCCGTCATGCGATTCCTCGCGGGCCGCCGCCGCGCTCGCGCCGGCCGCAGCCGCCGCGTGCGCCTTGCCCACGCGCCACGCGTACTTCGCCGGCAGCGTCTCGCCCGTCACCGATTCCTCGCGCTGCAGGCCGAAATCGTCGATCGCCAGCCCGTACAACGCCAGTTGCTCGAAGATGCGGGCCAGTTCGCGGTTCTCGTGCAGTTCGCGGATCGTCACCACCGGGCCTTCCGTCGCCGCGGCGGTCGCGGCGCCCTCGGCGCCCGTCTCGTCGCGCATGTCCGCCAGGCGCAGGCCCTCCTGCTCGGCAATCTTCGTCGCCTGCTCCTCCGACCATGCGAAGCGGGCCTGCCCCGCCCACTGCAGGCGGTGCGTCGGCAGGCGGCCCTGGCTCGAAGGATCGTTCGCGCGCTCCTCCAGCAGATCGATGAACCGCGTGCCGCGGCGCTCCACGATCTCCACCAGTTCGCTCAGCCGCCGCAGCGCCTTCACCAGCCGCCTCAACTCATCGCCCTCGATGGTGCGCACCACCGGCGGCTCGGCCCCGCCCACGTCCCGTTCACGGGAGAGGCCGGAGATGTCGCGCACGAGCAGCGCCGCGCCGTCCAGCCCCAGGTCCGTCAGCGCATCGGTGAGTTTCGCGTCGTTCAGCACGTACTGCGTCTTCTTCCCGCGCGCCACCTGGTAGAGCGGCGGCTGCGCGATGTACACCAGCCCGCGCTTCACCAGTTCGCCCATCTGGCGGAAGAAGAACGTGAGCAGCAGCGTCGTGATGTGCGAGCCGTCCACGTCGGCGTCGCACATGATGATGATCTTGCCGTAGCGCAGCCGCGAGGCGTCAAAATCCTCGCCGATGCCGCAGCGCAGCGCGGAGATGAGCACGCGGATCTCCTCGAAGCCGAGGATCTTGTCCAGCCGCGCCTTCTCCACGTTCAGGATCTTGCCCTTGAGCGGCAGAATCGCCTGCGTGTCCACGTCGCGCCCCTGCTTGGCCGATCCGCCTGCCGAATCGCCCTCGACGATGAACAGTTCCGATTGCTCGATGTCCTTCGTCTTGCAATCCGCCAGCTTGTCGGGCATGGAGCCGGAATCGAGCGCGCTCTTCCGCCGCGTGAGGTCGCGCGCCTTGCGGGCCGCCTCCCGCGCCTGCGCCGCCAGGATGCCCTTCTGGCAGATCCGCCGCGCCTCGGACGGATGCTCCTCCAGCCACGATTGCAGTTTCTCGCCCACGATGGAGGAGATGAACCCCTCGACATCCGTGTTGCGCAGCTTGCCCTTGGTCTGCCCCTCGAACTGCGGCTCCGGCAGCTTCACCGAGATCACCGCCGCCAGGCCCTCGCGCAGATCGTCGCCCGAGGGAACCGGGTCGCGCTCCTTGATGATCCCCGTCTGCTTCGCGTGGTTGTTCAGCGTGCGCGTGAGCGCCGTCTTGAAGCCGGAGACGTGCGTGCCGCCGTCCACCGTCTTGATGTTGTTCGCGAAGGAGAGCAGCAGCTCGTTGTAGCCGTCGTTGTACTGGAGCGCCACCTCGCACACCAGGCCCTCGTCCGCGTTCTCGCCCTTGAGAAACACCGGCTCCGTCACGGCCGTCTTCGATTCGTTGAGGTGCCGCACGAACTCCACCACGCCGTCGTGGAAGCAGAACGTCTCCTCCCGCATCTTCCCGTCGGGGCCCACGCGCTCATCCGCCACCTTGATGACGACGCCCGGGTTCAGATACGCCAGTTCCCGCAGCCGCGTGGCGACCGTGGCGTACGTGAAATCCGTCTCCTCGAAGATCTCGGGGTCGGGCATGAACGTCACGCGCGTGCCCGTCCGCCGCGGATCGTTCTTCCCGTCGCGCCCCGCGGCGCCGACCTCGCCCACCACGTGCAGCGGCCGCCGCACCTTGCCGCGCTCGAACGTGATGAGGTGGATCTTGCCGTCGCGGCAGACCTCGACCTCCAGCCACTCCGAGAGCGCGTTCACGCACGAGATGCCCACGCCGTGCAGGCCGCCCGAAACCTTGTACGCCGAATCCTCCTCGCCGAACTTGCCGCCCGCGTGCAGCACCGTCATCACGATCTCGACCGCCGACTTGCCGTGCAGCAGCGGGTTCTCGTGCTTCATCGGGCCGACCGGGATGCCCGAGCCGTCGTCCGTCACGGACACCGAGCCGTCGGCGTTGATGCGCACCGAAACCGTCGTGGCCCGACCGGCCATCGCCTCGTCGATGGAGTTATCCACCGCCTCGAAGATGAGGTGGTGCAGCCCCGCCGCCCCGGTGTCGCCGATGTACATGCCCGGCCGCTTGCGCACGGCCTCCAACCCCTCGAGCACCTTGATCTGGTCCTCGGTGTAGGCCTGCGGCGGCTTGTTCGGCTTGCCCGCCGGCGAAGTCGACGGGCGCGTGGGTTCAGGTGCGATCTGCTCGGGCATACAGGCTCAACATCATCGTGCGCCGGGCGCGGCGGCCATGATCAATCGCCGGGGCGACGACGAAAAGGGTGGCTGAACAGGGCTCGCCTTGGGGGCCCTCTTGGGGGGCCTTTGGGGCATCCAGAACGAGGCCTCCATTCTAGTCTCGAAGGGGCCGACTTTCCCGTTTCAAAGGCGCCCGCGACCCCCGGCCGGACCCGGCGAAAACCCCTTGTTTTGCCGTGCTTTCTGCGGGGGCCCGGCAGGCAGGCTGCGGGCGTGTCCCGTCACGCGCCGAGCGCCTCGAAAAGTGGCCCCAGGCGCCTCTCGTAGTTCCGCCACCGCCCGATCGACGACGTGTAGATCGGCTTCGTCACCTGGTCGTAACTCAGCGTCATCACCATGCGGCCGGAGTCGTAGTACCGCAGGCACTTCTCGTCCCACTCGAGGCCGAGGAAGTCGATGATCCGCTTCGATTCGCGCTCCTGGTCCTCCACCATCGCCTCGTACGAGACATCGAGAACGGGCAGGCCGCAGACATCCTTCCAGTGCGCCATGAGCCGCTCGCACTGCTTGTGCACGACGCCGAGGTTGTGCAGGTCGGCCGCGTAGGGGTGCCGCTCCGGGCGCAGGTGCTCGAGAAAGCACGAAAGGCACACGTCGCGCGGATCGCGCTTCGAGTGAATCACGCGCCCGCCCGGATACAGGAGCGCCATGAGCCCCAGTTGCCTGTAGTTCCACAGGCTCTTGTTCACGATGCGCTCCGCCCCGCGCCCGATCGCGAGCAGCGCCGAAAGGCCGGAAGCCGCGATCTTATCGATCGCCTCCAGCGTGAGGCCCGCCATCCACTCCGGGTACTGCGGAAACTCCGTGAAGAAATCGATGCCGCCGATCTCGCCCGCGCCGGCGCCCTTCGGGTGCGCATCGATGATCTGCTCGATGAGCGTCGTGCCCGACCGCGGCATGCCCGCGACGATCACCGGCGCCTCGGAGCGCGTGCGGGCGCGGGGGTATGTCGCCATGCGCTCCTTCGAGAACACGGCAATCATCTCATCCACCTGCGCGACGAATCGGGCCTCATCGAAAGGCATGCGGCCGATCTGGTTGGCTTCGCTGCACGCATCGAACGCGCGGTCGT
The DNA here is from genome assembly GCA_964529265.1 of uncultured Phycisphaeraceae bacterium. GTDB lineage: Bacteria > Planctomycetota > Phycisphaerae > Phycisphaerales > UBA1924 > CAZGVW01. Next base: position 12,553 of record CAZGVW010000137.1, read on the forward strand.
AGTCGCCCGTGCGGTCGCAGATCTTGCCCTTGAGGTAGAGCATGGATTGCCGCGCGGCCGGCGCGAGATCGCTGCGCGCCAGTTGCCTGTCGAGGATGGCCAGCGCCTCGGCGTGGCGCTTGGCGCGGTGCTCCAGCCGCGCCATGAGCGCGGCGGTCGCGGCTTCCTCCTCCAGCGCAGCGCCGAGCGGTTCGAGCGCTGCGCGGGCCTCGTCATATCGCCCGCTGCGCTCCAGCACCGCGGCTTTCAGGCCCCGCGCAGGCCGCAGGCCCGGGTTCAGACGCAGCGCCTCATCGCACCGCGAGATGGCCTCCTCCGCGCGGGCGCGCGTCTCCGCCACGCGCGCCAGCATGTACTGAAAATGCGCCTCCCGCGGCTGGATGGCCAGCGCCTTCTTGAACCACGACTCCGCATCGTCGAGCCTCCCGCGTTCGAGGCTCGAAATCCCCAGCAGATGCAGCGCGTTCAGGTTCTTCCGGTCGCGCTTCAGAACCATCTGGCACACGCGGTCCGCATCGTCATGCCGCCCCGCGCGCAGCATCTCCCGCGCATCATCCAGCGGCGACCTCTGCGCAAACTGCGACATGAGCCGATGAGCCTACGACGCGCCGGTCACCTCGGCAAACGGTTGAGTCCGGTGAATCCGGGTGGCACAGGCGTACCGCCTGTGCCACCATTCTGGAGTTGAATCCCACCCCCCGCGCGCATTCAATCCACTGTAATGCCCGCCACGGAACCAGCCCCGCGCGATACGCTCTACTTCGACGGCCAGTGCGGCATGTGCCGCAAGTCCTCGCGCCGCCTGCGCCGCCTCGATTGGCTCGGCGCGCTGTACTTTGAAGACTCCACCGCGCTCCCCGACGACCAACTCCCCGTCACGCGCGAAGAAGCCATGACCGCGATGCCCATGCGCACGAAGGATGGGCGCATCCTCCTCGGCTTCCCCGCGCTCCGCCGCGCGCTCCTGCGCACGCCCCTCGGCTTCCTCCCCGCGCTCGCGCTCTACCTTCCGGGGGTCAGCCACCTCGGCCGGCGCGTCTACCGCCACGTCGCCGCGAACCGCGAGCGCACAACAACCTGCGACGCCGGCTGCGCCCCGCGCGCCTGAACTCAATCTTCTTCGCGCTCAATCCCCTCGCGCTCATCCACCCACGCGGCCTGGATCGCCTCCAGAATCCGCTCGTTCACCGGATGCCCCGGCCTCGCCTCGAACCCCGGCAGCGCCTCCACCAGCGCGCGCAGTTCGGGAAACCGCACGCTCATCGGATCGCGATCGGCGTGCCGATCCGCCAGTTCCTCGCCGATCCGCTCGACATCCAGCCAGTGAAACGTGTCGGGCATCTGTGGTCGATCCTCCCGGTTCCGCCTTGGGGGCGCGATCCTAGCCCCGCCGGTCATTCCGCCGCCTTCACAATGTAAATCATTGGCCCGCCGCGCGGCCAACCCTCTGGCGGCCGGGGACTTGCCGGATAGGCTCCGCACGGCCGAGTTCAGAGGAGGTGTGCGCCATGTCAGGAATCACCATCACTTCGGGCGAGCGCGACGGCGTCACCATCGTCGCGCTGTCCGGGGATGCGGGCATCACGAACGTCGATGCGATCGAGCGCGAGTTCACGCGGCTCATCGCCGCGCACCCCATGCGCCTGATCATGGACCTCTCCCAACTGGCGTTCATCGCCAGCCTCGCGATCGGACAGTTGATCGGGCTGGGCCGAAACGTGGTGAAGCGCGGCGGCGCCGCGGCGATCGCCGCGCCCACGCCCGCCGTGCGCGACGTGCTCTCCCGCTGCAACGTCCACGGGCTGGTCCCGATCGCGGACACGTTCGAGGACGCGCTCTCGCGCGTGAGCATGCCGGCCTGAGGCGTTCATGAAAAAGAAACCGCCCGCACACCTGTGCACAGGGCGCGGGCGGTCTTGGCGGTCATTCGGCCGGCATGCGAACTGAACTTGGGGTGCGAACTCCCTCTTACTCGTCTGTTTCCAGACTCAAAACGCCCCTTGTGCAGAGCCGAACGACACGGAAAACCGGATCCGATCCGCCGCGACGGATCAGCCAGCGCCCGATCGAGAGCCTCCTCGGCCTGCCAATGGACGGCGTTTCACCGCTACGCCCGCCGCGTCATGCGACGGATCACCAACGGATGGTCAACGGAGCGATATCAGCGCCACTGCCTGGGCTTTCAGTCACTCTCTCACGAAAGACCGTGCATCCTTGTGCGTGGCCGCACGATCCGTGGACATGATACAGGCTGCCCGCGGCACTGCAAGCGCTGTTTTACAGAAACGGGGCAAACACGCCCGTTTTGGTCAGGGAACGTGTCCTCACGGGGCGAACGCGGGTGGATTTCCGGACCTCCCGCCTGTTCATGAAGGTCCGTTCGGGCGGTTCAGGGGATCTGCACCAGTGAACTGCGCTGAAACGTGGGCTTCTGGCCGGGGCGGGTCTCCTGGATGCCGCGGCCGTTGAAGAGGTTGTAGGGGTGGCGGCGCTGCACGGACTCGAGTTCAGGGCTGAAATAGCCCTCCTGGACATTGAAATCGCGGTCGGTGAAGAGTCCGACGGTGACCATGCTGCGCTGGGGGCCGTGGTAGTAGAACGCCAGGTCGCCGTTGCGCCGGTAGATCGTCGCGGCCTGCTCGGCCATGCGCATCGATTCGCGGCGTTTGTCGCTCTCGTACACCGCGACCTGGAGCGTGTACTCGGCGTCTTCGCCGTAGAGGGAGCGGGCGTTGGCCAGGTTCAGTTCCGGGATCGATCCCGCGGCGCCGCCGGTGGCGGTGGGGGCGAGGAAGGCGAGCGGGAAGGCGCGTGCGCCGTTGATCGCGGTCTGGCGGACGCGGGCGAGGTCAGCCGCGGCCCGCTTATCGCCGGGGCCGGAATAGTGGCCCAGGGCGATGACGACGCCGCCTTCGCGCGGCGCGGCGTAGGCATCGGCCAGGCCCGCTTCGGTGCGGATGCGCTGGAGCAGGGTTTCGGCGTCGGGGCCGGCGTTCTCGCCGGGGACGGTGGCGAGGACGATGGTCCATGCGCCCCGCCCGGCCGGCGCTGAGGCGCCATCCGCGGATTCCGAGCCCCCCGCGGCGGTGTCGCCGAAGACCTGCCGGCCCTCATCGCGCAGGGCGTCGTCATCGCGGTTTCCGCCGCCGGAGCAGGCGGTGAGGGCGGCGAGCGCGAGGGCGACCGCCGCGGCCGCGCCGAAACGCGCAAGTGGCTGTGACTTGGGCGGTTGGGGTGTCATCGGAGGAAATGTCATGGGGAGTCAGCGCCCTCGACGATACGTGATCCTAGACCAGAGCGTTTCGGCCGCGCTGGACGGAGAACCAGCCATGGCCCACCGGTGGGGACGCTTGTAGCGATGCCTCTTCGACGCTCAACCGGGAGCAGTCCTACGCGATGACCGACTTCGGCCACATCAATCATGCCCTGCCCACGATCGGCGTGCAGACGGAGCACGCCCGCAACGGCGTCCACCGTCCGATTGAAGAGGTTGCGGCCCCCGCGCCGGCGAAGGCGACCGACCAGGTCGAGCTTTCCGATCGGGCGCGGCTGCTGAGCAGGCTCCTCGACCAGGAGACGGACATCCGTCCGGGCCTGGTCGAGCGCGTGCGGTTCGAACTGAACGCCGGCACGTACGAGACGCCGGACAAGATCGATCGCGCGGTGGATGCGATCATCACGGACTTCGAAGCCATCGGCTGAGCCGATCGGCGGGGTGGTGGGGAACCGATTCCGATGCAGCGCGGCGGCGCCGTGAGGGGCGCGTTGAGTCGCTGCGCGCTCAGGATTCGAGACGACGCTCATCCGTGAGCCCGCGCCCATCTTCCGTGGTGAAGAGGATGCGCAGCGCGCCGGGGACTTCCATTTCGCGCTCCGATTCGAGCAGGAGCGTGATGACGTAGGTGCGCGTGACCGCGTCGTAGAGGCTGGTGGAGTTGGTTTCGGGGTCGCGCATATCGACCTCGTGCCAGCGTGTGCGAAGCGTGCCGCCGACGGCGGCTTCGGATCCGCCGGGGGCGGGTGTGAGGCCGGCGCCCGCGGCCCGGGCGAAATCGAAGCGCGCGACGCCGAGCGCTTTGACGCCGTGGCCCCAGCGATCGAGGAACTCGAGGCGGGCCTCGATGGCGGGGCGGCCCTCGTCATCGTGCGTCCAGCGCGTGAGTGGATGGATGCGCACGCGGACGGGGGCGAAGGGATCGACTTCGAAGATTTCCTCCATGGCGGCGTCGCCGGAGCGGGAGAGATCTCCGCCTTTGGGCTGCATGCCGCAGGAGGGGAGTGATGCGAGGAGGGTGGCGGCGCAGGTGATTCGCATAGCCACCCAAAGCGGTGGCCATGGGGCCCGAGCCTTCCCATGGGTGGCATGGACAACCGCTTTGGGTTGTCCATGGTTGGTGGTGGGAAGAGCATGGGTCGGCGAAGCGCCGTCCCATGCCACACCTGCTCGGGCGTGGCGCTCAAGAGAGGGCATAGCCACCCAGAGCGGTGGCCATGCCACCCGATGCGGAGAAGTTGCGCTGCTGTGGCGCGTGCGCATGGGCGTGAGTGTACGGAGGGGCGGGTCATGCCGCGGCGGTCGTGTTGGGGGTGGTGGCGACGGGGGTTGCGGGATGCGCGGGGGCGGGTGTGGGCGCATGAGTGGGGCGGAGGCGGTCGAGGAGGTCGGCGAGGCGGCGCTGGCCGGCTTCGAGGGCTGACATGGCGCGTGTGTTGTCGCGGACGACGTCCACGAGGAGGTCGAGTTGGAGGCGGTGCTCGAGGAGGCGCTCGTGGGCTTCGGCGATCTGGCGTTCGCGGAGTGCGCCGTGGCGGCGCTCGGAGAGCCACATCCAGGCGATGAGGCCGGCGGCGCCGAACTGGGTGATGGTGGTGGCGAGGTCCATGGGGAGGAATGTGGCAGGTGGAATGTGGGGGAATACGCGAGGCGGGAGGATCTCAAAGGCTCGTCCGCCCCCTACGGGGGCGGTGAGAAGTGGGCGGGTGACCGGAGGCTTGCTCGCTTCGCTCGCTGCGCCTCCGGCAACAGCCGCGCGCCCCTCCGTGGCGATTCGAAGTTGTGTGGCATGGACGGCCTTGGGTTGTCCATGGTTCGGGGTGGGAAGGGCATGGAGCGGCGAAGCGCCGTTCCATGCCACACGGGCGCGGAGGGCGGCGCGTGATGGTGTGCACGAGGCGGGAGCAACGGAGGGCATAGCCACCCAAAGCGGTGACCATGCCACCCGGATTGTCCCATGCCACCTCATGCCGCCCAAAGCATGGGTGGCTCGAGGTCATGGTGGAATTGGCGCATCGTTGACGAGGCGGATGTAGTCGGCGTCGTAGTGGAGGCTGACTTTGCGGGCGCGGTCGATGCGGTCGGCGGGGGTGAAGCGGAGGAAGGTCATGTTGGGCCACTCCGTGCCGGCGTGGTCGATGAGCGTGCCTTTGAGCGCGGCTTCGGCGCGCTGGCGGATGGCTTCGACGAGCGTCCAGAGCGCTTCGTCGTCATCGGCGATGAGGCGGCCGGTCTGCGTGATGCGGAGTTCGATGGGGCGCGCGATGACTTCGGTCGCGTCCTGGAGTTCGTCGATCACGAGCGGCGGGAGCCACAGGCGGCCGACGGCGCGGAGCGTGAAGCGGTGCGGGCCGGAGTTGAAGAGCGAGATTCCGGCGATGCTGCTGGCCATGGCTCAGTTCTCCTCCTCTGCGGAAACGAGAATCGGGTCGCTCGCGCCGTCATCGGAGATGGCGACGAGCGCGATGGTCTGGAGCCAGCCGAGGGAGCGGCTGTGATCGTGGCGCACCCTCGTGACGACGGCCTGGGCGCTGATGAGACGTCCCGCGCGATCGGAGTTCGCCGCGGCGGCGCGGAAGGAGAGCGCGCCGAGCGCGCCGGGCGCGAGCGCGGCGGACGGCGCGGCTGTTTCGGGCGATACATTGCGCTCGATGACGATGTCCACGCGCTGCTCCGGCGCATCGGCGAAACCGACGTGCGGGCCGAGATCGGTGAACTCCAGCGCCAGCCGCGCGGCGGAGCGGTTGATGGAGATGGAGCGCACGCCATCGAGCGTGAGCGACGGGGCGCCGGCGAGGGCGAGCGTGACGAGTTCGGGATTGAGCCAGAGCATGGCGCTAGATCCTTTCGAGGCGGAGGGCGTCGAAGGGGCGGAGGGCATCGGGCGCGCCGTCGTCGTTGAGATCGACGGCGACGGCGAGGCGCGCGCGTTCGGCGATGAAACGGCGCTTGTGCATGAGGGCGCGGGCCCAGGCGGGGGAGGCATCGCCCGAGGTCGCGGCGGCGGCGGCGAGGATGAGGTTCAGCGCGCCGAGGGCTTCCAGCCGCACGAGGGCGCGGCTGTTGGTGACATCGCTCACGTTCGGGCGCTGCTCCGGGTCGGAAGGCTCGATGCCGGCGGAGCGCATGAGCGTTTCGTGAATGACGGTGATCTGCGGAAGGAACGTGGAGATGGCGATCGAAGCATCTTCCTGCGGCAGGGGCGGGAGGGGAGGATCATCGATGGAGGCGCGGAGGAGCGAGACGGTGAGTTCTTCCGCGGAGACGCGATCGACGACTTCGAGCGGCGCGCCGTTCACCATGACCACGTGCCCGGACGTGATTCCGAGGGCTTCGAAATCGACCTTGTTGGTGGTGAGCGCGGTTCCGGCGAGCGTGGCGCCGGTGGCGCTGCCGAGGCGCTGGGCCGACCAGCCGACGTCGCGGAAGAGCGTGGGTTCGTAGACGAGCAGGTCGCGGTCTTTGGCGAAGGGCATGGGAGGGCTCCGGAAGTGGATACGGGATGTGGGACGGAGGAAAAGATGCAGGGGCGCAGGAGGAAGGGGCGCTCAGGTGGTGGGTTGTCGCGACAATCGCCTTCGCTCCTGCGCCTGCTGCATCCGGAGGCGCGCTACGCCGCGAGGGCGTGGATAACGCCGTGGGCGTTTTCGTTGCGCATTTCGAGCGTGTACTCGCCGATCACCTGGCCGACTTCGCTATCGCCGCCGCTGGAGAGGCGCTTGAAGTGGAAACTGCGTCCGGAGAGGGGCAGGACGCCGAGGCGCGAGGAATCGAGGAGGAGGATGGAATCGGGGGGGACGTAGCGGCTGAGGATGACGCGGGCGACGCCGAAATCGCTGGAATAGGTGCTGACGAGGCTGCGGACTTCGGTGTCTCGCGCGGAGTAGGCGCGGTTCTCGCCGATGAAGGCGTTGATGCGGCGCTTCTGGGCGCCGCCGACCACGATGGTGTCGATGACGGCGCTGGATTCCTCCCAGACGCGGCGGAGGACGGCGTTGAGCACGTCTTCGTTGAGTTCATCCGTGCCGATGCCGCCGCCATCGGGGATGCCGCCGATCCCGGGCTGGAAGACGTTGGTGGTGATGAAGGAGCGCAGGCCGCGCATCGTGCGGCGGACGGTGTCGCCGCCCTGGGGGTTGGCGCTGGGCGCGACGCCGTTGATGACGGAGTTCTCGAGATCGCGCAGGAGTTCGCGCAGGCGCTCCTGCTTCTGGTAGTCCATTTCGTCTTCGACGCCGATGGCCTGCGCGGCGAGCTGGGAGCCGCTGACCTCGACGGTGGAGGCGAAGATTTGCGAATAGTTGGTGCGGCGCGAGCGGTTGGTGAAGCGGGCGGGGGTGCGATCGGCGCCTTCGAGCGCGGCGTTGCCGATGATGTGGAGGATGGTGTTATCGGTGAGGGATTCGGCGGTTGTGCCGCCATAGCCGCGCACGACGGTGAGCACGTTGCCGGCGACGGCGGTGACGAGCATGACTTCGAGGCCGAGGCTGGTGCGGACCTGGTCGCCCGGCTGGAAGCGCGGGCCGTTGTCCACGGTGATGGCGGTGGCGGCGGTGGGGCTGGGCGTGAAGACGGTCTGGTTGATCTGATCGGTGTTGGGGAGGAGTGCGTCTTCGAGCCATTCGTGGAGTGTGCTGCGCGCAGCGCGGCGGGGGTCGCCCAGGTGATCGAGCAGGGGCGTCTCGAAGGGGCTGATGAGGCCGATGATGTCGCTGACATCCTCCGCGAGTTCGGGGAGGGTCGCGCCGGCGGAATAGGTTGCTTTTCCGGTGAACGCCATGGTGTGGGCTCCTTTGTGTATGTGGTGTGAAGCGGAGTCGTGTGTGTGAGCGGGAAGGCGGGTTCAGCAGCCGCGTTTGGCGCGGAGGTAGCGGAGGACGGAGCGGCGATCGCCGTGTCTGGCGGCGTCGGTGGCGGCGGCTTCGGCGGTGGCGAGGGGCGCGGGTTCGATTCCGGCGCTCATGACGGAGGCGCCGGGCTGCGCGGAGGCGGAAGCGGTGCGGAAGAGGAAGGGTTTGCGGTCTTTGAGCGCGGCGATGACGGAGTGGGGATCGGGCGGAGTGGTCTGGGGCGCGTTGTCGGCGGGTGCGCCGTTGGATTCGCTCATGGCGCGCTCGGCCATGATGAGTGCGGTCTCGACATCGATGGCGCCGGCTTCGCGGAGCGCGGATTCGAGCGTGTGGCGGCGGGAATCGGCGTCGCGGGCTGCGCGGGCGTCGGCGAGTGCGGATTCGAGTTCGCGCACTTTGGTTTCGAGGGCTTCGGCGCGGGATTGGAGCGCGGCGGGCTCGGGCTGGGTCGCCGGGGGAGCCGCGGGGGTGTTGCTGTTGCTGGGGTTGGGTGTGGTCACTGGGTGAATCTCCTGTGTGGTGCGTGGTGGGGTGGCGGTGATGAGCGGCGGCGGTTGAAGGTGTGCGGGTTGCGGCGCGGCTACGACACGCCCTCATCGCCAGCGCCGTAGCCGAGTTCGGTGAGCACGCGATCGTGCGGGATGCCGAGATCGCGCTTGGCCGCGGCGGATTCGAGTCGTTCGCTTTCGCGCAGCGGGAGCGGTTCGGGCCAGGCGATGCGGACCTTGCGCTCGGCGGGCGACGTGCGGTAGACGCCGGCGATATCGAGGGCGCGGAGGATGAGTTCGGAGAGTTGCGCGAGGCCGCGGCCATAGGACACCTGTTTGCGCGCCGTCTTGGCGAGCATGCCGAGCATGGTCACGCGGAGCGCGTTTTCGCTGGAGAGTTGTCCGATGCGTGCGCGGATGACGCCCGCCGCGACGGGCGTGACGGACGAGGTTTTGTCCATCGCCTGTCGGATTTCCTCGATGTGCGCGGTTTCGCCGGGGGAGGCGCCGTCGCCGCCGAAGGAATCGATGGAGGCATCGGTGTTGTCGGTGAGCCAGACCTGTCCGGGGCCGACGGCGACGCGGCCGGAACCGGAATCGCCGAGGCCCATGCCCTTGACGAGGTACATGCGGAACGACTGCATGGTGACGCGGTGCGCGCGATCGGTGAGGCGCGTGTTGAGTTCATCCTGGAGCGGGATGAGCGGCTCGACCTCGCTGAGGCCGGCGTGCCGGAAGGGCTGGCTGATGTTCTGGATGTGGATGACGGGCAGTGCGCCGAGGCGGTTGGGCGCATCGGCGACGAGGCGGCCGTGTTCGTAGCGCTGCGCGTGCGAAGCGGAGATGATCTCGATGACTTCGGCGGTGGCGCGCTGGGCGGGGGCGCCGGGGGAGAGGAGGCGGCGCGCGAAGGAGCGAGGCTGCACGGCGGATTGGGTTTTCTCGAACGCGATGATCATCGCGTCGAGGCGGCGGTAATCGTCCGGGTTCAGGAGGGGGACAGCGCGCGGGGGCTCGATGAGTTCGATGCGGAGCGTGTGGGCGAAGTCGAGGGTGCGGGCAAGGGGGGAGGTGGAGGTGGTGGTGTTGCGTGGGGATGCGGCGCGATCGAAGAGGGTGTCGGCGCGCAGGAGGAGATCGATGTGGCCATAGACGGCGCCGAGGAGCGCCATGTCCTGGAGGAGCGCGGCGCCGCCGGAGGCTTCGAAGACGGCGTCGAGGATCTGGGCGATTTCCGCGCGGCGGGATTCATCAGGCGCGGTGGAGACGAAACTGATAGGCCGGCCGAACATGAAATCGACCATGGCGTGGATTCGCCAGGCGATGTCGTTCTCGATGACGATGTCGGGTCGGCGGCGGGCGCGATCGTCGGTGAGGGGATCGGCGGGATGGGGGCGGAGGCGCGGCGGGAGGCCGACTTCCTGCGCGAGGGGCGGGCGCGCGGAGGGCGAGTGCGAGGCGTGCGCGGGCGCGAGCGGGGCTGCGCCGGGGCAATCGAGGCGCTCGTTGCGGTAGTGACGCCAGAAGCGCGCGAGCGCGGGGAGCGTGCGGGCGCGGTGCTCGTGGAGGAGCGCGGCGAGGAGGGCTTCGTCGAGTTTGATGTCGGCGAACGGGCCGAGTTGGAGCGGCATGGGCGCCTCCCGGGCGTGGGTGTGTGCGAGCGGGCAACGAAGGTGCGAGCGGGCGTGTCCCGGCCCGGCTGATGCGGGCCTCTACACACCCCTGGGGAGGGCCGTGTTTGTGCGCGCAAAACACGTCACTGCGCGCGAGGCGATCGCGCAAGTGCTTGCGGCGCATGGAGAAGAAAATCTGCGAATTTTGGATTTCGGCCTTCCGGCGCGCAGGGGGGGTGGGGGCGCTGGAAGCGCGCGCGAGGCTAATTAAGTGACGGATGGGCGCGCGGGGAAATGGGCGCGATCAGGTCAATCGTGCGCCGGTGGGCTCGACGCACCCGCCGCGGGGGAGGAGGCGGGAGATGGCGGAGGCGCGGGCGTAGAGGAGGCGGCTGATGGCGATTTTGGAGCGTGTGCGCGTGAGGTGGGCGGTGATGGAGAGGGATTCGGCGCTGTTTGGCGCGGAATTCGCCGGAGCATCGATGTGGAGGAGGTTGCGCTCGGGGTCTTCGCGCCAGGCGCAGGGGAATGGCGCGGGTGTGATGCTGTGTTCGCGCGTGTGCGCCTCATCGGTGAGGAAAAGGGCGCAGCGGGCGCGGTTTGGGGAGATTCGGTCGATGCGGGCGGTGAGTGTGGCGCGGTGGTCGGTGTTTCCGGTGAACTCGGGCGGGCCGGAATCGGAAATGACGACGCCGCGGAGCGACCATTTGACGATGAGCGATTGTTTCGCGGCGCGCGCGGCGGTTGTGCGTGTTGTTGGGCGTGCGGCGAACTGTCGTGCAGCCGCGGGCATATCGCTGATCCGGGGTTTCTGAGGCGTCAGACGATCTTGGAGAGCGCGCTGGCCGCGAGTTTCAGGCCGACGCCGGAGGGGCTGACGAAGCGCTGGCTGAGTCGATCGAGCGTCTGGATGGTCTGGAGCATGGCGTCGAGGCGATCGTTGTGGCCGGCGATGGCGGGGGCTTCGACGGCGGGGAGGTTCTGCATGCGCGCCGGCGCGGTCATATCGCGGATCTCGTAGAGCGAAGCGAGGACGGGCTCCATTTCGCGCTTCATGCGCTCGCGCACGATGGTGCGGAACATGGTCCAGACATCGGTCTCGGCGAGGAAATACTCTTTTCGGTCGCCGCGGCGGTGTGAGCGCGAGACCAGGCCCCATTCGACGAGGGCGCGCAGACTCATGGACGCGTTGCCACGGCTGATCTGGAGACGCTCCATCACTTCGTCGGTGTTCATGCCTTCGCCGGCGATGTAGAGCAGGGCGTGGACCTCGGCCATGGTGCGGCTGATGCCCCAGACGCTGCCCATCTGGCCCCAGGTGGAGATGAAGCGATCCTGGGCTTCGGTGAGCGTGCGTCGTGCGGCGGATTCGGCGCTCATGGGACGTCTCCGGTGGGCTTTCTGTGCGGAGGATAGCCGGGAGGAGGCGGATAGTCGATACATTTCAGAAACTTCTGAAAACAAATCTAGCAGGACGAGGCTTGGCGGGGCGGCGAGTGGCCGGTAGACTTGTGTTTGGAAACTGTTTGGAGGCTTGGCCCTATGGCCCACGCTGCCGATGTCGCCCGGTACATGCTGTACCTGGCGGCGGGTGAACCTGAGCCGGAGGCGGTGACTCATCTGCGCCTGCAAAAACGTCTCGAAGCGCCCACTCGGCGGCTTCGAGACGTCTTGTCTTCACCGGGCGCAGCCGCCCGGGCAAGGATCGTGCGCATCGCTCACGGGCATGCGCCCCAGGCGCCGAGCACGTTCGCAAGATCGGTCGCGTTCACCTGGCCGTCGCCGTTCACATCGGTCGGGCAGGCGCCGAGGTCGGGCGGGGGCTGGAACTCGAAGGCGCCGATGTCCACGACCGCGAGGCCGAGGATGGTCTGCGCGGCGTGGGGGCCGTTGGGCGTGCTCGGATCGTCCTTCGCGCGGGGTTCGAACGCGAGATCCCAGAAGAGGCGGGCGTCAACGGTGAGGATCGCGTGCGCCTGGTCGATGCAGATCGAGCCGGGCGCGAGGCGATAGTCGCCGGCGGCGGGGTCGAGGAATCCGGGGCTGATGTTGACGAAATCGGTCGGCCCCTCCTGGGTGAAGATCCCGACGGGCGACGGGCCGCGGAGGTTGCGCCCCGTGGAGATGAACGCGCCGGAGAAGTTGGACTCCGCGCCGTTCACCAGGTTCCCGGTCACGATGCTGTTGCCCATCCGGACGGATTCGGATCGCGACAGGATCCCGGCGCCCCAGTGCGAGGCGATGTTCTTCGTCATGGTGCAGTTCAGCATTTCCGAGAAGCCGGTGAAGTCGATGCACACGGCGCCGCCGACCCCTTCAGTCCCCCCATTGGCCGAGTTTCCGACGAGGAGGCAGTTGGCCATGACGAGTCCGGTGGCGGAGAAGGCGGCGCCGCCCGCGGCGAACCGGCCGCCCGTCGATGCGCCGAGGGCTCGGGCTTCGTTGTTCGAGAACGTGCAATGCGCCGCCCAGACCAGTGTGTTGCTGGAGCGCACCGCCCCGCCCTGGGCCCAGCCGGTGACGCTGTTGCTCTGGAACTCGACTCGCGCGGCGTTGCCGACAAACTCGCAGCGACCGAGATTGAGGGACCCCCCATCGGCAAACACTGCGCCGCCCCAGGCTTCGCGCGTGCCGGTGAAGCCGAGGTTGGTCACGGCGCTGACGGAGTTGTCGGTGAACAGGCAGAGATCACACGAGACCGTGGAGTTGATCGCGGAGAGCGCGCCGCCCCGGATCGTCCCACTCACGTTGTTGTCCTTCGTGATCCTGTTGGATTTGAAGACACAATCGATGAACTGGACCACCGACGAGGTGATGAGGCCCGCGCCGCCCTCCGTGAGGGCGCCGTTGGCCTGGAGCGCGGCGCTGCCGAAGACCACGCCCTCGAAGATGATGGTGTGGTCGTTGGACGCGATCGAGAAGATGCGGCTGCCGGGCGGCGCCTGAAAGATGGCCTCGCGAGGCGTCTGGCTCTGGATGAACAGCGTCTTGTCGATCGAATCCATCGAGAATGACTGCGTGTAGAGGCCGGGGGTCAGGATCAGCCGGTCGAAGTGCGCCGCGGAGTCGATCGCGGCCTGGATGGAGTCGGCGGGCGTCAGGACGAAGTCCGCCGCGTTCGCGCCGGGCGCTTTGAGCGCGTGCGCGCTCACGCCCGCGATGAGGACGATCAGGCCGGGATGGATTCGGGTGCGTGGCATGTCTGTTCTCCTTCGGAATCGGGGCGTGGTGTCCGGGGGCGGCGTGCGGCGTCGCGTCTGGTCCCGGGGGGCGGTGGTTTCCTGACCGGGCCGGGGCGAAACGCGACGCGCGATGCGTCGAAGTCCCATCCGAAAACGAAGGGGGCCGACCGACGCGGTTTCGGGGGGAATCGCTGGGTCGCGCGCGGGGGGCAGCCCTGAAGGCCCCGCGGATCGGGCCCCGACCGCCGCGGGGCATGGCGGGGGCCCTTTGCGAATACACTCCGCCCCGATCATGGACATGACGATCGGGCCATATCTTGTGGAGCGCGAGATCGGCCGCGGGGCCAGGGGGGTGGTCTATCGCGCGACCGACAGTCGGCTGGGGCGACCTGTGGCCATCAAGGCGCTGCCGGATGCGTGGATGGCCGATGCTGACCGGCTGGCTCGCTTCGATCGCGAGGCGCGGACGCTGGCGAGCCTGAGCCACCCGAACCTCGGCGCGATCTACGGAGTCGAGGAGCAGAACGGGCGCACGTTTCTCGTGCTCGAATACATCGAGGGCGAGACGCTGGCGGAGCGGCTGGATCGCGGGCCGCTGCAGGTGGAGGAGGCGCTGGAACTGTGCCGCGACATTGCCGCGGGCATGGAGGCGGCGCACAACGCGGGCGTGGTGCATCGCGACCTGAAGCCGGACAACATCCGGATCACGCCCGAGGGGCGCGTGAAGGTTCTCGATTTCGGTCTGGCGAAGGCGGATGAGGGGTCGTCATCGCTTTCGGGGTCTTCCGGGGCCGGGGGCGGGGGCGGGGCCGGGGGCGGCGCCGGTGTGGGGAGCGATTCGCCGACGATGACCACGCCGATGCGGGCGGGGCCCTCGCAGACGATTCCCGGCGCGATCATGGGCACCGCGGCGTACATGAGCCCGGAGCAGGCGCGCGGGCGCAAGGTGGATAAGCGCACGGATGTGTGGTCATTCGGCGTGCTGCTGTATGAGTGCCTGACCGGCGTTTCGCCCTTCGCCGGCGATTCGGCGACCGATTCGATGGGCGCCGTGCTGCACAAGGACATCGATCTGAACGCCCTGCCGCCGGGCACGCCGGTTCGCGTGCGGGACCTGCTCTCGCGCATGCTGGCGCGCGATCGCGATCGGCGCATGCGCGATCTCGGCGACGCGATGCTCGAACTCGATCGGGCGATCGGCGAGGTTGACGCGGGCGACGGCGCGCCGGCGGCGCCCCGGCGCGGCGCGAGGCGGTTCCTTGTCGCGGCGGCGCTGCTGCTCGGCGCGGCGGGCGTGGCGTTTGGCCTGCTCAACGGCCGCGGCGGCGTGGCGCCGATCAGCGGGCTCGTCGGCGGTGGCGTAAAGGCGCCGCCGACCGTGCGCGTGCGCCAGGCGACGGATGACGAAGGCCTCGAACTGTGGCCCTCCATCTCCCCCGATGGAACGACGCTGCTCTATGTCGCCCTGGATGGCGGCGATTTCGACATCTTCTCGCAGCGCATCGGCGGTTACAACGCGATCAATCTCACGGGGGATTCACCCGCCAACGACATCATGCCCGCCTTCTCGCCCGATGGGCAGATGATCGTCTTCCGTTCGGAGCGCGACGGCGGCGGTTTGTTCCGCATGGGCGCCACGGGCGAATCGCCGCTGCGCCTCACGTCGGAGGGCTACGACCCGGAATGGTCGCCCCATGGCGAGAGCGTGGCGTACTCGATGGAGGGCGTATACAGCCCGATGGTGCGCAACGCCGCGGCGGCGGTGTGGGTTGTCTCGGTGGGCAGCGGCGACAAGCGCATGCTGCTCGAAGCGGATGGCGTGCAGCCGGCGTGGTCGCCCTCGGGGGCGCGCATCGCCTGCTGGCGCGTGGATGCCGGCGGGCAGCGCGACCTGTTCACGATCCCCGCCTCCGGCGGCGAGCCCGTGGCGATCACGAACGACAGCGCCACCGACTGGTCGCCATGCTGGGCGCCCGATGGGAAGAGCCTGTTCTTCCTGAGCGATCGCGGCGGGAGCCAGGACGTGTGGCGCATGCCGATCGATGAGGCCACCGGCCGCGCGCTCGGCCCACCCGCGCCGGTGACCACGAGCCCGGGCTCGCAACTGGATGGGCTTGCGATCGCGCGGCGGACGGGCCGCCTCGCGTTCACCTCCGGCACGCAGCACGGCTGGCTGGCGCGACTCGATCTCGACCCGGAATCGCTCGAGGCGAAGGGCGACCCGGCGCCGATCATGAACGTCACCACGAGCAGCGTGTTCGGCGATCTCTCGCCCGATGGCAGGAGCATCGTCTACGTCTCGAGCGCCGACACGCAGGAGGATCTCTTCATCGTCGGCATTGACGGCGCGCACCGGCGGCGCCTCACGAACGACGCCGCCCGCGACCGCTGGCCCGTGTGGTCGCCGGATGGCAAGAGCATCACGTTCTATTCCGATCGCACGGGCAAGTATCTGCTCTGGACCATCAACACCGATGGCAGCGGCCTCGCCACGCTCGGCCCGCGCGAGATCGAGATGGTGCAGCCCAAGTGGAGCCCGGACGGCCAGACCATGCTCGCGCTCTCGCGCGCACCCGCGATGCACATCGTGAAGCCCCACGCCGATCCGCCGGTGATCGAGCCGATGCCCGCGGGCCCGAACGGCATGGTGGTTGTGGATGCGGCGTGGTCTCCGACGGGCGACCGGCTGCTCACACTGCTTCGGGGCGATCAATCGCTCGCGCTCGCCATCTTCGACATGGCGACGCAGAAGTACGAACTGCTGACGGAGAATGAAACCACCGTCGGAACCGGCGGCAGCGTGTTTCACCCCGATGGCCGGCGCGTGCTGTCGCTCTCCGGCCGGAATCTCGACGTCATCGACGTGAAGTCGCGCAAGCGCCGCACCATTTGGAGTGCGCCGGAGCACGTCACGCCCGCCGCGGCCCGCTGTGTTTCACCGGAGGGCGACTGGGTGCTCATGAGCCTCTTCCGCACGGCTTCGGACGTGTGGATCGCCGACATGAACGCGGCGAACTGATTCCGCGCCGCCGCCCACGCGCCCCCGGGGCCGTCACCCCATCACCACATCCACCGCCCCAGCCGCCCCCAGCACGCAACTCACCACGCCGTTCACGGCGAAGAACGCGATCGGCAGCCCCGACACCCCGCGCTTCGCCAGCACCGCGTGCTCGACAAGCAGCAGCCCCCCCACCACCGCCACACCCGCGCCGAACAACCACCCGAACCGCGGCTCGAACACCGCCGCCGCGACGAGCAGCCCGAACACCACCGCGTGCATTCCGCGGCTCACCCACAGGGCCCCGGCGCCGCCGATCCGCGCCGGCACGCTCTTCAGCCCGGTTTCACGATCGAACTCGATGTCCTGCAGCGCATACGCCACATCAAACCCCGCCACCCACAGCACCACCATCCCCGCGATGAGCCAAAGCGCGGGCGTTGACGCCAGCGCCGGCGGCCACACCGCAATCGCCGCGGCCAGCGGACTCGCCGCCAGCGCCCCGCCCAGAAACACGTGGCACAGCGCCGTGAAGCGCTTCGTGAACGAATAGAACGCGATCCACGCCAGCGTCGGCAGACTGAGCAGCAGCGGCCAGGCGTTGCCATAGAGCGCCCGAAACAGCGCGCAGCACGCAACGAACGCCGCCGCGGCTGCCACCGCCACCGCCGCCCCCACCCGGGGTGAGAGCCTTCCGGAAGCCATCGCCCGCCGCGACGTGCGCGGGTTCGCCGCATCGAACTCCCTGTCCGCCAGGCGGTTGACGAGCATCGCCCACGTCCTGGCGAAGAACATGCACGCGACGATCAGGCCCAGTTGCCCGCCGAACCGGGGCCAATCGATGATGCCGCCGCCCTCTGGACCCGCCCCCCCGGCCGCCCGCCCCGCCGAATCCGCCGCGAGAAACGCCCCCAGCAGGGCAAAAGGCATGGCGAAGACGGAATGGGCGAGTTTGATGTCGGCGAGAGCGAGGGTTATCGGTCTAGGGGGTTTGCCGGGGTTGATGGCACTTTTGCTCCGTCGGGACCGATTGAAAGCCCCCATGCTATCCTTATTGTAGATTGAAAGCATTGTGGCCGATCGCTTTCAATCTGCTCGGGCGGTGCAAGGGGGATTTTCAATGTCACCCGAACAATTTGAGGACCAAGCGCCCGGAACCCTTGTGCCCAC
>CAZGVW010000138.1:0-4472 GCA_964529265.1 uncultured Phycisphaeraceae bacterium
CGGCTGCTCGCTGCAGCACAGCCCGCCGCAGTAGGGCGTGCTCTGGCAGCCATTGGCGCCATTGATCGATCTGCTGCACCCAAACCACCCGATGTCTCCTGCAGCGCAGTTGATGCAGAAGTTACACTCTGGCTCGGTGCATAGACCCGGGTTGCAGTAGGTTGCGTCCACGCTTCCCGGCGTCGGAGGCTCCCCCGTGCCGCCTCCGCCGCCCGGGATCTGCATGTCTCCCTGCACGATCGTCTGGCACGTCGTTGCGCATTGGATGCAATCTTCGTCGTAGGCCTCAAGCGCCAGCACCATCCTCCCTGCGGCAATAGTGACAACGAATGCGAACAACAATGGGACCAGCAGCGGATGAGGCGCGCTCTTCATGATGACCTCCTTCTCAGAAATCAACTCCGAGATACCCATCGAGCGTACACCGCCCGGGTGTGCCGACGCGCGTCGGCAAGACCGAGCGGGGGTGAACAGCCGCCGGTTGACCATCGGCGAGCAGTTTCAGAGCGACCGAGCCGTCAGCGAATGCGATGTGCCTGAGGCCGCGTGATTCGCCCGGCCAGTTGATATGTGAGAGGACCGCCTTCCGAGAAGGGCTTGCCACCTCGGCAAAATGCACGCGACGGCACTTGGTGCTGAAGAACTCTTCGTCTGGCATGCGCACAGCAGGGTTCTTCCAGACATCCCACTCGGTGAGCAGCGTGGGCGTCAGGGCGTATCGCGATGGCCAGTCCGCGGCGGCTTGCTCGACGGAAACAGCGGGGAGAGGGCTCCAAGGCTCACCGGGCCCGCCTTCGAGGATGAAGTCTTCGTACGAACTGTGCCAATGGACGCCTGCCTCGATGGACTGGGATAACACGCTGGTCCATTGGCTTTCTTGGGCGAAGTATCGCGCTGGATACGCCTCGAACCGGCCCCAAAGCTCGTGGTAGAAGAATCGCGACGACTCGTCGAACGGAGATCCAGCATTGGCAATCTCGTCCTTGTGATCCGTGGCGTAGGAGAAGAAGTCGAGCATGGTCTGTCGAAGGTTGGAGAGGTCCTGGGCGCTCCGGGCGGACTCTCTGGCGGTTCGGATCACGGGCACGAGAATGGCGGTGAGGATTCCGGTGATCAGAATGACGACCAAAACTTCGACAAGGGAGTGGCCGCGGCGCGTCATTGGGCAGCCTCCCCGGGCTCTTCGCCCGATGGCTCGCGCTTTGCGGCGGTGGAGAAGACAACGCCCGCGGCGGCGACCAGACCCGCGTTGAGCAAGGCCCACGTCAGGGGCGAGGCTGAGCGAAGCATGCTCGTCGTGCCGAGACAACCGCACGTGGAAGGAGGCTCGCTCATCGACATCGCGAAGACATGCACAACGGCGAACGAAGAGAACAGCGCGGCGGTGGCCAGCGCCGCGGCTCGGCGTGCGCGGCCGGAGGCGAGCCAGAGGGCGAGCGCGCATTCCACGGCGCCGATCACACGGGGGACGACGGGCGTCCCGATGTAGATCAGGTCATTCAGAAACGCGGTCGCGGGCCATGGGTTCAAGATTTTGCCGACGCCGGACCAGGACAGCACGGCGAGGAGAGTCAGCATGCACATGACGCTGATGACGATCCTGAAGGGTCCGCGAGATGGAGTCGCATCCGAGTTCACGGCTTGTGCCCTTGCGATGTGACATCATCTTCTCTTATCCCCCCCCCGTGTCAACGTCGTCTTCGGAGAATCTGGTTGTTATTTGGGCGGCGGGATGAACCCGCATGTAGGGGATATTCCGGAGCGGGAGTAGGAATCTGACCGATCGGGAACACCGAGAGAGGGGCAAAGCGCGCTCGTGGCGTTCGTCCGCCCCGCTGGGCAACGCCGCGAACTGAACGCCACGAGGCTGAAGCCGCGGACGGGGAAGCCCGTTGAAACGGGCTTGAGGCACGAGATCCCGGCGCCGGACCACGGCTGAAGCCGTGGCCTCCAAGCGGGCAATGCCGTTGAAACGGCCTGAAGACGTGGCGTTGGACTCCAGTTCAGGGCGTTGACCCGCTGGGGCGGTTTGGTTCGACCTTCCTTTCCAGGGGTTGCGTCCGCCTTCGGCGGACTTATCCCTGGCAACCGGCGTGGGTCCCTCCGGGGCCGGTGCGGTGCGGGTCAGAGTCGGCGATGTGCGTGAGAAGCAGGCGCCAGGCATAGGGCGCCAGGCATCAGGCGAAGAGAAGGTAGGGATACCTAGGGCGCTTCGGGGCGCGCTCCGGGCTCAAGCAGCGCGTGGAGTGCGGCGAGTGTTTCGCGGGCTTTGTGGGCGCGGGTGTGGACGCTGGTGAACATGGGCGTGACGATGGGGGCGAGGGGGCCGTGGGCGCCGGATTCGATGTTGCGTTTGATTTCGTCGAAGCGTGCGGAGGCGTTGTCGGTGGGCCAGGCGCGGTCGATGTCGTTGATGAGCGGTTCGAGGGGAGCGATGGAGGCTTCGAAGCCGCCTGCGCCGGCGATGGCGAACATGAGGCCTGCTTTGCCGGCGGTGAGGGCGGGGCGGCCGCCGAGCGACTCGATTGAATCGAAGACATCGAGCGCCTGCGCCCGGCCTTCGGGCGTGGCGCACTTGGCGCGGAGCCAGGCGATCGTGTTTCTGTATTCGGCGACGTAGGACTCGCGGAGGCGGAGGGGGTCGGTTGTGTCGAGGTTGGCCGCGGCGGGGGCGATGATGTCGCGCTCGGCGTCGCCGAGTTGGCCGCGGCGACGCATGAGGGCGGTGAGTTCCGCGGCGAGTTCGAGGGCGTCTCCGCCGACGGTGGAGCAGATGATGATGCGGGCCTGCGTGGAGTGTTCCGCGAGGCGGAGGAGCGCGGCGATGCGCTCAGCCGCGGGGAGGGATTGATCGGCGTCGATGAGGCGGCGGGTGTCGAGGGCGAGAAGTCGGCCGCCGGCGCGCATGGGCGCGAGGTGGGGGAGGAGGAGGTTGAAGCCGCGGGAGGTCTCGAGCGCGAAGTCGCAGACGGGGTGGCGCGTGGCGGCGATGAGGTCCTGGATGAGGGGCTGGTCGGCGAGGTCGTCTTCAGTGGCGATGGCGAGTGTGCGGGCGGCTTCGGGGGTGATGGTCCAGTCGTCGACGGCGATGTTGTCGGTTGCGTTGCGGAGGGAGGAGATGTGGTCGTGCGTGGGGAAGAGGAGGGACCATGCGGGCCAGTAGCGGAGCGCGGCGTTGGTGTGCGGAGTGGGGGCGGGGGGTGGATCGGCGGCGGCGGTGGGGAGGGCGAGGGCGGTGAGGAGTGTGAGGGCGGTGGTGGCGAGTGCGGTGAGGCGGGTGTGTGGTGCGCGCTTCATGAGGCATCATTGTGCGCTGGGTCGGGCGGGGCGAGTTGTCTTGATGCGCCGCATTCGGGACATGAGGGGGAGGAGGATGGGAGGCCGGCGAGGTCGTAGTTGCAGCGGGGGCAGTGGTTGGCGCGGCGGCGGCGGAAGAGCCGGAACAAGCGCCAGGTTGCGAAGGTCGCGAGCGCGCCCGAAAGCACATAGAGAAGGGTTGGCTCGACCTCGACGAGGATCGCTCTGCGCGGTCCGATGCGGAGCGTCAGGCCGATGCGGTTGGCCGCGAGATAGAAGGCGCCGTAGGAACTGGACAGGAGGACGCGATGGTGTCTTGGAACAGAATCTGTGCGAAGGATGATTGCGTCCGGGCCTTCGTTGGATGCGGTTCTGACCAGCAGCGTGTGAGGCGCGCGAAACAGCCAGGTCTCTCTTGCCGGCCAGTCGAAGACCGTCCAGATGTCGAGGGGATCTTCGACCACGCTCGGCGGTGGTGGGTTGTTGTTTGGAAAGACGGCGACTTGCGCCCACATCGCCCAATATGAGCGGTTGCGGCGCCAGTCGAGGTGGGCTCCGAGCGATGCGCCGGCAAGCGCGAGGGCGAGAATGAGGCAGGCGAACGGCGTCGTGAGCCGTCGGCGCGCTCGGGGACTTGGCTTGGGCGCATGCTTGCCATCGGAGTTGGAAGAGGGCATTGCGCAAGGATATGTCAGGCACGCTCCCCGATCGCGGAGATCCCTCCGCCCCTCCGGGGCGGTTCGTGAGTTGCGCGCTCTTCCACGGGTTTCGTCCGCCTTTGGCGGACTTCACCCGTGGCTCCATTCCGCGGCCCCTTCGGGGCCGGAGGAGGGGTGAGGATCGGTCTTGTGAGGTCTTGTGGATCCGAGGAGTGGTGCGCGCGTGTGGGTTGTGAGTTCCGTGAAAGTTGAAGGGTTCGTCCGCCCCTGCCGGGGCGGTGCGGAGTTCCTGAGCCTTCCAGGGGTTTCGTCCGCCTTCGGCGGACTCACCCCTGGCAACAAGCGCAGGCCCCTCCGGGGCGGGAGGCGGTTGCGCGCGGGGCGGCACATGGGTGGGATGCGCGAGCCTGTGCGCAGGCGCCGTTGGCGCGCGCGAGATCCGGCTCGGAGGCTGGCCACGAATGAGTCGGATGGGGCTGTGGCTCGCCGCGTTGCGGCGACACAGGCGGGGACGCC
>CAZGVW010000139.1:0-9108 GCA_964529265.1 uncultured Phycisphaeraceae bacterium
CAGTTCTTCGAGCAGTGGTGCATGCGGCCGGGCACGCCGGAGACGCACGTGAAGGCGACGTGGAGCGAGAAGAGCAACGAACTGAAGATCGTCGTGGAGCAGAAGCAGCGGATCGATGCGGACCATCCGGCGTTCGTGTTCGATCTGCCGATCGAGGTGTGGACGACGACGCCGACCGGCGCCGCGTCGGCTTCGGGAACGGCGGAATCGATCGTGATGAGCATTGACGGCAGGAGGCATGAGCGGATCGTGACGCTGGATTCTGCGCCGACGATGGTGGTCGTGGATCCGGATCTGCACGTGCTGACAGATCTGAAACTGGATGTTCCGAAGGCGTGGCTGATCAACCAGGCGGCGAGCGCGCATTCGACATCGGCGCGGCTGGACGCGGTGCGGGCGCTGGCGGAAGAGCCGGGCGACGAGACGGAGGAGGCGCTGAAGGCCATCGTGCTGGATTCGGAGGAGCACCACACGGTGCGGATGCGTGCCGCGGATTCGCTGGGCACGCTGAACGCGCTGGAGACGCTGATGGCGATCGCGGAAGCGGGTGTGGACGATGCGCGGCCGCGGCGGTCGGCGATTTCGGCCCTGGGCGACGCGGCGAACCACGGCGGGGAGGGTGCGGCGGAGGCGGTGGCGCTGATCGCGCGAACGGCGGGCGCGGCGGAGGAGAGTTACGCGGTGCGGGCCGCGGCGCTGCGGGCGCTGGGCGAGATCGGTGATGAATCGCATCTGCCGATCTTGCTGGCGGCGCTGGAGGTTGATTCGCAGCATGAGCAGGTGCGCGAGGGCGCGCTGCGCGGGCTGGCGGCGCTGGATGCGGAGGAGGGGCTGGAGGCGGCGATCCGCTTTGCGCAGCCGGGGTGGAACAACCGGCTGAGGCCGGACGCGATCTCGGCGATCGCGACGCTGGCCGAGCACGATGAGGACATGGCGTTCGAGGCGGTGGCGCCGCTGCTCTTCGACAGCGAGGAACGGGCGCGGGGCGCGGCGCGCTCGGCGCTGGTGCGCATGAAGGATGAGCGCGGCGTGGCCGAACTGCGGCGGCACGCGGCGGCGCTGAGGCATGAAGTGGAGCGCGTGGAGGCGGAGGAGGCTGCGGATCGCCTGGCGGCGGCGATCCGCCGCGATGACCCGACGTCGACGCTGCGCGAGGACATCGAGAAGTTGAAGCGCGAACTGGAGGAGTTGAAGCACAAGGTGGACGAGGGGAAGTGATGATGTTCAGGGGGCTGCGCCTTTCGAAGACGCTGGCGCGTGGTGCGGGTGTAGGCGTGTGCTCGTGCATGTGCGCGGCCGCAGCGGCCTCGCCCCCGGAAGCGACTCGGCCCGCGCGGGAGCGTGCGGCCGAGAAGTGGACGCTCAAGTCGCATGTTGAGGGCGAAGCCGGTCGGCTGCTGAAGCCGGAGGCGGACGCCGACTGGGAAGCGCGGCGCGACGAGGCGGAGGCGCTGCTGCTGCGCGTGGCCCTGAGTTCACAGCCCGTGCGCGAGGATGACGCGTGGCGGGAGGCGGCGCGGACGGTGGTTCTGATGCGCCTCATCGCCGGGGCGCACGAGGGCGACCGGGCGAGCGTGGCCGCGGCGATTGATCGCTGCCCGGACACGGCCGATCACCTGGCGGCGCTGCTCAACGGGGGCGACGACCTGGCCGCGGCGGCGCAGGTGCTGCTGACGCTGTACGGCGCGTTCGGCGACAGGATCGAGAAAGATGCGGCGCTCGCGGCGGCGATGTGCGCCGTGCACGACCGCGAGGTGGTGTCGCGGGTGAACGAGAACACCAGGCCGGCGCCGCCGGTGGAGGCGCTGTTCGCGTATTTCGCCTCGACGGGCTCGAAGTTCGCGCTCGATACGCGCAAGGGTCCGCCGGAGCTGCTGTGCTTCGTGGTGGATGCGGCGCCCGACGTGAGCGAACTGCACTGGGCGATGCAGCGCTATGGCGGGCACCCGCAGGTTGGGGCGCTGTACCTGAGCATTGCGTACGACAGGGATCATTTCCTGCTCGGGACGCCGAAGAAGATCAGCGTGGAGGGGTTCACGCTGCAGAACATTCAGCGCTACGGCGGCATCTGCGCGGACCAGGCGTATTTCACGGCGATGGTGGGCAAGGCGATCGGTGTGCCGGCGGTGCAGATCACGGGCGCGGGCAAGAGCGGCGTATGGCACGCGTGGGTGGGGTATCTGAAGGGCGCAGGGCGCGGCGGCGCTGCGCGATGGGACGTTTCGGACGGGAGGCACGCGGAATCGAAGTACTACTCCGGGCGCTGCGAGGACCCGCGCACGGGGCGCCTGGTGAGTGAGGCGGAAGTGGGCGTGACGGAGGCGCTCTCGACGGCGCGGCGGGATGACGTGACTCTGGCGCGGGCGATCGTGGAGGCGGCGGCGCTGGTGGCGACGGCGAAGGAGGATCCGCCGCGGATCGGGCAGGGTGGGGGTGAGGGCGGGGGCGAGGGCGCGAGCGAGATGGCGTTCGTGCGCAGCCGCGGGGTTGGACCGGCGGAGGAGTTGTTGCGCGAGGCGGCGCGGGAGTGCGGCGTGATTCCGGACCTGTGGTGGAGCGCGAGGTCACTGGCGGGCACGTTCGACGAGCGCACGATGGCGCGGTGGGTGGACGCCGCGGCGGCGGTGGGTGGGAATCGCTGGCCGGAGTTTGCGTTTGCGCAGACGGACCGGCTGCTGGAGAACGTGCGGGACGATCGCGTGGCGGGCGCGGCGTGGGAGCGGCTGTACGAGCGGTTCCGTTCGCGTCCGGATCTGGCGCTGCGGGCGCAGGTGCGGCTGGCGGAGCGGGCCGCGGCGGCGGGGATGAAGCGCGAGGCGCTGGGGGTGTACGAGCGCGCGATCACGCAGTATGCATCGGGCGGCGCGTTTGTGCTGGAGGCGATCGATGGCCTTGAGGAGCTGCTCAGCGGCGAGGCGGGCGCGACGGAGGAGGCGCGGATGAGCGCGCTGGCGCAGGTGCTCTCGGAGGCGTGGCGGCGGCTGGAGCGGCCGAGCGCGGCGACGATTGCGTTCGACCAGACGCTGTGGTGCAAGGTGGGGAAGCGCTACGCGGGCGCGCTGCGCGACGCGGGGCGGGAGCGCGATGCTGATTCGGTGCTGCGGCAGATCGATTCGATGCGGCCGCCGGAGGCGCAGTGAGGACCTGATGCGCGAGTCAGGCGCGCGATGACGCGGCGGGGTTCGCTGCGCGCCAGCGCTTGACGAACGCGGCGTACTGCTCGGGCGTATCGATGCCGTGGTGGCGGGCTTCGGCGACGGCGACGGCGATGCGGCGGCCGTGCTCGAGCACGCGGAGCTGCTCGAGGCGCTCGGCGCGCTCGAGGGGGGTTTCGGGGAGCGTGACGTAGACGGCGAGGAACGCGCGGCGATAGGCGTAGAGGCCGACGTGTTTCATGGGGGCCGCGGCTGCCGCGTCGTGCGCGCTTGAAGCGCCGTCGCGGTTGTGGGGGATGAGGGCGCGGGAGAAGTAGAGCGCATCGCCGTTCAGTGTGCGCACGACTTTCACGATGTTGGGGTTCGCGGGGTCCTCATCGGGCGCGAAGGGGGAGGCGATGGTGCTCATCGGCGCGATGGACGATTCGAGCGCGGCGACGGCTGCGTCGATGAGCGCGGGATCGAGTTCGGGCTCATCGCCCTGCGCGTTGACGACAATGGTGTTCGGCGGGAGTTGCAGGATGTCCGCGGCTTCGGCGAGGCGGGAGGCGCCGTTGGGGTGATCGGGCGAGGTCATGACGACTTCGCCGCGGAACGCGCGGACGGCGGCGGCGATGCGGTCGTCATCGGTGGCGACGACGATGCGGCTCACGGAGTGTGAGCGGGCGGCGGCTTCGCAGACGTGCTGGATGAGGGGGCGGCCGGTCTCCGCGGCAAGGGGCTTGCCGGGAAAGCGCACGGAGGCGAAGCGGGCGGGGATGATGCAGATGGAGGGCATGGGGAAGAGCACAAATGGCAAATTGCCAAATGGCAAATTACCAAATGGCAAATTCAGGGATGGGCCAGTGAGAGCAAATGGGGGCGAGGGGTGGTGATTGTGGTCAAGGACGGTCGGCGCGGCGGATTCTTATTTGTGCTTTGCCATTTGTGCTTTGCCATTTCTACCGGGCCTGGCGCAGTTCTTGGGCGAGGCGCTGGAGGGCGTCGCGGCGCTCCTTGATATCGCGGTAGGAGAACTGCTGGAGGGCGATGCCGGAGGCGATCTTGACGGCCTCTTCGGCGGCGGAGAGGTCGCGCTCCGCGGCGGCGAGGCTCTGGAGGGCGACCATCAGGCCGTAGCGCAGATCGAGGCCGAGTTCGTCCTTGGGCGTGTTGTGGCCTTCGAGGCCGGTGCGGAAACTTTCGACGGCTTCGGTGTGCCAGCCCATGGCGAGGAAGGACTGGCCGAGGAAGTTGAGGCACTGGATGCGCGTCTTGGGATCGTTCTGCGCTTCCTGGAGGAAGCCGATGGCGTTTTCGTACTGGCCGAGTTCGAAGTGGCGAGCGCCGAGGCGGTACTTGAAGGAGAGATCGGTGGGGTAGGCGTCCACGCAGAGGCGGAGTTCCTCGATTTCGGCCTCGGCGAGTTTGCGCG
This sequence comes from uncultured Phycisphaeraceae bacterium, assembly GCA_964529265.1. Classification (GTDB taxonomy): domain Bacteria; phylum Planctomycetota; class Phycisphaerae; order Phycisphaerales; family UBA1924; genus CAZGVW01. Next base: position 4,570 of record CAZGVW010000139.1, read on the forward strand.
CGGCCTGGCGGAGGTCTTCGGCGGCTTTTTCGTTGGCGGGGTCGGCGGCGGCGCGCTCGCGCAGGGCGCGGAGTTGCCGGCGGCCGGCGCGGAGGCGGAGTTCGCCGGCCTGCTGGCGGAAGCGGAACTCCTTGAGTTGCTCGTAGGCGAGTTTGAGCACGTCGAAGGCGGCTTTTTCGGCGCCGGGCTCGCCGCTTTCGAGCAGGGCCTTGACGTAGCGCTGCACGGCGGCGCCATCGGTGGGGCGCGCTTCGTAATCGGCCCTGGAGGCGGCGAGCACGCGCACCGTGGCGTCTCCGCTCTTGACGATGCGCTCCGACTCCTCGACGCGGCGCTGGGCGTCAAGATCGCGGATGTTCTTGCGGAAGCCGCCCTGCTGGCCGGTGTCCTCGTAGCCGCCCTTGCTCATGGCGGCCTGGGCGGAGAGGTTGCGGAGTTGCGCGTCGAGGGGCGCATCGGAAGGATCGAGCTGCACGGCGAACTGCCCGGCGCGCACGGCGAGATCGAACGCGCCGATGACGGACATGAGGTCTTTCAGGCGGACGAAGAGATCCTTGCGCGGCTTGGCGTCCTGCGTGGCGGCGGAGATGGCGCGCTCGGCGATCCAGTACGCGGATTCGGGGAGGTTGAGTTTCACCGCCGCGTCAACGGCCTTGACGGCGGACGCGGAATCCGTCGGGCGCGTGACCCAGTTGAGAAGCGCGATGAGGTATCTCTCGACATCGCCCTTGCGATCGAACGCGCGGAGTTGATCCTTGGTGGGGCCGGGTTTGCGCGTGCCCTGGGCGAAAGTCTGGCCGGCGCGGACGACGGATTCGAGCGCGGTCCTGCTGGCCGGATCGTGCCGCATGCCCTGGAGGTAGAGGGTGATGGCGTATTCGTTGTTCCCGGTCTCGATGACCTTGCGGGCATGCGAAAAGAAGCCTTCGGCCTTTTCCGGGTTGGATGGAGGGCCGGCTTCCGCGGCGGCAGCGGCAGGGGCGCCAGGGGTTCCAGGGGTTCCGGTTCCGGTGGGGGTTCCGGGGGTTCCGGGGGCGCCGGCCGCGCCTGGTGGGGAGGCGTCGCTGCTTCGGGAAGCGTCGTCCTTCTTTCTGCCGAAAATCGCCAACTGAGGCTCCTGAGGTTCCGGGGAAAGCCGCGGGCAGCGCGGCCGACTCCCGACGCCCGGACTCGGATGCTACGGCGCCGGCGCGCCGAGCGTCAACGCACGCGGGCGCAAGGCCCTAGACTCTGCGGATGGTGGTGGATCCGCGCGCATTGCGTATACGCATGTTTCCCGATGCGGTTCTCCGCCGCCGCGGCGAGGCGGTGGAGGCGGTGACGGACGAGGTGCGCGAGGTGGCGTCGCGGATGATCGAGTTGATGCGCGAGGCGGAGGGGGTGGGGCTGGCGGCGCCGCAGGTGGGGCTCTCGTGGCGGCTGTTCGTGGCGGAGGTGCCGCCGAATGAGGAGCGATCGGTGGATGCGGATCCGCCGTCGGCGACGCTGGGGCCGCAGGTGTACGTGAATCCGGCGATCGTGAAGTTCGAGGGGGATCTGGAGGGGCTGGACGAGGGGTGTCTGAGTTTGCCGGAGATCACGGGCGAGGTGCGGCGGCCTTCGATCGTAACGATGACGGCGCTCGGACTGGATGGCGAGCCGGTGACGCTGCGCGCGGGGGGATTGCTGGCGCGGTGCTGGCAGCATGAGATGGATCATCTTGACGGCGTGCTCATCATCGACAGGATGACGCAGTTATCGCGGATGAAGAATCGGTCGGCGATCAGGGACATGGAGCGGGGCGGGTGAAGATGCGGAAGAGGCAGCAGCAGGGGTGATGGATCGTCTCTGCGAGTGACGCATGCGGATTGTTTTTCTGGGTTCGGGCGAGTTCGGGCTTGCGACGCTGAATCGGCTGGCGCGCGAGCACGATGTGCGCGCGATCGTGACGCAGCCTGATCGGCCCGCGGGGCGGAAACAGCGGCTGACGGCGACGCCGGTGGGGGCGTGGGCGGCGGAGGAGGCGGCGTCGATTCCGCTCATTAAGCCGGAGAACGTGAACGAGGCGGAGGTGATGCGCGCGGTGCGCGGGTTTGAAGCGGACGCGTGGGTGGTGATCGCGTTCGGGCAGAAACTGGGTCAGGATCTGCTGCGCGATCGCGTCGCGATGAATCTGCATGCATCGTTGTTGCCGCGGTGGAGGGGTGCGGCGCCGATCAATCACGCGATTCTGGCGGGGGATGTGGAGACGGGGAACAGCGTGATCACGGTGGTGGAGCGCATGGATGCGGGGGACGTCCTGGGGCGGACGCACCGGGCGATCGACTCGCTGATGACGGCGGGGGAACTGCACGATGCGCTGGCGGCGGATGGGCCGGAGGCGGTGATGGGGGCGCTGTCGCGTCTGGAGGCGGGGAGGCTGCGGCCGGAAGAACAGGATGAGGCGCTGGTGACGCGGGCGGGGAAGCTCGGGCGCGGGGACAGGTGGATAGACTTCTCGCAGCCGGCGGAGATGTGCCGGCGGCGCGTGCATGGGCTCACGCCGTGGCCGGGCGTGGGCGTGGTCATGGATGATGGCAAGAAGCGCATGGAGGCGAAACTGATGCGCGTGCAAGCAGTGGAAGCCGATCACGAAGAAGGGGCGGGGACGCTTCTGGATGCGGAGCGCGGCGTGGTGGCGTGCGCGCGGGGGACGGCGATGCGCGTGCTGGAGGCGCAGCCGGCGGGGGGGCGTGTGATGGCGTGGGAGGAGTTGGCGCGCGGGCGAAGGATCGCCGCGGGCGCGCGGATGTCTTCAGTGGTTGCTCATGGATGAGGAGGAAGGGCGGAATGCTGACGCTGTGGGATTTGTTGCCGCGGAGGAGGGCGAAGCGCGGGAAGGCGCCTGTGGAGGTTGCTGCCGCTGCGCAGGCGACAGTGGAGGCCCGAGAGGGGGCGAAGGCGCGGCGGCCGGCGCATCGCAGCGCATCGCGCGAGAGGCGCGGGGCGGCGGCTGATCGCAGCGCTGTGACGCAGGCGAAGTACGATGCGATGACGAAGGCGGCGCTGGCGGAATACGGCGTGCGCGTGCGGCGGTGGCGGAACTCAATGAGCGGTGTGGCGTGGGAGGTGCACTATGAGGATGGGCGGGTGGCGCGGCTGATCGAGGCGCCGCGGCCGAAGGGGCCGATGTCCGCGGCTATTTTTCTGCACGAGGTGGGGCACCACGCGATCGGGTTCAACAGGTACAAGCCGCGGTGCCTGGAGGAGCATTACGCGTGGGCGTGGGCGCTGCGCGAGATGGAGCGGCGTGGGATTGCGATCACGGAGCGCGTGCTGAAGCGGCGTGATGAATCGATGCGGTATGCGGTGGCGAAGGCGCGGCGGCGGGGGATCAAGGCGCTGCCGGCGGAGGTGAAGGGGTTTGCGGGCGCGGCGTGAGGTCGGGGCGCGGGGGGTGTAATCAGTTTGTATAACACACCATGATGCACCGATCGACACAGTTGAGCACCGGGACGGGGACGACGGCTGGCGATGTATGGCAACAGATCGCGGCGCAATAGGGCTCATTCATGCAGCCCAGCGAGAGGACATTCCTCATGCAGCCGAACCAGCCGAGATCGCCGGCGACGCATGGGATGCAGTAGTTACAGCCTTGGCCGTTGCACAGGCCTGGGTTGCAGTAGGATGCATCGATGCTGCCGGGCTCGGGGGGATCTTCCAAGCCGCCACCGCCACCGCCAAGGACTTGCATTTCGCCCTGCACCGGAGCGCCGGTGCAAGTAGTGGGGCATGTGCAGTTGGGAATAGCATACTCGGCCGCTGTCGCAAGTCGGGCAGCCATCACCGCGGAGACAAGCGCCAGTGACAACAACGACGAGAGCAGTGTCGTACGTCGATCGTTCATAGGATCCCTCGTTTCAGAAATCGATTCCAAGGTAACCGTTCAGCGTGCTCAGGCCGGGCGACCCGACCCGAGTCGCGACAACTGATCGTGGATGAACGGCGGCAGGTTGACCATCGGCGAGCAGTCTCAGGGCGACCGAGCCATCAGCGAACGCGATGTGCCTGAGGCCGCGTGACTCGCCCGGCCAGTTCACGTGGACGAGAACCGCCTTGCGAGAAGGGTTTGCGACTTCGGCGAAGTGCACTCGGCGGCACTTGGTCCTGAAGAACTCCTCCTCCGGCATGCGCACGCCGGGGTTCTTCCAGACATCCCACTCGGTCAGCAGTGTGGGCGAGAGGTTGTAGCGCGAAGGCCAGTCTGCCGCGGCCTCCTCCACTGAGACGGTGGGGAGAGGGCTCCACGGCTCTCCGGGCCCGCCGTCGAGGATGAAGTCCTCAAACGAACTGTGCCAGTGCGCGCCGGCCTCGACCGACTGGGAAAGGACGCTGGTCCACTGGCCCTGCTGTGCAAGATATCGCGCCCGGTATCCGTCGAATCGACCCCACAGCTCGCCATAGAAGAAGCGAGAGGATTCCTCGAACGGAGATCCAGCATTGGCAATCTCGTCCTTGTGATCCGTGGCGTAGGAGAAGAAGTCGAGCATGGTCTGTCGAAGGTTGGAGAGGTCCTGGGCG
>CAZGVW010000140.1:0-4651 GCA_964529265.1 uncultured Phycisphaeraceae bacterium
GTTCGAATCCCCCCGGCTCCACTTTTCCGAGGTTTCGCATTGGCTCGCAGAGTCGCGCAAGGCTTCGCACGTGGCGGAGTTGCGCGAGGCGCGGCCGTTCTGCGCTTTTGACATTTGCGACGCTATGCGACGCGGTGCGTGCGCCTTCTGTTGCGCCTGGCGCTGCGCGCTGCGCGCCGGAGCGTTCGCGGCGCCGCTGCGGGCGGGGGGCCTTGGCGACCCATTCATGCGCGTGGCGCGGGCGAAGACTTCGTCGGGGACGTCGTTGGCGTAGTGCCGCCCGCTGACCGTCAGGCTGTGGCCCATCCACTTCGAGACGGCGTACTGCGGGTGGGTCATCGCCCATTCCTTCTCGCAGGACTGCCGCAGCGTCTGCCAGAGCCGCTCCCACGGCTCGACCCCGGCCCGGGCGCAGATGCGCTCGACGCGCCGCATGACCGCGCCCTTGCCGCGGATGGTCACCAGCATCTCCTCGCCTTCGGCCATCGAGTCGATCCGCTCCTGGAGCAGCGCCATCAGGCGGGGAGAGATGGGCACGAAGCGCATCTCGTGACCCGGATGCCGCTCGGTCTTCGGGCTGCGCACTGTAAGCCGCGCAGCGTCGAAGTCCACATCGGCGACGGTGAGAATGTGCGTTTCGCTGGGGACGCGCAGGCCCGCGTGCCGCGCGAGCCCGAAGAGCAGCCGCCACTGGGCGTCGGGGCAGGCTTCGATGACGCGCTCAATCTCCTCGGGCGAGATGTATCGCGTGTACTTGCTGGGCGTGGCGCCAGACCGCAGGGCGACGAACGGGCTCTCCGCGATCAGCTTGTGCTGCACCGCCGCGGCGAAGACCGTCTTGGCGTTGCCGCAATGCGTCTTGACCGCCGCTTCGCTCAGGCCGCTGTCCTTCAGCGCCTTGCGAGCCGGGGTGGTCGGACCTGTTCAGCGATGAGGATCGTTCGAGCACGCCGGAGCGGCTGAGCATGGCGCGAACAGCGCATGGATGGCTGAACTCGTGGTATTCAGTCGCAGCGGTGCTCGAGCAGGAGAGCAAGCAGGTCCGCCAGCCGAACCAGCGCGATCTTGATTCCGCCGTCGGAGAAGCCGTACGGAAGAACCAGATGATCGCGGTGCACCATGCTGCCGCAGGAGTACAACACGTTGGGAACGTAGCCCTCCCTCTCATCCGGCTCGGGAACCATCAGCGGCTCGGGCAGGTTAGCGATAGCACAACCGGGATTCTCCAAGTCCAGAAGCATCGCGCCGATGGCATAGCGCCGCATCGGTCCCACGCCGTGCGTGATCACCAGCCATCCCGCCTCTGTCTCGATCGGTGAGCCGCAGTTGCCGATCTGGATGAGCTCCCACGCTCCCTGAGGTGTGCGGAGCAACTGGGTTTCGTTCCAAAATCGCACGTTGTCGGATCGCATGACGTACGTGTTCTCGCTGTCCGAGCGCGAGAGCATCGTGTACTTGCCGTCAATCAGGCGCGGGAATAGCGCCATTCCCTTGTTTCTGGCATAAGCGCCATTGAGTGTGGCGACGCGAAAGGACACGAAGTCAGCGGTCTCGATGAGCTGCGGCAGCACATCGAGCCCGTCGAACGCGGTGTAGGTCGCAAAGTACGCAACCGATCCATTGTCGTGTACGAAGCGCACGAACCGCGCATCCTCCATTCCCTGAGACTCCTTCGGCCCCGCGGGAAACAGAACGCGCTCCGAAACCGGCGACTCATGCGGATACATCGTCAGGTAGTTAGACGATGCGAGAAGGTGGATGAGCTTGATGGTCTCGAAGGCGATGACCTCGTCGAAATCACGCCGCTCATGGAGCAGTGCCAGCCGGCGCTCCAAGTCCTCGAACGCGAATCGCTCCGGGAGTGACTCCAGCACGTGCGACGTGACCCGGTTGTCGGCGCCAAGCTCCCCGAGCTTGTGGCTGAACAGGTTCTTCTCGTACTGCGGCCTCGCGCGATACCCGGTGATGGCGTAGTCGCTGACCGGGTCAAACATGAGGCTGCAGTGCTCGTCGATCACTCCTGTGCGAAACCCGATCGAAGAGATGTGGCCTTCGCCGACTGCGCGCACGCTCATGATGAATCGCTGCTGACCGGGAGCGAGGCCGCTCTGATCGGGCGCGGGCACCATAGAAGGATTGAACAGCGCCGCCGCCTCGATCGAATATTCGTGCGTGAAGTACGCGCCAATCAAGAGGCGTCGCTCCTCCGACAGGGCTACACCCTGCTCGAGATGATGGGCGATCATCTGAAAGTGGTGGTGCAGGAGCTGCGTGAAGTTGCGGTGCCGGTGGGCAAAGTTGCTCAACACGTCGGCGAGGATGCCCGCGGCCTCCGAGTCGGGGATCGCGAGGACTCGCTCCAGCACCACCTTGACGCGCGACTTGCCATCCGGCGAATAGAACTCCTCGCCGGGTAAGTGCGGCTTCGCAAGCACGCGGCGTGGATCCGGCACGAACCGATGTGGAGTCTTGATGATCGCAAGTCGTCGCATCGTTGTCAGCACACTCCCGCAAGAACGTCATCGACCAGCGACCGCCCGGCCATCATGAGTGCTCACAACAACTTCGGTGTGAACGATCGCGAGAGCGCTGGGGCGGCGCCTCTTCTACGACTCCGACATGATCGGCGCTGCGCAGGGCTTGGGCTCGTCCACCTGCGCGTCATTGAGCACGCCCCCGGTGTCGTCCGGCCCGCCGGTGTCGAGCATGGCCAGCAGCGCCGTGAGAAACGAGACGGTGCTTTCGGCGCCCTGGTTCTGGCTCGCCTCGCGTACGCCAAGGCCATCTCGGCAGCCGGCCGTCGAGAAGTCGTAGAGCCAGACGCCCAGCCGATTGCCGCCAAGGAACCAGTCGAACGACTCGCGCATGCGCTTCAAGTAGCGCCGGTCGCCGGTCGCTTTGTACGCGCCGCGGAATGCCAGCACGAACGCCGCGGCGTCGATCGGCTGCTCGTCGGCCTCCGGCTTCTCCCAGCCCCCCTCGTCGCCCTCACGCCCGTGCCATCCCCGGTTGCCAATCAGCGTGAGTCGGCTCGTGTCAAAGCAAATGCTCTCCAGGAAACGGAGAGATTCAGTCGCCACTCGAAGATGCTTGCGGTCGCCGGTGAGGCTGAATGCCGCGAACAACGCCAAGGGAATAATGGCGTTGTCGTAGGTCAGCGTCGCCTCAAACCACTGCCACCGGGCATCGGATTCGAGCTCGTAACGCCGACAGAGATTGGCGGCCAGGGCATCCAGCGTCGTCCGGACCTCGGCGTTGTCGGGCTCGATGCGAAGGATGGCCTCCAGCCCCATGATCGCCAGCGCCTGCCCGCGCGGTCCGAAGTCCAGCACCGACGTGATTGCGCGATCGAACATCTCGCGCGCCAGTCGCCGTGCGCCCTCATCGGGGGCGAGGCGAGCAGTCGCGCCGAGCGCCCACAGGGCGCGGCCGATGCAGTCCTGTGATCCAATGCCGGTCTCGACCACGCGGTTGTAATCGACGAAGTTGTGAAAGCGTCCGTCCTCGCGCTGGCAGTAGTGCAGAAAGCTGAGGTAAACAGTGATGAGCCGCCGAGCGTCCGGAGAGCCGGTGACGCGATGGGCGAGCAGCGCGACCAGAAGTGCCCTGGCGTTGTCATCGACGCAGTAGCCGGTGCGGCGGGCTGGGACGGAGAAGGTCGCGTGCTGGATAATGCCGGTATCGTCGGTCAGGCGCCGGAGGTGATCGAGACAGAGATCGGGAAGGCTGGAGGCGCGCTCCGGGACGGAGTCGGGCCTTGCCGCCTCCCTCCGGGCGGTCGCGCGCAGTTCCTGCTCTGCCAACGTCGCATACGCTTCGCCCACCCGTGCCCAGATCATCGGGCGAGTGAACTCGTAGGCTGCGGCGCGCATGGCGTGCAACTCAGGCTCGTTGGAGAAAAGCGATTCGATCGTGTCGCCAAGAGCGTTGACATCTCCCATGGGGAACAGACGCCCGCGTCCTTCCGCGAGCAACTCCTGGGCATGCCAGTACGGCGTGGAAACGACTGCGGCCCCGGCGCCCATCGCATACGCCAACGCGCCGCTCGTGCTTTGAGCTTCGTTTCTGTATGAGGTGATATAGATGTCAGCCGCCTGCAGGTATCTACACAGCTGTTCCAAGGCAATGAACTGGTTTCGAAAGACCACATGGTCAGCCACGCCAAGCGCGTGCGCTTCGCGCTCCAAGGTGTGCCGGTACTCCTCGCCGTGATGCCGCTTGACCTCCGGATGCGTGGCCCCAACCACGAAGTACAGCAGGTCGGGGAACCGCTTCACCAGCCGCGGCAGGGCCCGAATGACTGTCTCGATGCCTTTGTTCGGAGCGAGCAGACCGAAGGTCAGCAAGAGCCGCCGGCCGGCGGCCCCAACCTGCTCCTTGTGCTGGTCGGTATCGTCGCGGGGCAGGTCGGGAATGCCATGGGGGATCATCACCACCTTTTCAGCGGGCACGTCGTACGACTCCGTGAGCAAGCGGGCGCCGATCTTGCTCATGACGACCAGCCGCCCGGAGCGCTGCGCCATTTCTTCCACGATGGCGCGTTGCAGACGAGACGGCGACTGGAGAACGGTGTGCAGCGTGGCGATTGACGGGACACGAAGTCTCGCGAGAAAGTCGAGGATGTGCACGCCATCATCGCCGCCGAAGATGC
>CAZGVW010000141.1:0-67172 GCA_964529265.1 uncultured Phycisphaeraceae bacterium
GCCGTCTGCGTGGCCGGATCCCAGTTCACGAGGCGTTTGCCGCGGTAAATCAGCCCCGCCTTGAACAACTGGAAGAACGCCTCGCGCACCGCCCGCGCGCACACCTCATCCATCGTGAAGCGCCAGCGGTCCCAGTCGCACGAGCAGCCCATCGCCTCCAACTGCTCGCGGATACGCTTCTCGTACTCGTCCTTCCACTCCTGCACCTTGGCGACGAAGGCCTCGCGCTCCCACTGGATCCGCGGCTTGCCGCCCTCGGCCAGAATCCGCTTCTCCACCACCGTCTGCGTGGCGATGCCCGCGTGGTCGGCGCCCGGCATCCACAGCGCCTCGAAACCCATCATGCGATGGGCCCGCGTCAGCACATCCTGAAGCGTGTTGTTCAGCGCGTGGCCGAGGTGCAGCGCGCCCGTGACGTTCGGCGGCGGAATCACCATCGAATAGGGCGGCCGCTTCGCGCCGGGCCGGTGATTCGGCTTCGCGCCCGGATCCACCCGATCCGGGTCAGCGTGAAACGCCGTTGCGCGTGTCCACTTCTCGCGGATCCGACACTCGTGCTCCTCCGGACTGTACCGTGTCGCCAGTTCGCCCCCGGAACCCCCGTCCCCGGCGGGCGCCTGACCAGGAGGCGCAGTGACGCCGCTCTCCCGGGTGTTCGCCCCAGCGTTTCGTGTGTGTTCCTGCTCCATTCGGCTGCTGCTCGACATGCAGAGGCCAGTGTATCGGGTCGATAACCAGACCACCGATGACCCAGACCACACCTTCGACATTCCCCGATCGCCCGCCCGTGCGCCGCCTCGCGCCGCTGCTCATCCCAGCCGCGGTGGTGGTCGTGCTCCTTGGGGCGCTGCTCTTCGCCTTTCGCGGCGGGCGGCAGGCCACGCCCGAGGGGGCGTCGCCGCTCTCGACCTCCGAGGTCACCGCGGTGGCGGACGCCGCGAGGCAGGCCCTTCGGCAGGCCCAGCCTGGCCGCGCGGAGGCCATGCTCCTGCCCGCCGTCGAGCGGGCGCCGCGGGACGTGGATCTCCGCACGCTTCTGGCCGAGGCGCTCCTGGCCCAGGGCAAGCCGAAGGAGGCGCACACGCAGTACGAGCACGCGATCTTCATCGCGGATGACAACGCCGAACTGCGCTTCGCCGCGGGCGCCGTCGCCAGCATGGCGGGCATGACCGTGCGGGCCGAGGAGCATTTCTGGCGGGCTCAGCAACTTGCGCCGACCAATCCCAAGCATCCGCTCTACCTGGGGCAGGTGCAGCGGAAACTGGAGAAGAAGGACGAGGCCCGCGCCAGCTTCTTCCGCGCGGCGACGCTCGACCCCAACCTCGCGCTCGCGTGGGGCTCGCTTGCCGTCCTCGCGCTCGATGAGAACAACCTCTCCGTCGCGATGAACTACGTGCGCAAGGCGCGCGAGGCCGATCCCTCGTCGCTCACCTGGCGCATCGTCGAGGCCAAGATCCTGCGCCGCGACAACAAGCCGGAGGAGGCTCTTCTCATGCTCTCCGCGCTCGACGAGCGCGCCCGCCTCACCGACCCCGCCCTGCTGGAGGAGATGGCGCTGTGCCACGGCATGCTCAGAGAGCCCGCGAAGGCCTCGACGTTGTACGCCGACGCGGCGGACGCGGCGGTCCGTGAAAACGGACCCAACGCCGCGGAGTTCCTGCTGGCCGCGGCGGCGTGGAGCGAGCGGGCCGGCGATCGCGATGTGGCGGAGGTGTACGCCTCGCGGGCTGCGAAGATGGGCAACACGAGTGCGCAGGCGTTCGTCGATCGCCTCCGCGGCGAGCAGTAGGGGGGCGAAACGCGGGGCCGGCGCGAGGGCGCACGGCGTATAGTCCCCGCCGTGCCCGAGACGCTTCGCATCAACGAGGTCTTCTTCTCGATCCAGGGGGAATCCACGTGGATGGGCCGCCCGTGCGTCTTCATCCGCCTGGCCGGGTGCCACCTGCGCTGCGCGTACTGCGATACGGAATACGCCTTCCACGAGGGCGGCTCACGCACGATCGACGACCTGGTTGAAGAGGCCGTTTCGCACCCCTGCGACCTTGTCGAGATCACCGGCGGCGAGCCGCTGCTCCAGAAGCGCGTGCATGACCTCATGACTCGTCTGTGCGACCTCGGGAAGACCGTGCTCATCGAGACCAGCGGCGCGCGCGATATCTCCGCGTGCGACCCGCGCGTCATCCGCATCATGGATATCAAGACGCCCGGCTCCGGCGAGATGGAGCGCATGGACTGGGCGAACATCGAGCGCCTGAACGAGCGCGACGAAGTGAAGTTCGTGATCTGCGACCGCGCGGACTACGAATGGTCGCGCGAGATCATCCGCCGCCACAACCTCCCCGCGCGCGTGAAGGCCGTGCTCATGTCGGCGGTGTTCGAGCAGCCGCAGGGCCTCGAGATCGCCGGCCGCCCCGGCCTGCCCATGCGCGCCCTGGCCGAATGGATTCTCGAGGATGGCCTCCCCGTGATCCTCCAGACCCAGCTGCACAAGTTCATCTGGTCGCCGCAGACCCGCGGCGTGTGAGGCGCATCGCGCCCGCCGCGGATTCACGCCAGGCTCGAAAGCCCCGCCAGCCGCCGCGCTTCCTCCGCGCTCCGCACCACCGTGAAGTGCCGCATCACGCCGGCGATCCGCAGCACATCCTCCACGCCGGGATTCACGAGCAACACGCACCGCCGCACCGAACCGGAGCGCGTCAGCGTGAGCAGCATCTCGATGCCCATCGACGCCAGCAGGCCCACCTCGCGCATATCGAGCACGACGGCGCCCTGCGCTTCATCCATCTGCCGCGCGAGATCAACCCGCGCTTCATCCACCGTGGCGAAGTTCAGATCGCCGCGGAGGCGCAGCCATCTGCCGCCGTGATCCGCCGTGATGGCGAGCGTGTTGGCGATCATGCAGTGTACCTCGACCCGCCTCGGCCCCCCCGGAACCGGACCCCGGGAACCCCGGGAACCCCGGGAACCCCGGAACCCCCGCAGGCCGCCCCCGGGCGAGCCTCGAACACGGGGGAAAAAGTCTATCGGGCGTCGCCTGTAGAATCCTCGGCGATGCGCGTACGTCTCGTGAAGAGTTTCGGCTTCGAGGCCGCCCATTTTCTGCCCACTTTTCCGGATGGGCACAAATGCCGGCGCCTCCACGGACACTCATTCCGCGTGGACGTGGTCGTGGCGGGCGACGCCCCCCCTGACCGCGGCTATCTCGTGGACTACGGCGTTATCAAAGAGGCGATCGAGCCCCTCCGCGCGCGCCTGGATCACCGTCTTCTCAACGAAATTGCCGGCCTGGAGAACCCCACCAGCGAGGTTCTTGCGGCGTGGATATGGGACCACCTCGCCCCGGCCCTGCCGCTCCTGGCGGAAATCATCGTGCACGAGACCTGCACCAGCCGCTGTCACTACGAAGGCCAATGAAAAACGCCCCTCGCGTTTGGCGCAAGGGGCGTTGCGGGTTCTCTCTCTCCTCGAACCCGGGATTGGCTTATTCCGCGGCGGCGGTGGTCGTCGAAGGCGTCTGCTTCGGCAGCACCACGATCGGCCCGCTGTACGGCCGAGTAACGGGCGCGTGCGCGAGCACGGTCGCCTCGTTCACCTCGGGGCCGAGCACGCGGAGCTTGCTCTTGCGGCGCATCGGCTCATCCTCGAGGCGGATGGTCGCGCGAGGCTGGATATCGCCGGCGTACATGCGCGACGGCGCGTGGAGGTAGCGCGAGTTCACGTGCGTCCGCACGCCGAGCACGTAGCCCTGCTCCTTCAGCCACTGGTTGCGGGCGCGCTCGAACTGCTGGAAGCCCTCTTCCGGGAAGCGCGTCCACGGGCTGATGGCGATCGGCACGTGGTTCACATCGACGTAGATCAGGTCGTTCACGGAGGCCCACGGCGCGCCGTACGAGGCCGGGCCCGGCTCGCCGCCGATCTGCTCCGCGATGGGCCTGCGCGAGCCGATCGGATGGCGGCTCACCCAGAGGCGGCCGTTCTGCGGGCGGCGCACATCGTCAACGCGGCCCGGGGGATAAGGGGCGGGGGTGATGAGATCGGCGTCGCGCCCGTAGCGGAGGTCGATCCGCTCCGAGCCGAGCGTGGCGGCGAGCATTGCCGCGGCGAGAATGGTGGCTGTCATCTCTCTTGTTCTCCCTGGCAGGTGCAATGGCGAACCGGCGGCGCGCGGAAAGCGGCCGACTTGATCAGAATGCTCGAAGTGACGCCGGGATCAAGACTTATCGCGCGGAAAAGACAGCAATTCCCGCATCGACCGCCGTTCACCCCGTCCTAGAACTCCCCGGGAAACGAAAACCCCGCTCGGGCGTTGGCCCCAGCGGGGTGGAGGGGAGAAAGATGCAACTCGATTATCGAACCCGAACGCAACAGGGTCAATAACGGGTGTGCGGGCGTGCGGGACATGTCAGGGACTATCGGACGTCGGGAGCGGCGTCGAAGGGGAGGGGCTCGCGCTCGCGGATGGACTCGTACGCCGCGATGATCTGAGCAACGTGGGCGCTGACGGTGCGTTCCCGCCGCAGGAAGTCCCTGGCCGCGGCGCCGATGCGTTTCGCGGCCGGGGGATCGGCCAGGACGCGGTGGACGGCCTTTTCCCAGCCGGCGGCTGTGCGGTCGTCCACGATGATGGCGGTGCGGTCCTCGACGAGGGCGTCGGCGTAGGGGTCGCGGCGGGCGATGACGGTCATGCCCGCGGCCATGGAATCGAGCACGATGGAGCGCTCGCCCATGCCGCCCTCGGGCTGGATGAGCACATCGGCCATGAGGACCAGTTCGCGCCGGCCTTCGATGTCGGGGATGACGGACATGCGGTCGAGCAGGCCGCTCGACTTCGCGGCGGCCCAGACGCGGTGGTGGGACTTCACGCCGGCGGAATCGAGAAAGACGAGCACGTTGGGCTCGGCCCGCACGGCGGCGGCGAGGCCGGTGATCGCGGCGATGTCGGAATCCGGCTCGCGTCCGGAGGAGATGACGACGAACGAGGCGGGCGCATCGGCCTTGCGCCATGCGGAAGGCTCGCCGCTCACGTGCACGCCCCACGAGGCGAGGCGGCATGGCGCCTCGGCGCGGCTGCGCATCACAGCGCCGCGGATCGAGGCGGTTGGGGCGAGCCAGACGAGGTCGGCGGACTCGCGTCCTTCTTTCAGATGCTGCTCGACCACGTGCAGCGATTGGGCCAAGTGGGCTGACCACACCTCGAGCGCGAGGCCGGCGCCGCACAGCCGTGAGAGTTCGACCGCCAGCGGCCAGCACCCCTCGCCCCAGGCGTGAACGATGTCGATGGGCCCTTCGCGGCCGGGCAGGGCGAGCGCGGCGACGCGCTCGAGCAGCCGGCGGGCTTCCGATCGCGCATCGATGCGCGCGAACCATTCCCCCGCAGGGAGGAATCCGAGCAGGCTCGTCAGTGCGCCCTGCGGCTCATAGAGCAGGCGATCGCTGAACCCTTCCGGGGGCGGCGGCGAATCGCTCGGCTGGGCGCGGACCACGCGCACGCCCTCATCAGCCAGGCCCACCTCGAGCCGGCTGAGCATGAGGCGCTCTCTGGCCGCGAAAGACTGGTCGGCGATGATCAGCGCCCGCATGGCGCCAGCGTAGCGTGCGCAGCGGCGACCGCCGACTCTGTTCGCCATGCGGCGACATGGCGGCCCGGCGCCGCCTCGACCATCACCCACTCGCGGCCATCGAGCGCCGCGACGCCGTTCGGCGGCATGCCCCGCGGCCACCACGGGCGGAGGCCGTCGCTCGCCGCCCGCTCGTTCTCGGCGATGACCTCCGCAACCGTCGGAAGGCGACGCCGCGCGTCGCCGGTCGGTGCGCAGGCGAGCAGGGCATGTGTGTAAGGGTGCAACGGCGATTCGAGCATCTGGGCCGCGGGGCCGCGCTCCAGAACCCGGCCGCCCCACATCACGCACGCGGAATCGGCGAAGCGCGCCACGAGCCCGAGATCGTGCGTGATGAGCGCCGTCGCCATGCCGCGGCGGCGCTGAAGGTCGCGGAGCATTTCGAGCGTGCGAATGCGCAGCGAAGCGTCGAGCGCCGTGGTCGGCTCATCCGCAAGCAGGAGCGATGGATTCGACGCCAGCGCCATCGCCACCAGCACCCGCTGGCGCATGCCGCCCGAGAACTGGTGCGGGTGGTCGCTCAATCGCCGCGCCGCATCCGGCACGTCCATTTCGTCGAGCGCCGCGGCCGCTCTCCGCTTCGCCTCCGCCTGGGGCATGCGCTCGTGGGCCCGGATGGCCTCGATGATCTGCTCGCCGATCGTGAGCGCCGGATTGAGCGACGTCATCGGCTCCTGGAAGATCATCGCGATCCGCCGCCCGCGGAGGCGGCGCACGTCGCGCTCCTCAGCCGCGGCGAGGTCCATCTCGCCCTCGTCGGGAGGTCTGAACATGATCGCGCCGCCGTCGATGCGCGCCCCGCGGGGCAGAAGCCGCATCACGGTAAGCGCGGTCATCGTCTTGCCGCTGCCGGATTCGCCGACCACGGCCATCGCCTCGCCGCGGCGGATCTCGAGCGACACGCCGTCCAGCACGCGCTCGCGGTTTCGGTCGGCGCGGGCTACGGAGACCGAGAGGTCCCGCACGCTCAGCAACGGCGCCGCCGGCTCAGTCTCGCCCGATGTGCCAAGACCGTGGCTCATGCGCGTCCTGCGCCCCCCCCGGGATCAATCGCCTCGCGCAACCCTTCTCCCACGAAGTTCAGCGCCAGCAGCGTCACGCCGAGCAGCAGGGAGGGAAACAGCAGCAGCCACCACCGCGGCTTGACGAGATTCAACTCGGCAAGTCCCTCCGCCACCAGCCCGCCCCAACTGGGCAGCGGTGGACGCACGCCGATGCCCAGGAAACTCAGGAACGATTCCTGGAGCATCGCCTGCGGCGCGGTCAGCGTGGCGTAGACGATGATCGTCCCCGCGAGGTTCGGCAGCAGGTGCTTTCTGAACTGCCGCGCCGGCGAAGCGCCGATGGCGCGGGCCGCCTCCATGAAGGGCCGCGCGCACAGGCTCATCGTCTGCCCCCGGATCACCCGCGCCATCGTGAGCCAGCTGACTCCACCGATCGCGACGAGCAGCGTGAGCACGTTCAGCGCCGCGAGCCCTCCCTCGCCCAGCCTTCCGCCGCGGGCCACCCAGCGCTCGATCACGGCGTCCGCCGCCACCGCGAGCAGCACGACGAGCAGGATGTACGGCAGACCGAACAGAATGTCCACGATCCGCATCATCGCCGCGTCGATTCTTCCGCCGGATGCCCCCGCCAGCGCGCCGTACAGCGTGCCGATGACCACGCTGATCGCCGCCGCGGCGAGGCCGATGCCGATCGAGACCGTGCCGCCCGCGAGGCACCGTGTCAGGAGGTCGCGGCCGAGGTGATCGGTCCCGAGCGCAGGCCTGGGCCGGGCGCGCAGGACCTCGTCTTCCGTCGGCTCACGCTCGACACCATCGGCCTCGAGCCGGCGCTTCATAATCTCGAAAGATGCCTCGCGCACGCGCTCCGCATCGCTCTCGCCGTGCGGCGCCCAGAAGGGGGGAAGGCGCTGCGCGGAGAGGTTCTGCCGCTTGTACGGCGCCGCCTCACCCGTCTCTCCGAGCCAGCCAAGTGTCCACGGCGCGGTGGCGAAGCAGGCGATCGCAATCACGGCGAGCGTGACGAGCCCGGTCATTCCCGCCGTCGATCGACGGAAGCGGCGCCACGCGCCTGGAGCGGTTGGTTCGGCGCGTGCGTGCGATCGCGGCGCGGTCATGGCCGGTCAGGATAGCCGCGTGGCGCGGGTTGTCCGCGCCGGCATCGGCGCAAGAGAAAGGGCCGGCCCCGCCGCGTCGCGGAAGCCGGCCCGAGGTTGGTTCTGATCCGTTTTGCGCGCTACTCGGGGCGCGGACCGCGACGGCGCATTTCCCCATGGCCGGGCGCAGCGTCATGAGACTTGCGCATCATCCTGCCGTCCTCACCCTCCGGGCCGGGCCCGAAGCCCTCCTCATCTCCACCGAGTATGCCGCCCTCCAGCGCCCGGCGGAGCAGCTCATCGGCCCGCTGCTGCACGTGCCCGTCGCGGTTGGTGGCCCGCTCCTCGAGTTCGGCCTGGAATCGCTCCAGACGGCGCGAGAGGCGCTCCGCCTCCTGCAGGCCATGCCGGGCGCGCAGGTCGAACTGGTGGCCCACGAGCCCGACGAGTTCGGCGCGGATCTGATCAAGCCGCGCCTGGGTCAACTCGTCGGGCTTCGCGTCGCGAACCTCGCGCAGCAGGTCGAAGATCTGCCTGCCGTTGCGGAGTTCCTCCATCTTCATCTCGAAGGCTTCGGGATCGCGCTCGCGGAGTTCGATGAGCGGGATCAGGCGCGGCGCAGCGCGAAGCAGCGCCTGCCGGCCCTTCTCGCGATCGGTCTCCCAGATGCGCTGCACCCGCTCGTGCAGGCGGGGATTGACCTCCTCCAGCAGGCTCAGGAGGCGCTCGGCGCGCTCATCCGTGAGTTCGAACCGGCCGGCGCCGAAGCGGCCTGCGCCGGGCCCATCACCGCCCGGACCGCGCGAGGGGCGGCCCTCCGGCCCCGGCCCGTCGGCCAGCCCTTCGCGCATGTGGGCGGCGATTTGCTCCGCGGGCTCGCCGCGATTCAGCATCGCCAGCGCCTCTTCGAGGCGGGCTTCCTGCTCCCGATTCTTCGTCAGCGCCTGCTCGATGCGGGCGCGCATTCGGTCTTCCGTTGCGCCGTCCTTCGCGCCGGCCACGGGGCGAACAGCCGCGACGGCGCTCAGGCCGCCCGCGGCCACGATCAGCCCGCACGCCACCAGCATGATGACACTTCCGCGCTTCATCACATTGACTCCTCGAAAATCGACGCCTCCGACTCGAACGACGGCCAGAGGTCTTCGTACGAGCGGTCTAACGCCGCGAACGCCTCTTCGATTTCATCGACCGTCTGCACACTGGTTGACGGCCACTCCTCAGAGACCTCGAGCCAGCGGTCGAGATCGGCCGCAACCTCGCCGTTCAGGGCCGCCGGCTGAGGGGCGCCCGGCCAACTCATCCAGAGCGCGCCGCCGGCCACGAGCGCAACCGCCGCGGCGGCGGCCCACCGCGCCAGGCGCCGAACGCGGATCGGACCCGGCGCGCCCGCAGCGGTGGCGGAGGCCCTGAGCGAGCCCGATGACGCCAGGATGATGCGCGCCTCGAGCGAAGCGGGCGCGTTGGCCCGCTCGCGGGATGCGAGATCATCGAGCGCGGCTTCGAGGCCCTTCAGGGCTTCGTCCCCGCCCGGATCGCCGTGGAATTTCAGTTCGTCAGTCATGCTCGTTCGAGCCTCGAATCGTCTTCTCCGCGGGCGGATCCAGCAGATCACGCAGTTTGCGCAGCGCCCGATGGTGCCGGGCCAGCAGCGTGCCCACGGGCTCGTTCAACAGGTCCGCCATCTGGCGGAAACTCAGGCCGGCGTGGTGGCGCAGTTCGATCACTTCCCTGTCGGCATCCGCCAGGCGCGACAGCGCGTCGCGCAACGCATCGAACGAGCCGGCTTCCCGCTCCAAGACAGGCGCGGCGGGCGCCTCCTCATCCGGAAGGGCGCCGGAGTTCGCGGCCCAGCGCTTGGCCCGGCGGATTTCGTCGCGCACGCGGTTCATCGCGACGCGGAACAGCCACGCCTCGAACCGGCCTCGCTCGGCGTAGCCCTCGGTCCCCAGTTTGGCCGCGACGGTCACGAACACGGACTGCGTCACCTCCTCGGCCGCGTCGTCGCGCCCGCAGCGGGAGCGGGCGAGTGCGAAAACGCGCCGCCAGTACATCCGGACAAGCGTCCGCCACGCCTCCTCGTCGCCACCCCTCGCCCGCGCGAGGACGGCGTCGAGTTCGGGGCCCTGCCCCTCGTGCGTGGGGGAATCCATGGCCCACATCTATCGGCAGAACGTCGGAGGGGCGGGCTGATTGCCGAGCATGCCGGGCGCCACCCGCCCCGGAGGCCTCACCGGCGGTTTCGGTCCAAAAAAAGAGCCAGCCTCCCGGGGAGGGGAGGCTGGCAGGAAAATCACGAAACTGGATTCGTCAGGAGACGAATCAGCGACGACGACGCCCAGCCGCGAGGCCGGCGAGCCCGAAGAGGGCCACCGCGCCCGGGGTCGGGACGTTGAACAGGCCGAGGGTCCAAGAACCCAGGTTGCCCACGTCGCCACCGGCGGCGTCCTGGATCTCGAGAGACCAGGTGCCGAACTTGTTGTCGCCGGCGAAGACGGCCAGCGGGGTCGCGGGGGCGTAGTCGCCGCCGGGGATGATGCCCGTGGCGGGCAGAGCGGCCGCAACGGCGGGCAGGTCGCCCGTCGACATATCATCGAACACATAGGTGCCGCCGAGGTCGCTGCTGTCACCCGCGGCGCCGGCCGGGAAGCCCGGGCGGTTGATCAGGATGGACTGACGGCCGGAGTCCTTGTGAGTGAGCGTCACGGTCAGGTCGCCAACCCACGTGTGGGAGATGTTGTTGAGGCTGACGATGACGTCCTTCACAGGAGCGTTCTCGTTGACGAAGATCTCAGAACGGAGCGGAGCCGTGCCGGCGCCGCCGGAGCCGGACGGCGGAATCACGCCGCCCTGGCCGGTGTACGTCTTCAGCACGTTGGCCGAAGCCGTCGAAGACGCAACCAGCGCGAGGCCTGCCGCGCTGATCAGTGCGAGCTTGGACATGTTCTTCTTCCTCCTGATGGATGGACACGAACAAAGCAGACTGTCAAACCCACGACACCGCCGCGAGAACCGCAACGGGTTAAAGCCAAAGCCCAGATGTGCGGGGGACGCTCAACTCCTCTTCGGACGGGCGCACGCAAAAACGACGCCTCGAACCAAAGCCCCGAGTTGAGAGAAGTGACGTGTTCCTCCCGCGAGAGTGGTAGAACCCTTCCTATGGCTAGGAGTACCAACGCCGCCTTCGCAATGCAAGCGGGAATCCACCACATTCGTGGTCGATTTCGGCCATGTGGGGCGAGCCGCAAGGACCGGCGGCGGGCTTCCCTCACCTTGCGGGAAGACTTCGACCGGCCGCGGCGGCATCCAAGGCCTTCACCATCTCATCTGCCACCTCGACCATGGCCGTGCAGGCCGTCTGGCTGAGTGGATGGCTCACCAAGCCGACCCGGCCTGCCTCAACCGCCCGGATTCGCCAGTCTGCCACGGGGCCGAGGAGTTCGGTCAACTTGTCTGGATTCGCGCCCGGGCTCAGGAGCAGGATCGTGTCCGGATCGAGCCGGCGGAGGGATTCGGCGTCCAGCGAGGCGTAAGGGGGACCGGTTTCGAGCGCCGGGGGGACGCCGAGGCGCTCCAGGATCTGGTGGTGGTACGAACCGGGGCCCGCGGCGCCGGGGGGATTCGTCCAGTAGAGGATCAGGGTCCGGCCGGCCCGTTCCCCGAGGCCGGAGCGGGGCGACCAGGCGCGATCCATCGCGGCAAGGAGCGCCGCGGCGCGATCCGGCGTGGATTCACCACCGGGGAGGCGGGAAAGTTCAACGGCGGCGGCGCGGATGTCTTCCAAGGAGAGGAGAGGGAAGGAGCGGAGGGCCCAGCCGCGGTCGGCGGCGAGGGTGGTCAGGCGCTCCGGCAGGTCGCGGCTGCCCCATTCAAGAAAAACGTGCGTGGGGCGGGCGCGGGCGAGGACTTCGTAGTCGATTCCGGCCTGATCGCCGGCGATGGGGAGGGCGGGATCGAGGACCTCGTCGAAGCCGTGCCGGGCGACGATTCGATGCTCGAAGCCCAGATCGCGGAGAATCACACCAATTGCGGGGCTGAGGGCGACAATTCGGGGCTCTGACGCGTTTTGCTGCGCCTCGGCGGATGGCGCGCGGGCCGGGGCTCTTTCCGACCCGCAGGATGCGGCGGCGAGCGAGAAGAGCAGCGCGATTGCGGCAAAGAGCGATCGCATGACCGAAGAATACTCCGCGAACGCGAGCCGCTTCGAAGAAGCGAGACGAACCGCGTCGCGGGAGCGCATTTCATGGCCACGCTGAGCCGATTGTCGCGTTTTCTGAGTCGGGCAACGTCACTCTGGGGGGCGAGCGCCCCGCATGCGATCCATGCCGAGCCGAAGAGGCTGGAGGGCGCGCCGCCGATGGACTCAGAACGCACTCTGGTGGAAGAAATCTCGGTTCCGCGCTCTGAACCGGCGGAGTTCGATCCGCTCGTGGTCGCCGCGGCGGAGCGGCTGCCGGAGATTTCGGATGCGGCGATCGAAATTCGGGACACGGGGCGCAGGACGCAGGCGCTGCTGGGGCGGCTGGCGGAATCCGCGGAGCAGCAGGGGACGCTGCTGGCGGGGATTGCCGGTCGGCTGGACCGGACGGCGGCGGGGCAGGGTGAACTGAAGTCGGCGATCGGGGATGCGCGTGATGCGCTGGTGGACGCAGCGGGGGCGAGCGCGCGGATCGGGCTGGCGCTGGAGGCGATCGAGCGGTCGCTGGCGCACCGTGATCAGCGCGAGGTGGAGTTGCTGGAATCGTGCCGGAGGGTGTGCGTGGTGGCGGTGCTGGTGTGCACCGCGAGCGCGGGGGCGGCGGTGATCATGGCCGGGCTGGCGCTGTGGCTTTGAGCGCGGCGGGTTGAGGAGATGGCGCGAGCGCGCGATCGATGAGTTCGCGCAGCTGCGCGAGCGCTGAGGGATCGCACAAGGCGAAGAACCAGTCGCGGGCGGCGGCGAGTTCGGCTTCCGATTCGCGGGCGCGGGCGCGTTCGACGGCGTGATCGAGTTCGGCGAGGCGTGCATCGCGCGCTGAGCGGTACTGCCGGAGTTCTTCGTGCATGGTGCGGAAGATGGGGGCTGGGTCGGCGCCGGCCTGACGGGCGGCCTCGATTTCGCTGAGTCGGCGATGTTTGGCGCTTGCCGCGGCGGGGTCATTGAGCAGAGCGGGGTTGTGGCGGGCGGAGTGGGCGCGCCAGATTGCGGTCGCGGCGTCTGAATCGTTGCTGTGCGGGGCGCCGAGGGGGAGGCGGAGCGTTGCGCTGACGATGGCGCGGGGCGCGAGTGTTTCGCCGAGCCAATCACGGATCCACGCCTCGGTGACTTTGTCGTATTCGCCGCCACCGACGCCGTGGATGAAGAGATCGCACCCGGCGAGGCGGAGGAGGGCGGTCATGAAAAGGGCGCGTGGGGCAAGTTCGTGGGCGGGGATCGATGCGAGGTCCTGCGCGAAGATGCGCGCGCGCGGTTGGCGGGGGCGGATGCGCCAGAGGGGCAGTTCGGGGCCGCGGGATGCGCCGATATCGAGCAGGGCGACGCCGGCGGCGGGGTTCGCGGCGGCGGCGCGGTTGTAGGCGCCGATGGCGGCGGCGGGGTCGGCGGCCATGCGCGACGCGAGGTCCTGGAAAAGATCCGTGAGCGCGAGGGAAGTTCCGAACACAGCGGGCGCGGGGGGA
Organism: uncultured Phycisphaeraceae bacterium; assembly: GCA_964529265.1. GTDB lineage: Bacteria > Planctomycetota > Phycisphaerae > Phycisphaerales > UBA1924 > CAZGVW01. The sequence continues at coordinate 13,372 of CAZGVW010000141.1, forward strand.
ACGTGGGGCGACATCAGGTCGGTGAGCGCGCGGGCGATCTGCTCCGCGGCCGAGCCGGATGCGGGGAGGTGGGAGAGCGCGGCGCGCAGGCGTGTGAGGCCGGCATCCACTGAGGCAAGAGCGGGGGGATTGCGGGTGGAGGGCGCACGCGGCGTGAAGGACGGGCACGAGCGGACGGGCCAGCCTTCGCCGACGGCGCCGACGGGCGCGAGAGGAACGCGCTCGGCTGCGAGTGCGCCGTCCGAGGATTTGGTCGGCGCCTCGATCGTGGCGAACTCGTGCTCATCCTGATCCACCCAGATCCATGCGGGCCCAGCGCCGGCCCTGCGCGCGAAGGAATCGGCGGCGATGAACTTGGCGAGCACGCCCGGGTGCCACCAGGAGAGCTGGTGGCCGGTCATGACGATGGGCGCATCGTCGGCGAGGCCGATCTGCCTGCGGAACGCGGATGCACGCGCGAAGTTCCGACCGCGCCAGGACTTCTCCAGCAGCGAGGCCCATTCGCCGGGCGCGGGCTCAAGGAGCAAGGGAGGATGTTCCGGCTGGCGCATCATGCCGCAACGAGTTCGGGCTCAGGCGATCAGCCGCCGCACGGCGCACACGCGCCTTCGAGCGCGGCAGAGGGCAACCTGTCGGCGCATCGCTTGATCTCACAGTGCAGGACGCGGCGGTAGTGATCGAGGCGCGTGCGGGGGATATCGAGGGGGCCGCCGAAGGAGCGGCTCGGATCGTTGTAGATGAGTTTGACGGGGATTTCGCGGATGCGGAGGCCGGCGGCCGCGGCCTGCACCCAGAACTGCATCGGGAAGGAATAGCCATCCTCGGTGAGGGTGAGGCGCTTCAGCGACTCGACGCGGTAGGCCTTGAAGCCGCAGAACGCATCGGTGATGGAGAGGCCCAGGCGGGCGTTGATCTCTTCCGTGATGGTGCGGTTGATGGTTCGGCGGTCCTCGGGCGGACGATCGTTCTCAGGGCACTCGACGAGGTACCGGGAGCCGCTGATGACGTCGTGCGTGTCGGCCGCGGCGGCGTTCACGAAGCGCGGGATGGAGGCGGGCTCATGCTGCTCGTCGCAGTCCATGGTGATGACCCAGTCGAAGCCGTCCACAACGGCCCAGCGGAAGGCGTCCTGCATGGAGCGGCCGTAGCCGCGGTTCTCGGCGTGGCGGATGACCTCCACGGGGTGGCGCGGGAGCATGCAGGGCGTGTCGTCGGTGGAGCCATCGTCGATGACGAGGATGTGCTCGGCGAACTCGCGCACGCGCGCCAGGACGCGATTGACGTGGCTCTGCTCGTTGTAGACGGGGATGGCGACCAGTGTCCGCATGCGCTTGGCCCTCCGCTGGCGCGGCCTCGGGCCGCAGCGGGGCAATGGTAGGTCGCGCGCGGGCTGGGAACGGGCCGCACGAGGTGTTGTCACCTGGGCGCGGTGGTCTCACCGGCTTCGAGCCATTCGACGCGGTCGCGGGTGAGGTCCCAGCGGAGCAAGGCGCCTGTGAGCGGGCTGGATTGGCCGGCGTCGAACATGGTGACGAGGTTGCCGGGCGCGGCGAGCGCTTCGGCGACGCCGCTCGCGGCGTCATAGCGCAGGAGGTCGGCGATAAGGCGGCGGCCGCGCTGCGCAGCGTAGACGGCGCCCGCGGCTTCGACGCGCTCGAGCGTCCGCCGCTCGGCCATGGCGTCGCTTCCCGCGAGCCAGGCGTCAAGGCGCTCGCACTCCAGTTCGGTGACGGATTCGCTCTGAGGCGGGCGCTGGCGCAGGCGGACGCGCTGGGCCATCATCGCGTGGCCTTCGGCGCGGTCGATGGTCATCGAGCCATCCCACTCGAAGAGTGTCGTCCCGCGGAGGGAGGCAGGCTCATCGTCCGGCGCGGGCTCGTCTTCGTCGGTCACGCGATCCTCGATGAGGAGCCTTCCGGCGCCGGGAACGGTGAGCGTATCGGCCGCGGCGTCGGCGACGATGGTGGCGCCGGCGAGATGCAGCATGCGGATGAGCCGCAGGCCGCTCTCGGAGGCAGGATCAGGCTCATACCGGCGCGATTCGGCGGTCGCGGGCTCGCCGCCTTCGAACTCGGTCACGGCGCCGAAGATGGTGGCGCGTTGGAGAATCGCCTGCGCGGCGCTGCGGCCGGCGTCGGCCTCGGCGGCGGCGTTGGGCGAGAGATCGAGGACGATGCGGTGGCCGCGGGCCTCGTCGCGCGCGACATCGTCCGGCTCGGCGGTGGCGACACAGGCGCCGACGAACTCGGCGCGGCCGGCGGCGTCGTCGTAGGTCATCGAGTTGCGCCACTCGATCTGGACGCGCTCGTAGCCGAAGGCGGCCTCGCGCGGCTGCGAGTAGTTGAAGACCCCGGCGCCATAGACCATGAGGCGGCGATCGTGCTCACCGAAGCGCATGGAGGCGCCGGAGATCGAGCCGCCCTGGCGGTGCGCCACGGCGGGCTCGCCCACGAGTTCGATCTCGCCTTTCTCGGCGTCGTAGCGCAGGCGGTCGGAGAGGAGTTCGAGGCCGTCGGGCCGGGCGAGGCGCACGGCGAAGTCGGCGGCGAACCGGCTGAGGCGCGTTTCACCCGAGGCATCCGTCTCAAAGTCGGCCTCGATCATCTCCGCGCTCAGGTTCGCATCGCTCCGCTCGCCGCGAACGCGGCCCTGCGCCGTTGCGGTGCGAGGAACGGCGCGGCCGTCGCGGGAGGACTGGGCGAACGCGGCGTCGATGCGATCGGCCATCAGGCGGCCATCCGGGCCGAGGTCAACGTGGGCCGAGCCATCGATGACGAGGCGCGCGATCGAGGGGTCGCCCGCGGGTGAGGCCGCGAAGACGGTCCGGACGAAATCGCCCGCGGCGAGTGATTTCGCGTCGCGGGCCTCCACTCGGCCGTGGAAGAGGGCCTCGCGCAGCGGCGACGGCGCATCGAAGTCGATGGCGCCGTTGCGCGTTTCGAAGAGGAGGTCACAGTGATCCTGCCAGGCGATTTCGCGGCGGCGCGGCGGCTCGAAGGGGTCGGGGCCACCGGGCTGTGCGGCCTGACCGATGGCGCGGAGGAGGCCGACGCCGCGGAGCGCGCCGATTCCTTCGCGCAGGAGGAGTTCGAAGCGTCCGCACTGGGCCTCGGCGACGTCGGGGAGCGTAAGGATGACGCCGCGAGGGCCCGGGCCGGTGAGGACGAGGCGGGAGGAGGTCAGGCCGTAATCGATTGCGGCCGCGATGGCCGAAGCGCCGGAGGCGTCATCCTGCCCCCGGACGACGCCGGCCTGGGGCGAGGTGAAGCGCGCCGCGAGATGGTCGGCCGCGAGTTCGGGCGGCGATTCCTCCAGGGCATTCACGACGAGCGGGCCGGACCAGGTCAGCAGGATGGGCTCATCCGGCGCAGGCCGCGCGCCGCCCTGGCTGGAGGTCGCCGCGGCGGCATCCTGAGTCTGCTTGAATCGCAGATCGGAGACAGCGTCTGCCGGGAGGCGGCCATCCAGGAGGCGGGCCCAGACCAGGAGCGCATCGGAGCAGATCTCGCGGCCGCCGAAGGACAGCGAGACATCGCCCTCGAACTCGGCGCGCTGCCATTGCTCCGCGGCGACGGGGGCGGGCCCATGCCCTGCGTCCGGCTCAGTACCCGCGGCGCCGGATGAACTGTCTTGAGAATCGCGGCGCCGGGGCGAGAATCGAATCTCACCATCGCGCTCGGTGCGGAGGTAAGCGAGGCGCTTGCCCGGCTCATCGATGTTGGCGCGCAGGCCGGTGAAGCGAACATCGAGGCCGCCGCCCCACGCTTTGACGGGATCGAGCGTCGAGAACTCCCCCACAAGGAGATCGAAGGACATCGAATCCGTGGCCAGTGTGAAGAGCGGCACGATGTCCGGGGCGAGATCGGGCGCAGTCCGGCCGTCTTCACCCGTGGGTCTCAGGCCTTCCGGCCACAGCCCTTCAGCGGTGGGCGCATCGAAGACACGGCACACGAGGTTGCCGACGAAGCGGCCGGACTGCGGCTCACCTGCGCCGGGCGGCTTGAGGCATGTCATTGAGTCAGCCTGCACGTGCACAACGTGGCCGTTCTTGAAATGAAGAGCCGCCTGCGGGCGATTGACGAGGAAGCGGTGGCCCTCCTGCGGCTCGAATTGCTCGCCCACGAGTTCATATGCGATGCGGGATGGATCGGAGCGATCCATGCCGACGATGCGCATGTCCTCGCCGAACTCGGCGATGTCCTGAATGCTGGTGGGCGCGCCGACAATCGGCCGGAGCGACGCGTCCGGCGCCGGGCCGAGATCGACGGCGGACACCCCGCCGGGGCCGGCGGCGCCTGCCCGCTCGGCCGGGCTCTTCTGCAGCGCGACATAGGTGGACCAGGCGCCGAGCGCCACGACGGCGACGGCGATCACCAGCGCCAAAGCGAGCCAGATCCGTCTGCCGCTCATCAGAGCCTCGTCCCCGGAGCGCGCCATCCTCGGCGCGACTAGTCCTCGATCAGTTTCATGGCCATCAGGTCCTGCACATCGAGCACGCCCACGGGGCGGCCCATGTCATCGACGACAGGAATCTCGTCCTGCCGGTGCTCGCGCATCATCTGCACGGCGTCGCGCACGACGGCGGTGTGCGGAAGGGATCGCGGCGAGCGGGTCATCACGTCGCCAAGGCGCTTCGAATCAACGTCAGCCGGATCGCGCGCGACAAGGCGGCGCAGGTCGCCATCGGTGAAGATGCCGCTGAGCGCGCCGGCGCCGTTCACGACGACGATCGCGCCGGGGCGGCGGCCGAGCGCTTCGGCGCTGCGCAGGGCGTCGCGCAGGAGCGTCGATTCGGAGACGATCGGCAGATTCCGGCCGGCGACGAATCGCAGGATCTCGACGACGGGGCGCAGCTGGTCGCCGAGGGCGCCGCCGGGGTGCCGCTTCAGGAAGTCATCGGCGCTGAAGGCGCGGCGGCGGCTGACGGCGAGGGCCAGGGCGTCGCCGAGGGCGAGCATGGCGGTGGTGGAGCTGGTGGGCGCGAGCGTGAGCGAGCAGGCTTCCTCCACGACGCCGATGCCGAGGCTGACGGTCGAGAGGCGCTCGAGCGCGGAGCCGCCGCGGCCGGTGGTGATGGAAATGATTGGCACGCCATCCTGTCGCAGGATGGAGGCAAGGGCGACGACCTCGGCCGTGCCGCCGGAATAGGAGAGGGCGAGGAGGCAATCGCCGGCGCGGAGGCGGCCGAGATCGCCGTGGACGGCGTCGGCGGGGTGGAGCCAGTGGGAGGGGGCGCCGAGGCTGGCCAGTGTGGCGGAGATCTTCTGCCCGATGAGGCCGGATTTGCCCATGCCGGTGACGACGACGGAGCCGCCGCGATCCGCGGCGGCGGTGAGCAGATCGACGGCGCGGGCGAAGGAGGCATCGAGCCCGGCCGCGACGCGGAGCACGGCTTCGGCCTCGGCGCGGAGGGCGCGGGCAGCGAACTCGAGTTCCGCGGCTGGGGCGTCCGGGCGGTCCGCAGGGTGCGAGTCGGCGTCCGGACCGAGCGTCGGAACCTGCACTGGCCTCGATGTGGCGCCTGTACGGGTCATTGGCCGAAAGTGTACCCTTGGCGCAGGGCGCGGGCCGTTTCCGCCCCGATTGGTCCAGCCACGCCGCCCCGATGCTGACGGAAGACTACAGAGTCCGGCTTGACGCCTTCGAGGGGCCCCTCGACCTGCTGCTGTACCTCATCCGGCGGGCGGAGGTGGACGTTACGGACATTCCGATTTCGACGATCGCCGACCAGTACCTGGCGCATCTGGCGGGGCTGGAGCACATCGATATCGACGTGGCGGGCGAGTTCCTGGTGATGGCGGCGACGCTGATGGAGATCAAGTCGCGGATGCTCTCGCCGCGGAGGGCGGGCGACGCGGCGGGCGAGGGAGAGCAGGGGGGAGCGGAGGGCGGGGCGGACACGGTGGCCGCGGCGCTGACGGAAGATCCGCGGGCCGAACTGGTTCAGCAGCTGCTGGAGTTCAAGCGCTCGCGCGATGCGGCGACAGCGCTCGACCGGCTTCGGGATGAGTGGGCGCGACGGTTTCCGACTGCATCGCTGGCGCACGACCGGGATGCGCTGCGCGAGGCCATCGCCGAGCAAGCGGCGGACCTCGATATGGAGGACTTGGGGCTCTTTGACCTGGTGGAGGCGTTCGAGCGCATCGCGCGGCAGGTGAACTTCGAGGCGCTGGGCGCGCACCACATCGGCGCCGAGGAAGATGTGCCGATCGAGGTGCACGCGGAGGACATTCTCGACCAGTTGCGGCGCGGCGTGGGTGCGAGCGATGAATCGGGCGAGGCGAAGCGGGGCGAGACGACGTTCCGCGCGCTGCTCACGGGGCGGACGCGAACGGAGATGATCGGGCTGTTTCTGGCGCTGCTGGAGTTGATCCGGCGGCGCGCGATTCGCGCTGCGCAGGATTCTCCGGGCGGGGAGATTCTGATTCGGCTGTGCGAGGAGACGGGCGGGGCCGCGCAGGCGGGCGCGGAAGCGTCATCCCCCGCGACGTGAGGCGTGTTCGGAGTCATCGGGGGCGGCGCCTTTGCAGGCGGCGAGCATTTCGGAAAGCGCAGCCGCGGTGGCTTCGGCTTCCGATTTCAGCCGCATCTGCACTTCCATAATGGCGCGAACATCGTCCGCGAGGCGATCGGCCTCGGAGATGGCTTCGCGCACGAGGGCGAATCGCGGATCGGTCTCGGCGGAGGTGAGGGCCTCGTCGAGGCGGAGGAGGATGTCGGCGGCGCGGCGATCGATGTTCTCCATCGAGGCGCCGGTGCGCTGGAGGAGGTCGTCGAGGGCTTCCTGGCGCTCAGCGGCGAACTGCTCGATGCGCACCTGGGTTTGTTTGAGGCGCTGTTCGCTGTAGGAGAGTCCTGCTTCGACGGAGCGCTCGGCGCGGCGGATGCGCTCTTCGAGATCGGTGAGACGCGTGTTGACGGCTTCCTCCGCGGCGATGAGGCGCTGCTCGGCGACCTTGACGACGTCTTCAAGCGTGGCCTTCAGGCGGTCGGATGCTGATTCGGCGATTGAATCCGCCTCGGCCTGCAGGCGTTCGAGGAGGGCGGCCTTTTCGCACGTCTGGGCGCTGAGGCGCCGGGCCTCCGCGGCTTCTTTCTCTGTGACGGAAAGGAGCCGGGCCGCGGCTTCGAGTTCGCGGCGGGTGCGGGCCTCGAGGGCGGGGAGGTCGCCCATGCGTTCCGAGACGCCGCGGGCCTCCTCGGCGACGGCGCCGGCGCGCTCGATGACGGCCCGGAGCTGGTCCACGTAGCGGGCGAAGGCGGCCTCATCGACGATGCGAGGGGAAACGAAGACATCGGCGCCGAGTGATGGATTGCGTGCGGGGCGTGTCTGGGCGGCCATGGGCATGCGAGGGGCTCCGGGAATCGACGGGCTTGAGTGGTCAGATCGGTCGGAGGAAGGCCGCGGCCGCATAACGGCGGGAGGAGTTGGGGGCGGCGGTCTGGCGACGCGATCGGGCCGATACGATTGGGCGATGACCCCCCGCGACAACGGCGATCGGGACGACCTTCGGGACGCTTCCCGTGGCGTGCGGCTCCAGAAGGCCCTTGCCGAGGCGGGGGTGGCATCGCGCCGGCGGTGTGAGGAACTGGTGGCGGAGGGGAAGGTGCGTGTGAACGGCCGGGTCGTGACCGAACTGCCGGCGTGGGTGGATCCCGAGAAGGACCAGATCGAGGTGGGGGGGCGACCTCTGAGGCCCCCGGCGAGACCGGTGTACGTGATGCTGTACAAGCCCAAGGGGTACGTCAGCACTCTGGAGGATCCGGAGGGCAGGCCGACCATCGGAGAACTGGTGAAACACCCCTCCGGGACACGGCTGTTCCCGGTGGGCCGCCTGGAGTTCGATGCGCTGGGCCTGCTCCTCATGACCAACGATGGGGAACTGGCCAACCGGCTGACGCACCCGCGCTTCGGTGTGGAGCGCGTGTACCTCGCCACGGTGAAGGGCTTTGTGAAAGAGGAGTCGCTTCCCGAGATCGAGAGGGCGCTTTCTGCGGCGGGCTCGCGGGCGCCCGGGAAGGGGCCGGCGTCTCGCCGGAAGCCGCCGGTGCGGGTCGAGATCTTCAAGCGCGAGCCGGCGCGCACGGCGCTCACGCTGCGTCTGACGGGCGCGAGCGCCGCGGATATCGAGGAGCGGCTGGATCGAGCCGGGCATCGAGTCAAGAAGCTGGTGCGCGTGGCCGTCGGGCCGGTGCAACTGAAGCGGCTGCGGGTGGGAGAGTGGCGCGACCTCGATCTGGCGGAAGTGCAGCGTCTGAAGCGGACAGCGTTCGCGGGCGAGCCCGCGAAGGCGGCGAAGAAGAAGCCAAAGAGAAAGCCGCGGAAGGGGAGCGTGCGCGCATGACGGCGGCGGCGGGCATCATTCAGCGCATGCGGCGGCTGGTGGCGGAGGCGGATCACTCCGTGCCGGATCGGCTTCGCCCCGCGGTCGCGATTCTGCGCACCGGGCGGGTCGCGGCGCGGGGCCTGGTGAAGGACCGCGCGCCGCAGATGGCCGCGGCGCTGGCGTACCGGACGGTCTTCAGCCTGATTCCGGTGCTCGTGTTGGGGCTGGTCGTGCTGGGCTCGTTCTACGGGCCGACGGCGATCGAGAGGCCGCTGGACAAGATGCTGACGTACTTCGGGCTCAGCGATATGGCGATGCAGCCCGCGCCGGAGGGCGTCGCGCCTGAAGGCGCCGAGGGTCTCGACCCGGCCGCGGGTTCGGCTCAAGACCAGACGATGCGCACCGCCGCGGATTGGATCGAGTCGCTGGTCGATCGCGTCCGCGGGATCAACTTCGCCGCGATCGGCGTGGTGGGGCTGATCTTGCTCATGTATGCGGCGTTCTCGCTGCTCATCGAAATCGAGCGGGCGTTCAACATCGTGTACAACGCGCCGGCGAACCGGCGGCTGCTGACCCGCATCGTGAACTACTGGGCGGTGCTCACGCTCGGACCGCTCGGGCTCATCGCCAGTTTTTACGCGGCGGAGCGGCTGAACGCCGCGTTCACCGGCGCCGGTGGCGTGACTGCGGAGATTCTGGGCCAGGTGCTCATGTTCCTGGTCTCGTGGCTCGTGCTGCTGCTTGCCTACTCGCTGCTGCCCAATACACGGGTGCATAAGCGACCCGCGGCGATCGGGGCGTTCGTCGGGGCCCTGCTCTGGGAGGTGAGCAAGTGGGGTTTCGGCGTGTACCTCTCCTTCGCGACGGGCAACAGCGTTTTCTACGGCTCGCTCGGCCTGATCCCGGTGTTCCTGCTGTGGGTCTACATCACCTGGCTGTGCGTGATCTTCGGGCTCGAGATGGCGTTCGCCCTGCAGACGGTGGCCACGGGGGCGGATGTCACTCAGGCGGAGAAACGCACGGCGGGAGAAATCGTGGAGGCCGCGGCGCTGGTGAGCATCATGCGGGCCGCGGGGGCGCGGTTCGCGAAGGGCGAGGTTTCCGACCAGGCCGATCTCGCGACCGAGGCCGGCGTGGCCGAGACTGCCGCGGCGCGAATGGTTGACCTGCTCGTAACCCGGGGGCTGCTGCGGCGGGTGGAATCGCCGCGGGATGAAGATGAGGCCGCGGCTGACGAGGACCGGGCGGCCCTCACGCTCGGCCGACCGCCCGAGGCCATCGCCGTGGCGGACATCCTGCACCTTGCGCACGAGATCACCGGCGGTGTGGGCGCGGGGGATGAACACGCTGTGCTCCAGCGGCTCAGGCAAGCGCAGATCGACGCCGTCAGGAACATGACCCTCGCCGATGTTCTGAGGGAGGACGCCACGAAAACCCGATCATGATGGGCCGGGCCCATACGATCACGACCGGACAGCGCCCCGATGCTCGTTTACCTGAACAACAGACTGGTTCCCGAGCAGGAAGCCCGTGTTTCCGTCTTCGACCGCGGCTTCCTCCTCGGCGATGCGATCTACGAGGGACTGCGCTCGACCCGCGGCCACATCATCGCCGTGCGCGCGCACATCGAACGGATGCGCCGCGGCGCGCGCGAGGTCGGCCTGAGCGGCTTCGACCCATCTGCCTTTGAGGCGGTCAGTCGCCAGCTCCTTGACGCCAATCGCCTGAGGGATGCATTCATCTACTGGCAGGTCACGCGCGGGGCGCCGCTTCCCGGACAGCCGTGGCGTCAGCGGGTTCCCTCACCCGGACCCCCGACCACCTTTGCCTATGCGGCGCCGCTTCCCGCCCTGCCGGAGGCCTCATCCAACCCGACGCCGGCCACCCGGACGGCGGCTGTGCTGACGGACAAGCGATGGTTGCTCGGGCACATCAAGGCGACGTCGCTGCTGGGCGGAGTGGTCGCCGCGATTGAGGCGGACCGGGAGGGGTTTGAGGACGCGATTCTCGTGCGCGACGGCCTCGTTGCGGAGTCCGTCGCGGCGAACGTGATGATCGTGCGCGACGGGCGCGTGGCGACGCCTGCTCTCGACTCCGCGCCGATCCTGGCCGGCGTGACGCGCGACCTGCTGGTGAGGGCGGATCGATCGATCGAAGAGCGGTCCATCGCTGAAGCGGAGTTGCAGGCCGCGGACGAGATCCTGCTCGTTGGCACGACAACACTCGTCACGTCCATCACTCGCCTGGGCGATCGCGTGGTCGGCGATGGGCGCCCGGGGCCGGTCGGACGACGCCTCCTGCGGACGCTGCTCGAGACCATCGAGCAGGAGCGCGACGCCTCGGCCCGGCCGGCGCCTGCGGCGGCCGCGGGGGTCGGCGCCCGCGTACACTGAGGCGGTGAACGAGTCCAATCTTCAGGGTCTGGCGATCAGCGTCGGCAACACGCGCACCTCCTTCGGACTGTTCGATGGGAAGACGCTTGCCGAGTCGCGGTCCATCGCCAACGCGAGCGTGGAGGCCGTCGTTGATGCGGTCGCGAAGATGGCCGAGGGCCTGAAGGGCGCGGAGCGCCCGATCGTCGCGATCGCGACCGTAAACCCGATGGTTTCATCTCCGCTCGTCGATCGTCTCTCGAGCCTGCTCGACCTGCAGATGCACATCATCGGCGATGACGTCCCGCCGCCGATCGAGCAGGCCACGGACCCTGCGACGCGCACGGGCGCCGATCGCCTCCTCGCCGCGGCGGCGGCATTCGACGTCGTCCGGCAGGCATGCGTCATCATTGACGTGGGCACGGCGATCACGGTTGATTTCGTTGACGGCGTGGGCGTGTTCCAGGGCGGCGCGATCGCGCCCGGGCCGAGGCTCATGCTGCGCAGCCTGCACCAGGCCGCGGCCCAGTTGCCGGAAGTCGAACTGGAGCGGCCCGATATGTCCGAATCGTTCGGCAAGAACACGCGCGAGGCGATGCTGAGCGGCGTGTTCTTCGGGCTGCGCGGATTCGTGCGCGCGATCGCCGAGCACTACGCGGAGGCGTACGGCGGCTATCCGCAGATCATCGCGACCGGAGGCGACGCGAGATACCTCTTCGAAGGCGACGATTTCGTCGAGCACATCGTGGATGACCTCGTGCTGCGAGGCATTGCGATCGCATGCCAGGCCGCGCTGGCCGACGTGAGCGCCGATGGCGGCGAAGAGGCGTGAGCCATGCGCGCTCCGCGTCGTTCGCTTTTCAACTGACGACGCCCGCGACCACAGGCGCCATCGCCGCGATTCACGTTTCGGGCGACGTCGGGGCGGCGCTGCGGGCTCTCGGCGCAGGCGACGCGCCGACAGGACAGGTGCGCCTGCGGCGGCTTGCGGACGTCGATACGGGCCTCGTGGCCCGCTGGTCAGACGCGTCCGCAACGATCACCTGCCATGGCGGCATGGTCGTGGTGCGCCGGTTGCTCGAGACCCTGGCGGCCGCCGGAGGGGCATCCGATGGCCTCAATGCGCGCACCGCGTTTCCGGAAGCGGCGGACGACGTCGAAGCACTGATGCTGGAGACGCTCGCGCGGGCCGAGAGCCCGCTGGCGATCGACCTCCTCCTCGATCAGCCGCGGCGCTGGCGAGAATGGTCCGCGCATCCGGCCCCGGACGCCGGCGCACCAGATCGCTGGCGTCTTCTCGATCGCCTGGTCACCGCGCCCGTCGTCGCGGCTGTCGGCCGTCCCAACGTCGGCAAGAGCACACTGGTCAACGCGCTCGCGGATCGGAGTGTCTCCATCGTCTCGGAGGAGCCCGGGACGACGCGCGACCACGTCGGCGTGACGCTCAACCTCGGCGGCCTTGTGATTCACTGGCTGGATACACCGGGGCTGCGGATGGAGGGCGACGAGGCCCCGGCGGTGGAAGACGAGGCAGCCGCGGCGGCGCGGCTGGCGATGGCTTCCGCCGACCTCCTCGTGCTCTGCGGCGATGCGGAGCACGGATTCGTGTCGGAGGCTGATCTGCCCGTGGAGGCCCCAGACCGAGTCATCAGGGTCGGCACGCGGTGCGACCTCGGAAGGCCCGCCGGGGCTGAGTATGGGACAGCCGCGGGTCGAGGTGAGGAGGGGCTCCCCGAGCTTGCTACGGCCATCCGGGAGCGGCTGGTTCCGGCACAGGCGGTAGCGCACTCCGGTCCGTGGGCGTTTCACCCGGCCCTGCGGGCGCGACTGGCAAAGGGCTTTGAGGGGATCTGATCAACCCGCAGGTTTGCTCGCCCGGAGGCCCAGACCTACCCTGTCGGTCCCTATGGACCAACGCCAGACACAGATCACCGAGGGCGCCGGGCAGATCGAATCGCGCCTGAACACCGAGTTCATCGATTGGCTGAACAAATGGGGTTCGGCCATCCTGATGGTCGTGCTCATCGCCGCGCTCGGCTGGATCGGCTGGCAGTGGTGGGAGCGTCGGCAGACCGAAGCCCTCAACCAGGCATTCGTTGAGTACGACGGCGCCTACATCGCGGGCCGCCCCGAGGGGCTCATTCAGGTGGCCGAGGAGTGGGATGGCCGCGCCGCCATCTATGAACTTTCGCTCCTGCGCGCGGCGGATGTGTATCTGGAGTCATTCCGGCAGCGGATCGTCCCGGGCGGCAGCGTTGAGGTGGCCGAAGACAAGGCCACACCGGAGATGACCGCGGAGTTCCTCACGAAGGCGAAGGACCTCTACACGAAGGTCTTTGAGCGGGCGCGCAAGGACCCTGCGCACGTGCACCAGGAGTTCGCCGCGAGATCGGGCCTGATTTCCGTCGCGATCGCGGAGCGGAAGTTCGATGAGGCGCGGGCGCTGCTCACGGAGATGCGCGACAAGGCGCGCGAACAGAAGTTGACCGAGCTCGCGGCGTGGACCGAGGCGCGCCTCGAGACGTTCGACGACGTCGCCTCCCAGCCGCCCCTGCATCCGGAGGAAAGCCTCGCGGCCGTGTGGTCGCTCACCGAGGCCGAGGCGCCGGCGCACCCGGTTCAGCAGCCGGGCGAATCGACCGAGCCCCCGCTGGTCGTTGACCCTGAGAGCGGGTCGGGGCCGCCCCCGGCGCAGGGTCCGGCGCCGCCCCCGCAGTGAACGCCTCGCGCGGGCCTTCTGACGTCAATCCCACCGAGCAGCGGCCGGAGGCGCCGCAACTCCCGTCCCTGGTGCTCCCGGGCGGAAGGGTCGATCCGGACGCGGTTCGCGCTGCTTCCGATGTCGAAGAATCGGGCGAGGATGACGGGCTTCGCCGCGTCGCCTTCCGCCTGTCGCGCGATCTGCGCAAACGGCTCGACAAGTACCTCACCGATCGCATTTCCTTCATGAGCCGCACGCAGCTGCAGCGTCTCATCGAAGAGGGCGGCGTGACGGTGAACGGGCGGGCGGCGAAGGCGTCCACTGCGCTTCGCCTGAACGACCTCGTTGAAGTGGTGGTCCCACCGCCGCCGCCGAAGGAGATTCAACCGGAGCGGATCCCGCTTCAGGTGCTCTTCGAAGATGAGCACCTGATCGTGCTGAACAAGCAGCCGGACATCATCGTGCACCCTGCCCGCAGCCACCTCTCGGGAACGATGGTGAACGCGCTCGCGTGGCACATCAGGAACGAATCGACGACCGGCGGCGCCCTGTCCTCCGTCGGCTCGGAGTTTGCTCGGCCGGGGGTGGTGCACAGGCTGGATCGGAACACCACGGGCGTCATCGTGTTCGCCAAGAACGACGAGGCGCACTGGAAACTCGGCCGGCAGTTCGAACTGCGCACGGTGGACAAGCGATACCTCGCCGTCGTGCATGGGCGTGTCGAGCCGGTGGCGGATGTGATCGACCTGCCCATCGGGCCTCATCCGAGTTCGGTGAAGGGGCAGCGCGAGAAGTACGTCGTGCGCCACGACGAACTCGGCCGTCCATCCGTCACGATCTACAGGGTCCGCGAGCGGTTCGCGAAGTTCACGATCGTTGAGCTCGAACTCAAGACGGGCCGCACGCACCAGATCCGGGTCCATCTCAGGCACCTCGGCTGGCCGATCGTCGGCGACGACATGTACGGGGGAGGTTTTCCGACCGCCGCGGATATCACCGGTGGCCGCGCGTCGGCCGATGAGCCCGTCATCCACCGTCAGGCCCTCCATGCGGCGATGCTGGGGTTCACGCACCCGGTGACCGGGGCTCGCGTCTCGTTCAGCGCGCCCGTGCCCGAAGACCTGGCTTCGCTGGTGCAGACGCTCCGCGCCTCGCCGGGCCCGCACGACCGGCTTACCCCCGCCGGCGCGACGCTCGACCTAAGCGCGGTTGTCCCCGATCGGGCATAATGGCGCCGATTCCAGCACCCGGAGGCTTTTTCCATGCGACGCGAACTGACCACCCTGTGCGCGCCCGCCGCGCTCCTCTGCCTCGCCGCCTGCTCCTCGACCCGGGGCCCCGTCGCGGGGCGCGCCATCATCACTCTCGATGATGCGGAAGCCGCCACTGACGCTGAACACCGGGCCGCGGGCGACTCTGTGACGCTCCTGGGCCTCCCATTGCCGGGATCGGGGGATTCGGACGCAGAGATTGTGTGGTCCCAGGCGCCGGTGCCGAACTCGGCCCATCCGGCCTGGGGGGCGCCGCTGGCGATCAGCCGCGATGGGTCGCGCGCGGTGGTCGCAGGCGGCGCTGGCGGGGCGCTCACACTGCTGGACGTCTCCGGTGGGGAGGTGCGGGTGCTGGACGTGGCCTCGGGCGTGGCCCGGCCGGTCAGCGTCTCGATGCGCCCCGATGGGGGAGTCGTGGCCGCGGCTTCTGAGGACGGGCGCGAACTGTGGCTGATCACGCTCACGGAGAGTGGGGTGCGCGGGTCCACGCCGATGCCGCTCACCTGGCTGCTGGGTCAGGATGCCCGGATTTCGCAACTGGCGTTCAGCCCGAAGGGGTTCCTGCTCGCGGCTATTCTGCCCGACAAGCCCGCCGCGGCTTTCCTCGAGCTGAAGCAGGAGCAGGGGGGGCAGTATTCGCTCAGCCTGTGGGGCGAGCCGGCGCCGATCGGGCCGTATCCCAGCGCGGGGCTCTGGACGCCGGATGGGCGCTTTTTCGTCACGACGTCGCGCCTGTACGACTCCGCGGATTCGGACCAGATCGTTCACACGGCGTCGGCGCAGATGGCGGTGATCCGCGTGGCGGAAACGGTTGATCTTGAGGGGTCTGCGGCAGTGCATGAGCGCGTCGCCGTGATTTCGCTCCCGACCTCGCCGGACGCCGTCGCGATGTCGCCTCAGGGCGATCTGATCGCCGTGGCGACGCGGCGGGTGGCGGGGACGGGGGATGAATGGACAGGCGGGCGACTGACGCTGCTGTCGTTCGACCGGTCGAACGGCGCGGCGCGGGTTGTGTCCGGGCACGAAACGAGCCGCTCGCCCTCGGCGCTGGCGTTCGATACGAAGGGCTCGGCGCTGCTCGTGACAGACGCCGAGAACAACGAAGTGCAGGTGTGGAAGGTGGAGCGGTCGCCGAACCGGCTCGTGTACACGGGGCTGAACATCGGATCGGGGCCGAATCCGCACGCGATCGCGGTCGTGCCTTGACGGGGCCGCGCGTGAATCAGGCCGCGGGTTCGCTCTCGGCGGCGATGAGGTCGCCGTAGCCGCAGGAGATGGCTTCGCCGGTCGTGGGGGCGAACTGCCGCCGCAGTTCCTCGATGGCGGCGTGGCAGCGGGCCACGTTATTTCGCCGGCTCACCATGGCTTCGAACTCGAGGAACCAGCCGAGACTTTCAACCGCATCGATGTGGATGCGGACCGCGTCCTTCATCCAGAGGTCGCGTCGCTTGCGGACGATGACCCAGACCGGGAGCGGCTCGGCGCCGAAGCGGTCGCGCGCCTCGTTCTCCGAGTAGATCGTGAACTGGCTGAGGCGCGGGCGGGTTTCGTTCGAGCGGTTGTAGAAGATCCACTCCGTCGGCTCGCCGGATGACTCGCGCTTCTTGAGGCGGCCATCCGTCGCGCGATAGTAGGTGTCCTGCTGCACGAGCGACGCCACGTGCACCGCGCCGATCCTCCGGCAGATCGCGCCGGCGAGGTCGGGGTCCCGAAGTTCGCATTTGAACTCGACGTTCTGCATCCCTCTCCAGTTGTATCGACCGGCGGTGGTCCCCGGATGCAGCCCCGCGCTACCCGTGGCTGGGCAGGGCCTTGAGGAGGCGCGATTCGTCCCAGACCTCGATTCCCAGTTCCCGAGCCTTGTCCAGTTTCGAGCCGGCGCTCTCACCCGCGATGACCAGGTCGGTGGCCTTGGAGACGGAGGAGGAGACCTTCGCGCCCAGCGCTTCGAGGGCCTCGGTGAGTCCTTGCCGCGTGAAGTGCTCCAGCCCGCCGGTGAGGACGATGGTCTTGCCCGAGAAGACGGAGTCCTTCGCTGGCTGCGCTTCCTTGTAATCGTGCGAGGAGAGATCGACACCCGCCTTCTCGAGCGCATCGAACGTCCGGTGTGCGACGCCGCTCGTCAGGTAGTCGTGCAGCACGCGGGCCCGGACGGGTCCGAAGCCTTCGATCTCCTCCAGTTCCTCTTCTGAGGCCTTCATGAGTTCGCGGACGCCGCGATACCGCCGCGCGAGGGTGCGCGCGTTCGATCCGCCCACGTGCCGGATGCCCATGCCCGCCAGCAGCCGCGCCATGCCGCGGCCGCGGGCGCGCTCGATGCCCTCCAGCAGGTTCTCGACCTTCTTTTCACCCATGCGGTCGAGGGCGAGCAGCGCTTTCGCGTGGCGATTGAGGTGGAAGATGTCCGCGAAGTGATTGAGCGGGATCTTCGATTCGCCGCGGATCTGATCGATCGTCTTCTCGCCGAGCCCATCGATATCCATCTGCCCGCGGCCGGCGAACCAGATGAGTTTCTCTCGGATCTGCGCGGGGCACTCCGGGTTCACACAGCGCCGCGCGGTCTCTTCAACCGATTCCCGCTCGCCCTTCTCTTCGAGTTCCGCCGGCTCGACCTCGACCGGCCCGCCGCACTCCGGGCAGTGCTCCGGCGCCTTGATCCTGCTCGCGTTCTTCGGCCGCTCATCGAGGACCGGCTCGATGACCTGCGGGATGATCTCGCCCGCCTTCTCCACCACCACCGTGTCGCCGATCCGGATGTCCTTCCGCCGGACCTCGCCGAAGTTGTGAAGCGTGGCGTGCCGCACCGTCGTGCCCGCGAGCAGCACGGGCGTCATCACCGCGCGGGGCGTGATCTTCCCCGTCTTGCCGACGTGGAAATCCACCTCCTCGAGTTTCGTCGTCTTCCGCTCGGCCGGATACTTGTACGCGATGCACCACCGCGGCGACTTGGCCGTGGATCCCAGCCGCTCCTGCAGCGCGAACTGGTCCACGCGGAGCACCATCCCATCCACGGCGTAGGGCTTTTCATGCCGCTTCTTCTCGAACGCGCGAATGGCCTTCAGCGCATCGTCCACGCTCTCGCACAGCCGCCAGCCCTCGTTGACCGGCACACCGACCTTTTCCAGCAGGTGCAGCAACCCCGAATACGACGACACCGTGCTCGCGGGGCTGATCTCGCCCCTCCCGTGCGCCACGAACGCCAGGCGTCGCTTGGCCGTGATCTTCGGGTCCTTGTTTTTCAGAGTTCCTGCGCAGGCGTTCCGCGGGTTCATGAAGGGCTCCTCGCCGCGCGCCTCCATCTCGTCGTTGATCCGCTCGAACTCCTCCAGCGGCAGATAGGCCTCGCCGCGAACCTCAAGCACACTCGGGATCGTTGTCCCTTTCGCTGCCTCCAGCGTCAGCGGAACGCTCTGAATCGTCCGCACGCTGGCTGTGACGTCGTCGCCGCGGACACCGTCGCCGCGCGTGACGGCCTGCACGAGACACCCATGCTCATACCTGAGCGAGATGGCGACGCCATCCACCTTGGGATCGGCCACATAGCGCAGCGCATCATCTCCGCCCTTGAAGAGCCCCTCGCCGCTCTTGCCCAGCGATTTCTCGATTCGGGCCGCCCACGCCCTCACTTCCTCCTCGCTGTACGTGTTGTCGATGCTCTGCATCGGAACCGCGTGCTCGACAGCCTTGAACGACTTGACAGGCTCGCCGCCCACGCGCGACGTGGGGCTGTTGGGGTCGGCGAGTTCCGGATGCTTCGCCTCGAGCGACGCCAGTTCCGCGAGGAGACGGTCGAACTCCGGGTCCGACATGATCGGCCGCGCCTCCGCGAAATAGGCGCGGTTCGCCCGGTGCAGCAGCCGCCGGAGTTCGTGGATGCGCTTCGCTTCGTCCATCGGGCCGGGATGGTACCTGCCTCCGAAAGGACGCGGCCTCCCGCCGGGCGACGGTCGAACCGTTATCCTCCGCGCGTGAACGAAAGCCACGCCGCTCATGGCGCCAACATCATCGACGGCCGCGCCCTCGCCGCCCGCATCCGGGACGAGGTCGCCCAGCGCGTCGCCGCGCTCCGGGCCCGGAGCCGGTCCGCGCGACTCGACGCCATCATTGCCTCCCCCGCGGATTCCGCCGCGCGCATCTACGCCGAGAACCAGGGCGCCGCCTGCGCCAAAGTGGGCATCGAGTACCACCTGCACACCCTTTCCGAATCCGCGTCCTACAACGACATCGCCGGCCGGGTGCTGCTCCTCAACACGATGGACGAGGTTTCCGCGGTCATGGCGCACCTGCCCCTGCCCACCGGCGTCGATCCCTACTCCATCCAGCGACTCATCGCCCCGGACAAGGATGTCGAAGGCGTCACCCCCGCCAACATCGGCAACATCGTCTACGGCCGCTCCTCGCTCGTGCCCTGCACAGCCCTCGCGGTCCTGACGATGATCGAATCCACCGGCGTGCCCCTCCGCGGCCGCCGATGCGTGGTCGTCGGCGCCTCGGACATCGTCGGCAAGCCGATCGCCGTCCTGCTCATGCGGCACGAGGCGACCGTCGTCTCGTGCAACAAGTACACATCCAACCTCGCCGCCCTGACGCGCGAGGCGGATGTGCTTGTCGCGGCGGTGGGAAAGCCCGGCCTCATCACGGCCGACATGGTGAAGCCGGGGGCCGTGGTCATCGACGTCGGCACCACCCGAGTCACAGACGCCGCGGGCGGCGCCCGAACAGTCGGGGATGTCGAGTTCGAGAGCGTTCGGGCTGTCGCCGGCGCAGTAAGCCCTGTGCCCGGCGGGGTTGGCCCGGTCACCGTGGCCGTGCTCCTCAGAAACGTCCTGGACGCCGCGGAGCGGGCCTGAGGGAGAAGAGCCCAAAGGCCGCAATGACTCCGTTCGGGAAGCGTTTGACTTCCACCCCGCCGGCCGCTTGAATCGCCCGAGCTTTGCCCCCCGGCGCCATCAGCGCGCCGCCGTCAGGAGCCAACATGACGACTCTCGCTCTCGGTATGCCGGGTCCCTGGGAGTGGCTGATCATCGGTGTGATCGGCCTCCTGCTGTTCGGCCGTCGCCTCCCGGAGGTGGGCCGGAGCCTCGGCCGCGGCATTGTCGAGTTCAAGAAGGGTCTGAAGGGCATCGAAGACGACATGGAGGAGGGCTCTTCGAGCCCGAGTCCTTCGAGCACCGCGAGGCCCACGGTCAAATCCGCCAATCCCCAGCCCGCGCTGCGAGAGCCCGAGCAGTGGGGGGGCTCGGCCGAGTCGGCTCCGGCAGCCGGCGCGGCGGACGCGGCGCGGCCCGCGACCTGAAGCCATTCCGACGGTCTTCACCAAGTGATTCGCCCCATAAGCGAAACGGGGAAGCCGCGCCAGAGGCGCCGTTCCCGGACCGCGCGCCGCGCACAACTCAGGGATGACTCGGCCCATCCGCGTGGTATATTCCGCCCATGCCGCTCTCGACGCGCGTAGCGCCGGACCGTCTGCAGCGCAGGATGTGCCTCTCCTGCGGCCACGATGGTCCCTCCCTGCAGCGCGAGCCGCTCGCGGCCATTCTCGTATGCCCGAACTGCGGCGCCGATCTCTACTCGCGCCCCCCGCGCACCTACGCCGAGATGGAGGCGCTGGGTGAATCGTTCTCGGCGCGCCCCTCGGTGACGACCTTCGACCGCCTCTCGCGCCTGCTGCTCACGATCCCCGACCGCAAGTCCGAAGCGCGCCCGCGGCGGCGCATGCTGGCGCGGATCGGCGGCTCCATCGCGGCGATTGCGGTCGTCGCGGCCGTGGCGCTCGTCGCCACGCTGCTCGCCCGACATTGAAGCGCCCGTGCAGGGCGGCTGACGGGCGAAGCGCCCCAGCGCTTCGTATCCTGTCTCCCTCGCCGCGGACCGCGGCGTGGAGGCCAGGCCATGTCACCCATCGAAGCCGTGATCGATCGCCTCGCCCGCGATGAGAAGAAGTCCCTCGACCGCCTCATCGAGTGGCTGCGGATTCCGAGCGTGGGGACCGACCCCGCCTTCAACGCGGAAACGCGCCGCGCCGCCGAGTGGTGCGCTGCGCAACTGAGAGACATCGGCCTCGATGCGACGCTGCGCGAGACCGGGACCAAGGATCGACCTGGGCGCCCAATCGTGTTCGCTCACCACGCCGGACCCAACACCTACAAGGGGCCGCACGTGCTCTTCTATGGGCATTACGACGTGCAGCCGCCGGATCCGCTCGAGCTTTGGGAATCGAAGCCGTTCGAGCCCGTGATCCGCCCGGCGACTCCGAACGGCCCGGGGGAGCGCATCGTGGCCCGCGGCGCCGTGGATGACAAGGGCCAGGTGCACACGTTCATCGAGGCCTTGCGCGCCTGGAAGGAAGCCGCGGGCGAGATCCCCATCCGCCTCACCGTGCTTATCGAGGGTGAGGAGGAATCGGGGAGCATCAACCTTGAGAAGTTCGTGCGGGACCACTCGGATGAACTCAAGCGCGCGGATGTGTGCCTGATCAGCGATACCGGCATGCTCAGCCGCGAGACGCCCGCGATCACCTACGGCATGCGCGGCCTTGTCTACACCGAGGTCATCCTGCACGCGGCGAACCAGGACCTGCACTCCGGCCTCTGGGGCGGACGCGCGCCGAACCCCATCAACGAACTCGTGAAAGTGCTTGCGCAACTCTGGGATGATGACCGCCGCGTCACGATTCCCGGCTTCTATGACGCCGTCGTTCCGCTCGCGGACGAGGAGCGCCGGAACTGGAAAGCCCTGAAGATCGATCCCACGAAGGCGCTCGCCGGCATCGGCCTGCCGCCCGCCGCGGATATCGGTGAGAAGGGCTACACGGCCACGGAGCGCGAGTGGGGCCGGCCGACGTGCGATGTCAACGGGATCTACGGCGGCTACCAGGGCAAGGGCGCCAAGACCGTCATCCCCGCGTTCGCCGGCGCCAAGGTTTCGTTCCGCCTCGTCGCGAATCAGGACGAGAAGAAGATCGCGGTCGCCTTCCGCCGCTGGATCGAGGAGCGCACGCCCCCCGGCTGCCGCTGGGACTACCACGACCACTCCGGCGGCCCGCCCGGCGCGGCGCCGGTCGATTCCCCGCACCTCCAGGCCGCATCGAGGGCGCTGGAAGCGGCTTCCGGAAAGAAACCGGCGCTCATCAAGTCCGGCGGATCGATTCCCGTTGTCGGCCTCTTCAAGTCCATCCTCGGGCTCGACACGGTGCTCATGGGCTTCGGGCTCGAGGACGATCGCGTGCACTCGCCGAACGAGAAGTTTGAACTCGCGTGCTGGCGCCTGGGCGTACGGGCCCACGCCCGCCTCATCGATGAGTTTGCGCGCACGGGCTGACTGAGGGCGCCGGGCAACATCGCCTATTCGGCAAAGCCGCGGCGATCCGACCGCCCGTGGCGGATGATCTTCACGCCCTCCGGCAGCGCCTCCAGGAACGCGCGTCCATACGGCTTCGTCACGATTCGCGGGTCGAGCACCACGACCCGCCCCGTATCGGAAGCGCTCCGCACGAGCCGCCCGAACCCCTGCCTGAACCGGATCACGGCCCGCGGCAGCGAATCCTCGCGGAACGGGTCTCCCCCGCGCTCCTTGATGAGCGCCAGCCGCGCCTCGGTGAGGGG
Organism: uncultured Phycisphaeraceae bacterium; assembly: GCA_964529265.1. Taxonomy (GTDB): domain Bacteria; phylum Planctomycetota; class Phycisphaerae; order Phycisphaerales; family UBA1924; genus CAZGVW01. Next base: position 35,647 of record CAZGVW010000141.1, read on the forward strand.
TCGATCCGGAGGCTCAAAGGGAAGCCGCGTGATAATGACGTTTCGCAAGCCGCGGCCCCGCACGTCCACTCCCTGCCAGAACGACGACACACCAAGCAGGACGCTCCGCTCGTCTTCGACGAATCGCGCCAGGATGTGGGCGCGCGATCCATCGCCGCCCTGCGCCCACATTGGTCTGCCTTCTCGTTCGAGGGCCGGCCGCAGCGCGTCCGCCGCGGCTTTCAGCGTCGCGAAACTGGTGAACAGCACGAAGGCGCCGCCGTCCGTCGCGTGGATGTGCTCGAGCGCGCGGTCGCACAGCGTCCTGACATAGCCGGTCGCGCGCGGATCGGGCATGGTCTCGTCGATGTGCACTTCAACCTGGCGCGAATAGTCGAACGGGCTGCCGAGCGCCAGCGTCTCGATTTCGCCCCGCTCCTCATCATCCTGGGCGCCAAGGCGGGATCGCACGTGCTCAAACGATCCCGCGCGCGTCGTCATCGTCGCCGAGGTAAGAATGACGCTGTGCTTGCCGCTCCAGAGCCGCTCGCGCAGGATCGGTCCGACTTCGATGGGCGAGCACGCGATGGTCACGCGAGCCGCGGCCGGCCCGCCCTCGCCGCTCCTTCCGATCTCAACCCAGTAGGCGAAGCCGGACAGGCTCTGGTCGATGAGCGTCTCCGCCTCGTCGGCGATCGCGGCGGCCCGCTCCGAATACGCGTTGAGTTCGTACCGATCCTCATCCGTGAACACGTGCTCCTTGAGCCGGCGCAGCCGCAGCGCGAGGTCGCGAAAGGCGGGCGTGACGGTGTTCTCAACGACGCCCGGGCCATCAATCCGGATCGTCAGGCCCGCCGTCAGGCCGAAGCCCTGGCCGCCGCGCGACCTCGCCCTCTCCGCCAGCGCATCGAAGAACGCCTCCGCCGACACGCCCGCGGCGTCCACAAGATCGAGTGCCCCGCGCACCATCTCGTCCTCACCCGTCCGCAGACCGATCGACCCGAGAAAGCCCGCTTTACGGCCCGGCTGGTGCAGCGTGGTCAACAGGCGCTTTACGCGCGCCTCCGTCAGGGACACGCCGAAGTGGTCGCTCGCCACTTCCTCCACGTTGTGCGCCTCGTCGAGGATCACGTGGTCGTACTCGGGGAGAAAACCGACGCCCCGGGCCCGCAGTGCAAGATCGCTGAAGAAGAGCGCGTGGTTGCAGATGAGCACGTCCCCGCGCTCCATGCGCCGCCGCGCAATCTGAAAGAAGCACTTCTCGTACGTCCGGCACTTGCGGCCCATGCAGTTGCCGGAATCGGACTGCGCACGCTCCCACACGGCGGGGCGTTCGAGGGGCGGAAGGGTCGAAAGCGTGCCGTCGCGCGTGAGCGCCGCCCACTCCGCGATGACAGCCAGCGAACGCCGCGAAGCCGCGTCGGAGAAGAAGCGATCCTGCCGCTCCACGGCCATCTGGAGCCGCCGGATCGAGACATAGTTGCCGCGGCCCTTCACGAGCACAATGCGAACGGCGCCGTCGCCCGTCGCCGCGTCGAGCGCCTCCCGCACCAGCGGGGCATCCTTCTCGACGAGTTGCTCCTGCAGGGCAATCGTGTTCGTCGCGATGACCGTGCGCTCGTCGTGATCCCGGGCCCGCTGGATCGCCGGCGCGAGGTAGGCGAAACTCTTGCCGACGCCCGTGCCCGCTTCGACCAGCAGCCGCCCCCGACGCTCCATCGCGCGCAGAACCGCCTCAACCATTGCCACCTGCTGCGGGCGCGGCTCAAAGCCGTCGCCGAGGGCGCGGGCGATAGGTCCTTCACCAGAAAGCAATGAATCGATGGCGGCGCTCACCGCCGGTGAGTGTACGGGGCGTTCCGCTCAGCGGCTTCGTCTGCGACGGACGCCTGCCGCGGCAAACAGGCCGAGCAGTCCGGCCGCGCCCAATCCGGCGCCGCTGGGCAGGGGAACGACCGCACCGAGCTCGCCGACCACCAGATTGTCGAACGCGAAGACGTCCTCGACACCGGTGTTGTTCCGGATCTCGATCGAGGTGAAGGGCGCATCCGCGTCGATGAGGCCCCAGAAGAGGACCGACCCCGAGGCCTGCCCCTGCTGACTCACGGGATCGATCACGTATTCCTTCATCGCCCCGTCGATCTGGTGGATGAGCAGGCGGCCTCCGAAATCGCCGATGTCGATGCCGAAGAAACCGAACGCCTGCTGCGGCTCCGTGAACTCGATGAGCATGGCGCCCTGGTTCGCGTTCATGTACCGAGAGCCCGAGAGCGGATACCGCCCCTCGCCATCCGTCTGGCCGGCGGGCACCGTGCGAACCACGCCGCCGGTGACGGTCGCCGTCGCGGCGCCGCCGAAGGTGAGCGTGGGATTGCTCGTGTTCGCCGGGATGGTCTCCAGCGTGTCCATCGCCGTCGAGTCAAGCAGACTCGAAAACAGATTGAACGCCGCCAGTGAGTTGGGCAGAACGGCGAGGCGCGTGGTGTCGCTGGTGTGCATGTCGCGATCGAAGAAGGTCATGGCGCCGGCGCGCGCATCTCCGGTCGTAGCGATCGCCGCGGCGCCAGCGCCCAAAACCGCGCTGATGCATCGCGTCTGGATAGACATGGTCCACTTCCTGAATGCGCTCCGGTCGAAGTCCCGGAGCAGTGCTGCTGCCTGTGCAAGGCGCTTCCGTGAACAACTCACCGGACTCTCCAAGTCCGGAAACCGCGTCGGTTCACGGACCTAAGTTACCGGACCGGATCGTTATTTTCAACAGAATCCCCACCTTTCCCATCCCGCCGCCGCCCGCTCAACCCTTCGCGCACCCGCCTCTTCGGCGGAACGCCGGGCCGCTTTTTTCTCGGACGCTGGGCCGACTGCCCGCAAGGCCTTCTGACGTGTCCCACAAAAATAACCCGCCGCGCCGGACCCCTCCCGCTCAGCCCAGGGGCGCCCGGCCGGGCTCGCCGGGCCTCCTCGGGTACTGCCGCGGCGTGGCCGCGTCCTTCCGGAGGACGACGATCTTCCCCGTCGGGGTCTCGGCGATTCCATCGCATGACAGCCGCAGCGCGCGCAGGGCCTTCTCCGCGTCCTTCAGTTCCTGCTCGGCCTGCGCCCCCTTGATCAGCAGCGCCCGCCCGCCGATGCGCAGCAGCGGCGCCGCGAGTTCAGCCACCACCGCGATCTTCCCGACCGCCCGCGCCGTTGCGACGTCAAACTGCTCGCGATACCGCCTGTGATCCTGCCCGACCGTCTCCGCCCGCTCGCAGACGACCACTGCGTTCGTCAGCCTCAGCGCCTCGATCGCCCGCTCCAGAAACTCCGCCTTCTTGCGCGTCGCTTCGATGAGCGTGAACTGCGCCTGTGGAAGCGCAATCGCCAGCGGCAGCGACGGCGCCCCGCCTCCCGCGCCGATGTCCGCGACCCTCGCCCCCGCGCCCGCCTCCGCAATGAGCGACAGCAGCGTCAGCGAATCCAGCGCATGCCTCTCCCACGCCTTCTCCGGATCGTCGATCGCGGTCAGGTTGAACGACTTGTTCGCTTCGAGCAGCAGGCCGAGGTAGAGCCCGATGCGCTCGACGTCATCCCCCTCAAACTCCACGCCGAGCGCCCGGGCGCGCTCCTCCAGCCACGCCGGCGGCGGCAGCGGCCTCGCCGCGGAGAGATCGATCTGCGCCGCCCCCCGCCCTGGCCCCGCGGCTCTCTCTTCATCGCCGTTCGCAGCGCCTCCACGGGGCCGCGGCTTCGCGTCACTCATCCCCATCCTCAGCGTCAAACTCGAATGATCGCCTCGACATCCGCGCCGGCCTCCGCATCGCCACGTTGTAGATCAGGCCCACCATGATGAAGCCCACCACGAGGCTCGACCCTCCGTAGCTCACGAATGGCAGCGTCGTCCCCGTAATGGGCAGGATCCCGATCGTCTCCCCGATGTTGATCGTCATCTGCGTGGCTGTCATCGCGACCAGCCCCACGATGAGCAGCCTCCCGAACGGGTCCTTGCACACCGCCGCGGACCACACCGCGCCCGCAATCCACAGGAAATACAGCGCCATCACCCCGAAGCCGCCCAGCAGGCCGAAGCGCGTCGCCACCACCGCGAAGATCATGTCGTTGTGGTCTTCCGGCAACTGGTTGAAGTGCACCACGGCCCGGCTCTTCGCGTCGCCCAGCCCGTCCACGCCTCCAGCCCCCACCAGCGTCATCGCGCGATACCCCTGGTAGTTGATGCCATCCGCGTGCCGCTTGTCGTTCATCACCTGGTAGTACATCGCCTTGATGCGATCCTGCTGGTGCGGCTTGAGCAGCGGATACATCGCCGGCGCGATCGACGCCGCCACAACCACCACCAGCGCCAGGTGCTTCAACTTCGCCCCCGCGGCAATGAGCATCGCGAACAGCGCCGGCAGGAACAGCAGCGCCGCCCCGAGGTCCGGCTCCACCACGATCAGCCCCATCGGCACGAACGTGATCACCGCCGGCGGAATGAGCCCCACCAGGCTCCGATGGTTCTCCCGATAGCGCAGGCGCCAGGCCACCGCGATCACGTACACGATCTTCGCGATTTCGCTCGGCTGAAAATCGGTGAACCCCAGGCTGATCCACCGCCGCGCCCCGTTCCGGGGCCGCACGATCAAATCCGGCACGGCCGGAATCAGCACGATCGCGAGCATCCCCAGCGCCAGCAGGCAGAGCGCGGGCGCAAAGCGGCCCAGCAACTTGTAGTGGGGGAGGGTCACCACCGCCGCGGCCAGCGCGCCAAGCCCCACAAACGCCAGTTGCTTCGACGCCAGCGGCCCCAGCCCATCGCCCCCCAGACTCTCCGTCAGGTCGATGCAGTACACCCCGAGCAGGCTCAGGCACAGCGTCGCGAACACCGTCAGCCAGGCGGGATTGATCGCATTGATCGGAAGCCCGCGAGATCCCGGCCGCATCCGGCGCAGTCGCTCGAACTGCGCATCGGTGCGCGACGACGCCGCGTGCGCCAGCGCCCTCCGTGCCGCCGATGTCGTCATGACGCCGGCTCCGCGCCGGGCAGATACCCCTCCGCCACCAGCGCATGCACGATCTGGTTCGCCACCGGGCCCGCCACCTTCCCGCCGCTGCCCGCAAAGTCGATCACGACCGCGATCGCGTGCGTGTACGCCCCGTTCCGCGGCCCGACCAGCGCCACCGTCCACGCATGTTCCGGCAGCGCCTCGGCTCTGTCGCGCACCACTCCGGGCACGCCCGCGTGTTTGCCCGCCGGATCGATCATCAGCGGCGCCGCCTGCGCTGTGCCCGTCTTCGCGGCGTATCGAAGTCCGGGCGCGTTGAAGATCGCCTCCCGCTTCAGATCGATCGTCAAGTGGTTCGCCGTGCCGTAGTCGCGCTCCACGCCGTCGCGCAGCCCCTCGAGCGCCTGCTCGATCGCCCGCTGGTCAAGCCCGAGGTCCTCCGGACTCCGCTCCAGCGAAGCCGCCACGCGCGGCTCAATCTGCACGCCCCTTCTCGCCAGCGTCGCATACGCATCCGCAGCGTGCAGCGGCGTCCATGACACCGGCCCCTGTCCCATGCCCATGAACACCGCGTCGATCGGCTCGATCGCCGCTCCGGTGAGCGCTCCCAGGAACCCCGGCTCGCCGCCGGGCGCTCCGATGTCGAACACACGGCCCACGCCGTATCGCCGGTACACCTCCTCGATGCGCTTCGGCCCCAGCAGCTTCCCCATCGTGTAGAAATAGATGTTGCACGACCGCGCCAGCGCTTCGGGCGCCAGCAGCGCGCCCCCCGCCTGCTGCGAGTGCGTCATCCACCCGAAGCGGTCGCGGTAGATCCAGCACCGGAGAATGTCCTGCCGCTCCGGCAGAAAGTGTCCGTTGCACACGACGCCGTCGCCCAGCCGATGCACCCCGCGCGTCACCGCCTCCACAAGCACGATCGGCTTCACGATCGAGCCCGGCTGGTACGGCCGCGCGATCGCCCGATTCACCCACGCCTGCGTCAGCGGATCCTCGAAGATCGCCTCCGGCGCCTCATTCAGCTGCGCCCGCGTGAACGACGGGCTCGACGCCGCCGCCAGAATGTCCCCGGTCTCCACGTCCAGCACAACCGCCGCGCCCGTCAGCGCCGCCCCCATGAGCGACGCCGGCGAATCGTGCCAGACGGAGACCTTCGTGAGGCCGAAGCGTGGGTCCAGAATCGCCTGCACGCGCGCCTGCAGCGCAACATCCAGCGTCAGCGCTACGTCATCCCCGGGCCGCGCCGGCGTCTCCTCGCGCTCCCCCGTGTCCAGGTGATCGACGATGCGCCCGCGCAGCCCTCGCAGGCGCCGCTCCCACGCCGCCTCCACGCCCGTGGCGCCCACCGAGTCCCCGACCTGGTAATGCCCTGGATCGATCTCATCCGTCGCCGGATCAACCCGCGGCCGCGCCTCCAGATCCTCGCGCGTCACGCGGTCGCGCATCCACCCGATCAGGTGCGTCGCCACGCCGTCCACGCGGATCGAGACCGATCCATCCTGCCTGATCGGCCCCGGCAGCGAGCCCAGCCCGAGCGAAACATCCATCGATTCGTGCGGATAATGCCTGTCGCTCGCATCCACCACGCGCACGCCCGGCGCCGCGTCGCCCATCGCTCGCAGCGCGAACGCCGCGCGGTCATCGACGCCGCGCAGCAGCGTGTGCGGCTGACGCTCCTCCGCGATCGGCCGCGCCACGTCCGCCAGCTCCAGCGTCGTCTCGCGGTCCTTGATCAGTTCGCTCTCGCGCTGCAGCCGACGCTGCCAGATGGAGGCCCGCATCCGCTGCACCGTCTCCACCACCTCGTGCTTCCGCCGCTCGATCTCCTCTCGCTCGATGCCCGACGCCTCCGACACCGCGCTCCACATCTGCTCGAGCGCCGCCTCGTATCCCGGCGTCAGCGGCTCGATCAGCGCCTCCCGCTCCTCCCGCGAAAGCTCCTTCCACTCATGCCGATGCTCCCGCCGCGCCCTTTGCGCCGCCTGCTCGTACGCCCACAGCCCCGTGATCACGTTGTAGTCGAACTCGACGTCGAACGACGGTCGGTCCACCGCCAGCACCCGGCCCTTGCGATCGAGAATCCGCCCGCGCACCGTCGGCGTCCACCGCTCCGTCACCAGACGGCTCTCGGCCTCGGCCCGGTGCTCCGCCCCCTGCGCCACCGTCAGCCGCGCCATCTGCGCGCCGAGCCCCAGCATCCCCACCATCACCAGCGCAAGCAGCAGCAGCAGCCGCCGGTGATACATGCTCGGAATGATGGAATGCTTCCCCATGCGGGGCCTCGACTCCGTTCGAGAGGGACCAATCGCCGCCTCACTGTATCGAGCGCCGGCCCCAGCCCCCTGCATGATCCCCAGACGCCAACCAGCCGCTCGCCCTACGCTCACTCCCCCGCGGAGGGGGTCCCGCCGGCGATCAACCGCCCCCGGCCAGCCGATATCAGGGACGCCCGCCACGCCTCACGGCCCACCATGACCGAACCCACCTCCACCGCCATCTTCCTCACGGCCTTCGGCCTCCTCCTCACCGTGAGCGTCGTCTTCAGCCGCACTCTGGAGCGCCTCGGCGTGCCGGTCGTGCTCCTCTTCCTCGTCCTCGGCATGCTTGCCGGCTCAGAAGGCATCGGCGGCCTCGCCTTCGATGACTATTCCTTCGCGTTCCGCGTCGGCGTCATCGCCCTCATCCTCATCCTCTTTGACGGCGGCCTCAACACCTCGATCTCCTCCATCCGCACTTCCGCCAAGCCCGCCTCCGTCCTGGCCACCTTCGGCGTCCTTGGCGCCGCGGGACTCCTCGCCCTCTTCTGCCGCTTCATCGGCCTCTCCTGGAGCGAAGCCCTCCTCGTCGGCGCCGTCGCTTCATCCACCGACGCCGCCGCCGTCTTCGCCGTGCTCCGCGGCGGCGGCATCCGCCTTCGCCCGCGCATCGGCCGCACGCTTGAACTCGAGTCCGGCGTCAACGATCCACTCGCCTTCATCCTCACCGCCGCGATCGTCGGCCACGCCACCGGGTCATCCCCGGTGTCGTGGTTCCTCCTGCTCGCGGTTCCCCTCCAGATCATCCTCGGCCTCGGCGTCGGCATCGGCTTCGGATATGGCGCCCGCGCCCTCCTCATCCGGCTCAGGCCCACGGCGGGCGGACTCTTCGCCGTCGTCACGCTCGCCGTCGCCTTCCTGTCCTTCGGATTCGCCACGCTCATCGGCGGAAGCGGCTTCCTCGCCGTCTATGTCGCCGCGGTGCTCCTCGGCAACGGCCCGCTTCCATATCAGGGCGGCCTGCGCCGCATTCACGACGCCATCGCCTGGCTCTCCCAGATCACGATGTTCGTGATGCTCGGCTTGCTCGTCTTCCCCTCCCGCCTGCTCGACGTTGCGGGCATCGGGCTCCTCCTCGGACTGTTCCTCGCCTTCATCGCGCGTCCCGTCTCGGTCGCGCTCTGCCTCCTTCCCTTCCGATTCAAACCCGCTGAAGTCCTCTACCTCGGCTGGGTCGGTCTCCGCGGCGCAGTGCCCATCATCCTCGCCACGTTCCCCATCATCGCGGGCGCCCCGGGCGCCGAGCGCGTTTTCGACATCATCTTCTTCGTCGTCGTCGTCAACGCCATCGTCCCCGGCGCTTCCATCCGCTGGCTGGCGCGACGGCTCAATCTCGAGGAGCCGGATAAACCCGCCCCCGCTGCCGTGCTCGAAATCAACTCGACGCGCATGCTCAAGGGCGACATCCTCTCCTTCCACGTCGATAAGTCCCTCGCCGTCTGCGACGCCGCGCTCTCCCAGATCAACTTCCCCAAGGACGCCGCCGCGATCCTCATCGTCCGCGGCGAGGAACTCCTCGCCCCGCGCGGCCCCACGATCCTGCGCGAGGGCGACCACGTCTTCGTCTTCTGCCGACCCGAAGACCGCCCGTACATTCAACTTCTGTTCGGACGGCCGGAAGGCGAGAGCCAGGCCTACCTCCCCTGACGCCGACGGGAATCGTGCAAGCACCGCTCTCCTCGCCGACATGAGCGCCGGGGTTCCCGGCAGAGTCGCGCCGCCTTCTCGCGGCAACTGCGTCGCTGCACCCAGCACTCGCCCAAGGAGAGACATCCCATGCGCTTCAACGCCCTGCACCCGCGCACGCGCGATTGCGTCGTGCCCACTGCACTCGCCGCCGCACTGGCCTCGCCCGCCGCGGCCATCACCCCCGGCGATATCGCCATCGAACTCGAACTCGTCGCCTCCGGCCTCACGTCGCCCGTCTGGGCCACCCATGCCGGCGACGGCTCCGGCCGCCTCTTCATCGTCGATCAGGCGGGCCTCATCCGCATCGTCGATGCGGGCGGAACCCTCCTCCCGACTCCATTTCTCGATCTCACCGCCGAAATCGTCGCCGTGAACCCGCAATTTGATGAGCGCGGCCTCCTCGGCATCGCCTTCCACCCCAACTACGAGAACAACGGCCGCTTCTTCGTCCGCTACAGCCGCCCCCGCACCGGCGTGAAGGGCGAGCCCTGCTTCGGCACCGGCCGCGGCTGCCACGAGGAAATCCTCGCCGAGTACAGCGTCTCCATGGGCGACCCCGACGTCGCCGATCCCGCTGGAACGATCCTCTTCCGCGTCGATGAGCCGCAGTTCAACCACAACGGCGGCGGCATCGAGTTCGGCCCCGATGGTTTCCTCTACTTCACGCTCGGCGATGGCGGCGGCGCGCACGACGGCCTGGCCGATACGCCCCCCTCGCACGGCCCCATAGGCAACGGCCAGAACATCGAGACGCCTCTCGGCGCCATCCTGCGCATCGATGTCGATTCCGCGCCCACGCCCCCGCTCCTCTACGCCATCCCCGCCGGCAACCCCTTCGCCGACGCCACGGGCGCCGATGAGATCTACGCCTACGGCATGCGCAATCCATACCGCTTCTCGTTCGACAACGGCCCCGGCGGAACCAACCGTCTTTTCCTCGGCGACGTCGGCCAGGCGATCTTCGAGGAAGTCAACATCGTCGAGCTCGGCGGCAACTACGGCTGGGTCACGCGCGAAGGCGCGCACTGCTTCGACCCCATGAACCCCGGCGTTCCGCCCGCCATGTGCGCCATGACCGGTCCCCTCGGCGAGCCTCTTATCGACCCCATCGCCGAATATGACCACGATGACGGCCTCGCCATCGTCGGCGGCTTCGTCTACCGCGGCTCGCGCTTCCCCGCGCTCCAGGGCATCTACGTCTTCGGCGATTTCAGCACGACCTTCGTCCCCGGTGACGGCCGCCTCTTCTACCTCGACGCCGACGCCGTCGCGCTCGGCGGAGGCGGGCTCGCCGAAGTCTTCGAGTTCAGAATCGGCCAGCAGAACAACCCGCTCGATCTCTACCTCTTCGGCTTCGGCGAAGATGAGGATGGCGAACTCTACATCACCGTTTCGAGCAACCTCGGCCCCAGCGGAACGAGCGGGCAGGTCTTCCGCATCGCGCCCCCGTGCTTCCCCGATTTCAACGGCGATGGCGTCGTGAACTCCACCGATCTCGCGACGCTGCTCGGCTCATGGGGCGGGATGTCCGGCCCCACCGATCTCAACGGCGATGGCGTCGTGAACTCCAGCGATCTTGCCCTCTTGCTCGGCGCCTGGGGCAATTGCCCGTGATGCAATCCGCGGCAGCGCCTCAGCGCTGACTCCCTCGCTCCACTTGGTGCGCACAGCGGGCCGGGCGCCGAACGCCCGGCCCGTTCGTGTCTTTGCTTCTGATCGTGCCAGCGCCACCAAGTGGCGCCCGTACCCGAAACGGCCGTGGCCGTTACACAGTCAGGCAATGAACGCGGGCCAGCCCCGAGCACGTTGGCGCAGGGCGAATCCTGTGGTCCGGGGTCGCGAACAACAACTTGCGTGCAGTCAGCAAGGTCATTCGCCGAAGCAGTAGTTGAAGACCAACTCTACAGGCACATCCGTGATTATCGAGTTGTCTTCTCTATACATTTTCACAAGTTCGAAGTACGGCACAATTTCTCCAGTGCTCAGAAGCGCAAATTGGAAGGACCCGCACGGTGATACGGCTACCGAATACTCGGCGCGCGATAAGAATGTAGCCCAGTCGAACCCCGGGTCGAAGGCAATGACGGTCCGCCGGCCTTCGGCTCCCGCCTGGAGACCGGCCAGACTAAGCCTGTACCTTGACATCGCTAACATTGGCGGGCGCAGAGCCTCAAAATGCCGGTCTTCAAAAGCAAGCACAGTCGCGTCGCTCGGAGGCGATGCAAGCAATCCCTCCGCTTGAACTCTACGCCATATTTCCTCGAGCCGACCCTCCCGTTCGCCAATCAGCCTGACAGATGCAGCATTGAGGATCTTCACTGAACGAGCCCTATCCCGAGATCCAATATATGCCGTGCTCACTACCGCCACAGCGAAGCCGCACACAAACCCGGCGACTCCAGCCGCATACAATGAACGAGATATCTTGAGCATAGTGCGTTCTGGCCTCCGATGGGCTTTATGTAGTACCGGGGCCCAGGGGGGGCCGCGGAGGCCTCACGCACGCTTGTCCCGTGTGATCTCCGCGTACGCGTTGTGATTGTGAATCGATTCGAAGTTCTCGCTGTTGATCGAGTACCACGTGATCCGCTCGTCGTCGTCCAGCGTCATCGCCAGGTCGCGCACGATGTCCTCGACGAACTTCGGGTTCTCGAACGCCTCTTCCGTCACGTGCTTCTCGTCCGGCCGCTTCAATACGGCGTACAACTCCGATGACGCCGCCCCCTCCAGCATCCGCACCACGTCCTCGATCCACACCATCCCCTTGAACCGCACTTTCGCCGTGATCAGGCACCGCTGATTGTGCGCGCCGAACCGGCTGATCTCCTTCGAGCACGGGCACAGGCTCGTCGCCGGCGCCGCCACCGTCATCACGAAATCCTCGTGCGAGTTGCTCGCGCACTCGAACGTCACCCGGTAGTCCATCAGCCCCGGCGATTTTGTCACCGGCGCCAGTTTCCGGATGAAGTACGTGAACTCCATGATCAGGTGCGCTTCCTTCGCGTCGAGGCGCTTCTTGATCTCCCGCGTGATCTCCGGAATCCGCTCCGGCGTCACCCGGTCCGCGTGCTCGTTCAGCACCTCCAGGAAGCGGCTCATGTGCGTGCCCTTCTGGTGGTGGGGGAGCGCCACGTACATGTTGATCCGCGCCACGGTCCGCTGTTCGCCCCCGCACGGCGTCCGCAGCGTGATCGGATACGTCACGTCCTTCACGCCCACCTTGTCGATGGCGATCCGCCGCGCATCCCGGCTCGCCTGCACGTCCGGCATCGCGCCGGCCCGCTCATCGGCCTCACGATCGCTCTCGGCTCGCTGAATCCCGCTCATGAATGATCCTTGCGCTCGAACTTCTGCGTCACGCTGAGACGGACATCCGCCCAGGCCTCTCCGGGCATGAGCCCCTTCGCCGCGGTCCCTCGCTTGGATTCCCTTTCCGCCCGCGCGGTCACTCCCCGTGCCCGCGTTTCTCGAGCATCGATGCGCCCCATGTTATTCCCAAGGGCAGCCCGAAGAACGCCCCCCCGATCCAATCGAGCGGCGCCAGCCACCCCAGCGGAATCAGCGTGTTCGCGTACGTCTCCCCCACGATGTCGCCCCCGTCGATCCCCGCCGCCAGCGCCGGCCCCGCCGCCGCCAGAACCGCCATCCCAACCATGTACGCCGCCATCGCCGCCTGATGCGCCGCCACACGCCCCACGACCCCCGCCGCCACCCCGGCAATCGCCCCCGCCGCGAACGTCTGCCCCTTCAGACCCTCGCGCGCCACCACCCACGCCGCCACGCCGCCCACCAGCGCCGCTGCCCCAATCACGATGGCCGTTTCGGCGCTCCCCAGTGGCGCCGCAACCTCATCCTCACCCTCGTGCCGCGACCCAGCCCGCGAAATGAGCACCGTCGCGCCCACGGCAATCGCCCCGAGCAAAAGCCCCTCCAGCGCCAGCCTCCACAGCGGCCCCGCCGATTGCGATTCCCGAATCACCCCCGCCACCGCCGCGCTCGTGAACGCCGGCCAGATCAGCACCGCCCCCGCCACGAACATCCCCGTCTTCACGCTCACCAGCCGCGCCCCAAGCACCCCCATGAACGACGCCGCCGCCATCGCCACCAGCGTCGCGCCGATGCTCCGCGACAGCGAATCGCTGACCAGCATCGTCGCATCCGGCCCGCCCGTCGGCGACCGAACCTCACCCACCACGCGCCCCACGATCGGGCCCACCACGAGCAGTGCAATCGCAATCAGGGCCCAGCGGAGCGCCTCTTTCATGCACAGGTGATACGCCACCCCGCCCCCGGGAGCAAACCGCCGCACGGAACCCCTTGCCGCGACCCCGCTTGCCGCCCACGCCCCCCTCAACCACACTCCCCGCCATGCCCGCCACCCCCGCGCCCCCCGCGCCCCCGACCCCCCTCATCCTCACCGGCGCCCCCATCTCGATCGCCGACGTCGAATCCGTCGCCCGCCGCGCCCGCCCCGTCCAGATCGGTTCCGAAGCGCGCTCCCGCCTCGATGCCGCCCGCACCGCCCTCACACGCGCCATCTCCGGCGGCGCGCCCATCTACGGCGTCAACACCGGGTTCGGCGCCCTCTCCCGACAGCGCATCGCCGATGCCGACCTCGAGGCCGTCCAGCGAAACCTCCTCCTTTCCCACGCCGCCGGCGTCGGCCCGCCCCTCGCCGAAGACATCGTCCGCGCCACCATGCTCATCCTCGCCGCGTCCCTCTGCCGCGGCGCCTCCGGCGTGCGCCCCGAAGTTGTCGAATCCATCGTCGCCCTCCTCAACGCGCGCATCACACCCCTCGTCCCCGAACTCGGCTCCGTTGGCGCTTCCGGCGATCTCGCGCCCCTCGCGCACATCGGCTGCGTTCTCCTCGGCGAAGGCGAAGCCACGTGCAACGGCGCGCATCTCTCCGGCGCCGAAGCCCTCTCCCGCGCCCGCCTCGCGCCCCTCCGCCTCAGCCCGAAAGAAGGCCTCGCCCTCATCAACGGCACGCACCTCATGGCCGCCCGCGCCGCGCTCATCCTCGCCGATGCCCAGCGCCTCACCAGCGCCGCCATCGCCGCCGCCGCCATGTCCATCGACGCCTGCCGCGCCACCGACACATTCCTCGACGAGCGCATCTACACCGTCCGCGCCCAACCCGGCCCCGCCGCCGTCGCCGCCCAACTCCGCGCGCTCCTCGCTGGCAGCCAGATCGTCCAGAGTCACCGCGAAGACGATCCCCGCGTGCAGGATCCCTATTCCCTCCGCTGCGCGCCATACATCATCGGCGCCGCGCTCGATTCCATCGCTCACGTCCGCGCCGCCGCCGAGCGCGAACTCGCCGCCGTCACCGACAATCCTCTCGTCTTCACCACCGGCCCCCGCGGCTCCGCCGAAGTCATCTCCGCCGGCAACTTCCACGGCATGCCCATCGCCCTCCCGCTCGATGCCCTCGCCCCCGCCCTCGCGCACATCGCCGGCGTCGCCGAGCGCCGCGTCTACTTCATGCTCAGCGCCACCGACCCCGAAGCCCACCTCACGCCCCAACTCAGCCCGCGCCCCGGCGTGCAGTCCGGCCTCATGATCACCCAGTACACCGCCGCCGCCTGCTGCAACGAACTCATCTCCCTCTCCACGCCCGCCACCGTCGCCAACATCCCCACCTGCGCCGGAATGGAGGACTACAACTCCTTCGGCCCCGCCGCCGCGAGCAAAGCCGCCCGCGCCGTCTCCCTCGCGCGTCATGTCGTCGCCATCGAACTCCTCTGCGCCGCCGAAGCCCTCGATCGCCACCGCCCCCTCAAGTCCGGCGCCGGCGTCGAGCGCGCCCACGCCCTCGTCCGCACCGTCGTCGCGCCCCTCACCGAAGATCGCCCCCCAGCCCCCGATATCGCCGCCATCTCCGCCCTCATCGAGCAGGGCCGGTTCACCCCATCCATGCAATAATGCCCGGTCCCCCCCGGTTCACTCCTCGCCGCGCCGTCGGCCCCTGAAGCGCCCCACTCCACGGAGAAACACCATGCTCAGATTCGCCACGCGCCTCGCCCTCGCCTCCGCGTCAATCACCCTCGCCCTTCTCGCCGCCCCCCTCGCCGCCCAGCACGCGGCCCCCGCCCCCGCCCCCGGAACCCCCGGAAGCGGCCAAAAAGCCCCGCTCCCACCCGCACTCAACCCCGAAACAGATAAACCCGGCCTCCCCGTCGGCTCCAAAGCCCCCGACGCCATCCTCCACGACATCGTCGGCGAGGAAGTCGCACTCCGGAACATCTACGCCGATGGCCCCGTCGTCGTCGTCTTCTACCGCGGCGGCTGGTGCCCCTTCTGCAACAAGGCCCTCGCCAACTGGCAGAGCCACATGTCCGAACTCGAAGCCGCGGGCGCCACGCTCATCGCCATCAGCCCCGAAACCACCGAGCACATGCTCGAAACCGCCGAAAAATCCGCCCTCGAGTGCATGACCCTCGTCGATTCAAACGGCGAAGCCATGCGCCGATTCCGCGTCGCCTTCCAACTCTCCCCCGAAGACCAGAAGCGCTACAAGGGCTTCGGCGTCGATCTCCCCAAGAAGAACGCCACCAAGAACTGGGAACTCCCCGCCCCCGCCACCTTCGTCATCGATCAGAAAGGCGTCATCCGCTGGATGCACGCCGATTGGGACTACAAGAAGCGCGCAGAGCCCGCCGATGTTCTTCGGGCTCTCAAGGCCCTCTGAGGCTGATTCCCTCTAATGGCCTATCGAGCATCCCGCCCTTGGATTCCACCAGCCGTATGCATAACGGGCATGGTGGCGAGCCAACCGTATTGATGCACGCCTCTCCAATACGGGAGAGACAGATCTGCACGCGCCACAGACCGCGCACTTCCATCGACAAACGCAACAAGCACGGGGGATGCCGGCAGGGCGGTGAAGTCTGTTCCCGGCCCGAGGTAGCTCCAGGTATCAATCAAAATGCCCTTCTGAGACGGGCTCACCACATCGGCGAAGCGCGTCGAGTGCCATTGGGCAGTCCCTGCAAGCCTCGTTTCCTCTGACCAGAACGCAGGAGACGCGATGAACGAATGCGAATAGTAGTACGGCGTGAACAGAACCGGAAACCCATCGCCGTTGCCCGCGAGCCCGCCTGCTGCACCCGGGGGCAGGAATACCTCCTGAAACGGATCGTCGTCGTAGTAGGACGCTAAGGCGAGATTCCAAAGCGCCGGTCCGCCCCAGTACCCCTCGACCCTCACGCTGATCCCGGGCCCGCGTATTACGCTGTAGTCGGCGTCTGGGTGCGTATATCGCGGAGCAAGATCCCGATGCTCGCCGCCGTACATGGTGAACGCCGCCGCGTGCTGCCTCAGGTTTGAGAGCGAGCCCGCGCGGCGCGCCCGATCGAGCACCGACGCGATCTGCGGCGCCGCCATCGTCAGCAGGCTGCCCATGATGAAGATCACGATCATTGTCTCGACCAGGCTCACGCCCCGGGCACCCGGCGATGGAGATCGATTCACCGACGCATCGTCTCCCCCCGGCTCCCTGGGAGGCTCACCGACGCGGCGTCGGGAACAAAGGATGCCCGAAGCGAGCATGCCGATCATCACCGCGTCTCCCGCAAGCAGCCGCTCCGACACGCGCCGGCTTTCCTCGAACGCGATCAGCCTGCCGAAACACCCGCAGTCGGGACGCACACCCACCGCAATATGAGCCGCGGCGACGGCGCCTGACGAAGTCAGCAGGCCCACGCCGGCGATCACCGCCACCCTCCGCCCGAGCCCCAGCATCCAAGCCGTCGCGATCCCGATCTCGGCCAGAGGCACGGCGAGAGCCAGCACCGGCCTCGCGAAGGGCGGGATGAGCGTCCAGCCCTCCAGATCCGCGGCGAACGCCCCGACGTCCCACGCCTTCGCCAGACCCGCCGCGAGCAGGACGAGCATCGCAAGCAGCGTCAGCGCTGCCGCGATGGCGCCAAGTTTCGAACTACTGGAGCGTCTGGTCATCAAAGTGCCCTGGCGCCGCGGGCTACTCCGGCTCAAAGCAGTCTTCAGGCAGGCACGCCGAACTGTCGCACCCCTGGCCCGTGCCGACGGCCTCCTGAACGAACGTGTCCAAAGAGCTGGAGATGTAACAACTGCCGCCGTTGCATGCGCGGATGGACTTGCTGCACACGAGAATCGGATTGCCCGCGCCGTCGCAGTTGGCCCAGCCCGATGTGTTCTGCAGGCACGCGTCATATGGAACACTCGTCGCCAGGTCGGGACAAGGCGTGCTTCCGCACATGCGCCCCTGGTTGCCCAGCCACCCGTGGCAGCCGTTGTACGTCACGATCGTGAAGCAGATGGCGCTGGCCGACGCGGCAAGGACTGCCGACACCCCCAGCATCGCCGCGCCGATCGCCAACCGAGTTCGCCTCAACATCCTCAGCTCCTTTCATGCCTTCGAATGATCCGCCACCCGATAAGCCCGATGACGACGCCCGCGCCGCCCAGCCAGCCCGCGTACTGCAGGAAAGAGCCCGTGCCGCCCGCCCGTGCGTCGCTCAGAGGGTATTCGACCACCCCTTCACCCTGTCGTCGGCGCCCGACCGGATCACGCGCGGTGTAGTCGTGAACAGCCGTGAACGTTACATCGCCACGGATTGCGTCGACCCCGTCATCCTTCGGCGGCTTGATCGCCTTGTCGAAGAAGGAGGGCTCCTCCTTTTCGGCGGACTCAAACACATATCGCCGGTTAATCGAGCCGTCTGCGTATCGAAACTCCGCGCGGCCAGCAACCCACCGGCCGAGCGTCTGATTGAACTTCCAGTCAGCCGCGAAGAACCGCTGGCCGTCCTCTGCCAGAATAACGCTTGTCACAAAGCCGCGGCCCGCCTCCGCGGACCAGCGGCCGTCGATCTGGAATCGCTCGCCCGCAGGCCCCTCCATTCGGCATCGCCATCGGCCGTCGGCTTCCGGCGCGATGGCGCCTCGCACAAACGCCTCCGACGAGAAGCGGCGCAGCCCGCCGCACACAAGCGAGTCCCACGCGTTCGTGAACTCGTGGACCCATGAATCCAGCCGCGCGCTCTCAGGCCATCCCCGCCGCGGATCCACCAGCGTCAGCCACTGCGCGTTCATGCTCCACGCCAACTCAGGCGTCACCACGACGTCCTCATACTTCACCAGAGAGCCAGGCCGATCCATACTCACCCGCCACGTGGCCAAGTCCCGGCATCGGATCGTCGCGATGCTCACAAACGGCCCCTCGCGGGTGTGCTTGTCGGCTATCTCGATCATCACACGGTCCGGGTGATCGGGCTTGTTCGCCACTTCCCGACGCAATCGCTCGATTGTCGCAGCCGATGCTGGCAGGTGCGATTCATACCGCACTTTGAAAGCCAAATCTCGGATGGAGGGCTCCACCCGTGCGAAGGCTAACTCGGAATCAAGCCACTCTTCCACTTCGGATGCTGAGGGACCAGAGTATGATTGCCCGGCACCCAGCAGAACAGCCAGCCACAGCACCGAGCAATTGCGCGCCTCACGACCCAACGGCAAGATGCGCCGACTCATTCTGATGACGCTATCTATACAACACCATACAAGTCAAGAGACTTCACACCTATTGTCGCTAGAATCCCCTTCAAGGGGATATTCGAGCGACTGGTTCTTTGCGTGTGCCCGCCGGCCGTCTCGGCCCATTGAGGCGTCCCGGGTTGCCGGGTACCCTGCCCCAAACCCACGAAACGATCCCGGGTGAACGCCCTACTGTCTTGCTGAAAAATGCCGATTGCCGCCACATCTCGTCCCCTCCTCCCCCACGCCGAGGCCCGCACCATCCGCGCCCCCCGCGGCCGCGATCTCTCCTGCCGCACATGGCAGGCCGAAGCCGCGCTGCGCATGCTCATGAACAACCTCGATCCCGAGGTCGCCGAGAATCCCGCCCAACTCGTCGTCTATGGCGGCCGCGGCCAGGCCGCCCGCTCCTGGGAAGCCTTCGACGCCATCGTCGAATGCCTGAAGCGCCTCGCCCCCGACGAAACGCTCCTCGTTCAGTCCGGCAAGCCCGTCGGCGTCGTGCGCACCACCACCGATGCGCCCCGCGTCCTCATCGCCAACTCAAACCTCGTGCCCCACTGGGCCACGCAGCAGAACTTCGATGATCTCGCCCGCAAGGGCCTCATCATGTACGGCCAGATGACCGCCGGCTCCTGGATCTACATCGGCACGCAGGGCATCCTCCAGGGCACCTACGAAACCTTCGCCGAGTGCGCGCGACAGCACTTCGATGGCTCGCTCGCCGGTCGCCTCTGCGTCACCGCCGGCTGCGGCGGCATGGGCGGCGCGCAGCCGCTCTCCATCACCATGAACGGCGGAACCTGCCTCATCGCCGATGTCGATCGCGCCAAACTGGAGCGCCGCTGCCACACCGGCTACCTCGATGAAATCGTCGATGGCGTCGAGCCCGCCATCAAAGCCGCCATGGACTACGCCGAGAAGCGCATGGCCGTCTCCATCGGCGTCGTCGCCAACGCCACCGAACTCCTCTCCGCCCTCATCGATCTCGAAGTCACGCCCGATGTCCTCACCGATCAGACCTCCGCCCACGATCCCCTCTCCTACGTGCCCGAACAAATCTCGCCGCACGAAGCCGAGAGCCTCCGCTCCTTCTATCCCGATGAATACCGCCGCCGCGCACTCGCCACCATGCGCCGCCACGTCGAACTCATGGTCGCGCTCCAGAAACAGGGCGCGATCACGTTCGATTACGGCAACAACATCCGTCAGAACGCGCTCGAACAGGGCTACAAAGACGCCTTCTCCTTCCCCGGCTTCGTCCCCGCCTACATCCGTCCGCAGTTCTGCCGCGGCCGCGGCCCCTTCCGCTGGGCCGCCCTCTCCGGCGATCCCAAGGACATCCTCGCCACCGATCACGCCCTCCTGAAACTCTTCCCCAAGGATGAATCCCTCAAGCGCTGGATCACGCTCGCGCAGGAGCGCGTCCAGTTCCAGGGCCTCCCCGCCCGCATCTGCTGGCTCGGCCTCGGCGAGCGCGCCAAGGCCGGCCTCCTCTTCAACGACATGGTCGCCCGCGGCGAAGTCTCCGCCCCCATCGTCATCGGGCGCGATCACCTCGATTGCGGCTCCGTCGCCTCCCCCAACCGCGAGACCGAAGCCATGAAGGATGGCTCCGACGCCATCAGCGATTGGGCCATCCTGAATGCCCTCGTCAGCACCGCCTCCGGCGCGTCCTGGGTCAGTTTCCACCACGGCGGCGGCGTCGGCATCGGCTACTCCCAGCACGCCGGCGTTGTCATCGTCGCCGATGGCACGCCGGAAGCCCGCGCCCGCCTCGATCGCGTCCTCACCAACGATCCACTCATGGGCGTCATCCGCCACGTGGACGCCGGCTACGACGAAGCCATCCACTGCGCCCGCGACCACGCCGTCCCCATCCCCATGCCGCCCAGCGCGTAACTGCAGCGCTCGCGCCCCGCAACTCGGGGGGCGCCGTGGTGCAGCGGCTGCCCTGCGCCGCTGCACCACGAGAACCACGACCACCCCGAGACACGTCAAGAACCACCGCGCCGCCACACCGCCTCCCCACGCGACGAACAATCCCCCGGCCAATCTCACTCGCGCCCGTCCGTCCAAGGCCAACATCATGTCGCCATCCGTTCGCGCCGCCTCACTCTCACTCCTGCTCACCGGCAGCGCAATCCCCGCATCCTCAGCCCCCATCGTCTTCGCCGACCCCGCGCATCAGTTCGCGTGGACGCCCTCCCTCTACCAATCCTCCTCCCTCATCCACCTCGGCCAGGGCCTCGATGTCGCCATGGGCCCCGCGCAGCCCGGCGCCGCGACCACGCGCACGTTCCTCTACGCCGAAACTTCCGCCAACATCCTCGGCGGCTTCTTCCCCGATCAGATGCATCACGTCCGCCCCCTCGCCGGCGCGCGCCTCGCCCTCGATGAAGCAATCCTCGCGCCCCTCCCCGCCGCGCTCCTCGTCCTCACACCGCGCCTCTTCCAGCCCGGCGATCTCATCGGCCCCGCCGAACACTACGTCGATCAGCCCGTCATCCTCACCTTCGACAGCGTCTCCTTCGGCATCGAAATCCTCTGGGCCATGGAGCGCAGCGTCCTCGGTCTGCAACTCACGCTCCCCGACGGCGTCCACTACGGCTGGCTCGAACTCGAAGCCGTGCGCACACCCGGAAACGCGTTCCAGCGATACCGCGCCCGCCGCTGGGCATGGGAATCGGCGCCCAACACGCCCATCGCCGCGCCCTCCGCGTGCATCGCCGACCTCGATGACGACGGCGTCGTCAGCGCCTCCGACCTCTCCGCACTCCTCGGCTCATGGGGCGATCCCGCAGCCCCCGCCGACTTCAACAACGACGGCATCGTCAACTCCAGCGACCTTGGCCGCATGCTCGGCCTCTGGGGCGTCTGCGACTGACACCCCCCCCCGTCTGCCGCGGACCCAAAATCCAAATTTCGACAATTTTCTTCTCCTTCTCCCACAAGCACTTGCGCGCCCACTCCGCGCGCAGTGACCGGTTCTGCGCGCACAAACACGGCCCTCCCGGGGGAATTCCGGAGGACCGTTTTTTCCCTCCGCCAGTCCGTCCCCGTCTCCGCACCGCCCGGCGCATTCCGGCATCGCCGCGCGCTCGCCCCACACCCCGCGCCCGCACCACCCCGCACGAGGTATAAGCCCGCCATGCCCGTCCTCATCCAGAACGCCCGCGTCCTCACGCTCGCCGCCGGCGAACTGCCCCGCCGCGGCGTCAACCTCGCCCTCCTCTCGCCCATCGACCCCGCCGACGTCCTCATCGACGCCGAGTCCATCGCCGCCGTCGAGCCCGTCCTCAAGCGCACCGACCCCCGCTCGCGCACCTGCGTCCCCGGCGACGACGAAGACATGACCGTCATCGACGCCGCGGGCCGGGTTCTCATGCCCGCCTTCATCGACGCCCACACCCACGCCCTCTGGGCCGGCGACCGCCTCGACGAGTGGGAGAACAAACTTCGGCTTGCCTCCTGGTGGCCCGGCTCTCCGAGCCGGGTCGAGTCGGCCTCCAGGTGGCCCGGCTCTCCGAGCCGGGTCGAGTCGGTTGATCGCGAGCAGCAATCGCCGCCCTCGTACGTCGAGACTCTGAAATCAGGCGGCGGGATCATGTCCACGGTGCGCGCCGTGCGCGATTCTACGCCCAAGCAACTCACCAACAACCTCCGCGCCCGCCTCGCCCACATGCTCCGCGAGGGAACCACCACTGTCGAAGTGAAATCCGGCTATGGCCTCACGACGAAGGACGAGATCAAGATGCTCCGCGCCATCCGCGAAGCCGCCCGCTACGCCGCGCGCGATGGCCAGACCGTCGTCGCCACCGCCCTCCTCGGCCACGCCATCGATCCCGATCAGCCCGATTTCGTGCGCACCGTCATCGAAGAAACCCTCCCCGCCGTCCACGCCGAGTTCCCCGACGTCGCCATCGACGCCTACTGCGAAACCGGCGCCTGGTCACTCGATGATTGCCGCCGCCTCTTCGAGCGCGCCCTCGATCTCGGCCACCCCATCCGCGTCCACGCCGATCAGTTCAACTCCCTCGGCATGACGCGCCTCGCCGTCGAAATGGGCGCGCTCAGCGTCGATCACCTCGAGGCAACCACGCCCTCCGACCTCGAACTCCTCGCGCGCTCGCAGACCTTCGGCGTCATGCTCCCACCCTGCGGCTTCCATCTGGCCCTAGCGGCGCAGGCGTCCTCTCCCCCGGTGGCACAGGCGTCCCGCCTGTGTTCGCCCGACAGGGCGAAGCAAGAACCCCCCGCAACACCACAAGCCCCGCTCTTCGCCAACGCCCGCGCCTTCGTCGATTCCGGGGGCGGCGGCGCCCTCGTCCTCGCCACCAACTGCAATCCCGGCTCCGCGCCCACGTCCTCCATGCCCTTCGCCATCGCCCTCGCCGTCCGCCGCCTCGGCCTCACCCCCGCCGAAGCCATCGTCGCCTGCACCGTCAACGCCGCCGCGCTCCTCGGCTTCACCGACCGCGCCGTCATCGCCCCCGGCAAACGCGCCGACCTCGTCCTCCTCCGCCACACCGACGAACGCCTCCTCGCCCACGACTTCGGCGGCGACCCCACCGACCTCGTCATCGCCGCCGGCCAGGTTCGGGAGAAGACGTCGTCATTCAAGGAGCCGACGCGATGATTCCGGAAGAGGTCGCCTACATTCGACCATTGCTAGAAAAGTACGGGTCGTCGTGCGTGCGGCAGGACTTGATGCAGCAGGCCGAAGCCCTGCGACCCGAAGAGCTTGCTGAGCTACGCAAGGCGTTCGAGACGGCTTCAGAGCGGCGGCATTGGGGCGTACTGCATGAAATCGAGAGGCAACCACCCACCCGGCCCGCGATGGTGACGGACGATCGCTCTAGAATCCGCTGCTTCTTTGCTCTTCTGACGGTGCTCGCCGAGATGCGGATCTCGCCATTTGTGGATCCTGACACTCTCATTGACTACGACTCGCCTGACTACTCCCTCGTCCCAAAGGAGTTTCAATACCTCGTGCCCGCACTCAGGGTGTGCTGGCGGCCGCCGCTGCTCGGGGGAGCTCTGGCTGATGCCATTTGGAATGACCCAGCCAGCTTTCGAATCGTCGAACACGCGTACGACCAGTTGACGAGAATGCAGCACTATGACCCTGTAACGGCGTGGATCGACGAGGACGCCGAGAGGATTGAACGCCGGGCGATGGAGGTGCTGCTCGCTGCGATGAACGACCTTGCGCTGTTCCCGTGACCCGCCATAGCGTGATGGTGGGCAGCGCAGCCACGGGGTGATCTGCGCCGTAGACTGTGTTCGTCAGACCTGTGATTGGGAGGCGCCATGCCAAACCTCAGCGTCAACGTCAACGGCCTCAAACTGCCGAATCCCTTCGTCATCGGCTCCGGGCCGCCCGGCACAAACGCCAACGTCATCGGCAAGGCCTTCGACGAAGGGTGGGGGGCCGTCATCGCCAAGACCGTCAGCCTCGACGCCTCCAAGGTCGTCAACGTCGCCCCGCGCTATGCCCGCCTCCGCGCCAAGGAATCGAACGAGATCTACGGCTGGGAGAACATCGAACTCATCAGCGATCGCCCCTTCGATACCTGGATCGACGAGTTCCGCGCCCTCAAGGACAAATACCCCCATGGCGTCCTCATCGCCTCCATCATGGAGGAATACCGCAAGGATGCGTGGATCGAGATCGTCGAGCGCTCCCAGGACGCCGGAGTGGACGCCTTCGAACTCAACTTCTCCTGCCCGCACGGCCTCCCGGAGCGAAAAATGGGCGCCGCGATGGGTCAGGACCCCTGCATCCTCGAAGAAGTCTGCGGCTGGGTGAACGGCGCATCAAGAGTGCCCGTCTGGGCCAAAATGACGCCCAACATCACCCACATCGAGGAGCCCGCCCGCGCCGCCCTCCGCGCCGGATGCGAAGGAGTGAGCGCCATCAACACCATTTTGAGCGTCATGGGCGTGAATCTCGACACACTGCGCCCGGAGCCCTCCGTCGAGGGC
This sequence comes from uncultured Phycisphaeraceae bacterium, assembly GCA_964529265.1. Taxonomy (GTDB): domain Bacteria; phylum Planctomycetota; class Phycisphaerae; order Phycisphaerales; family UBA1924; genus CAZGVW01. The sequence continues at coordinate 60,119 of CAZGVW010000141.1, forward strand.
TACACCGTCCCCGGCGGCTACTCCTGCACCGCCGTCCGCCCCATCGCCCTCCGCATGGTCATGGAAATCGCCACCATGATGCGCGGCGGCGGAAACGGAAAACCGATCGGAGACAACGGACAACTGCCCCAACAGGGCGAGTTCCCTGATCGCTCCATCAGCGCCATCGGCGGCGTCGAAACCGGCGACGACGCCGCGCAGTTCATCCTCTTGGGCGCCGACACCGTCCAGGTCTGCACAGGCGTCATGAAAAACGGCTACGCGATGGTCAAGAAACTCTGCGACGAACTCGCCGCGTTCATGCAGAAGCACAAATTCGAGAACATCGACGATTTCCGAGGCCAAAGCCTCCAATTCTTCACCACCCACGCCGATCTCGTCCGCCTCCAGGCCGAAGTGAAAGCCGCCGAACGCGCCAAACGCGCGGGAATGGTCCGCAAGGACACCGAATGGACCGGCGACCGCTTCGTCGAACAAAGCGAAAAACTGGCAAGAAACTGAGAAAACGCGCTCAATTCCGCGCCAATCGCCCCCGCCGCATTGCCCTGTCACGTCGCCCCCATCGCGTAGCCCCGTCCCTCGCCCGCCTCCGAATCACGCACTTCCTCGCCCCAACGGGGCGCACGCCAGTAGCCGGGGGCGCCGCCCAAGCGGCGCCCCCGGACACCACCCCTCACCCGACGCCACCCCAGCGGGGTGTACGAAATCGCGTCATCGCCTTGTTCCCTCAACCGCCCGGGAGTGAACAACCATGAAACGGACGACGGTTTTCTCGCTTCTGCTCGCGTTCCCCCTCCTCGGCGCCGCTCCGGTGGATGGCCCACCGATCCGCGTTGACGCCGAGCGAACCGTCACCATCGCGCCCTTCCTCCCGGCGCACGCAGCCGCGACGTTCGACGCCGAGGCTTACCGCAAGATCACCGAGCCCTTCGTCTACAGCGCCGACCCCGCAAAGTGGACCCAACTGAAGAAAGGCATGACGCGCGAGGAGGTCGCCGCGCTCCTCGGCGAGCCCTTTCAGAGGGATGTTTCACCCGAGCCCCGCTTCGTTCCGCCGAACACGGTCTTCATGAACGAGTCATGGGACTACGGGGGCGTCTTCTACCCAGGCCTCGAACACAGATCCACAGCCAGATTCAGCGTCGCTTTCTCACAAGGCAAGCTCGCCAGCATCGACGCGCCGTCCTGCGCCATGGCGCCCGACGGCGCCCCCGACGCGCCGGAGATCATGTACCCGAAATCGAGCAACGACATGCGCTATCTGCCGCACATCGTTGATCTGCGATGGGCGCTGCCGGCAGGGCGGCATCCGATGCGCTTTGAGGTCGAAGTGGACCTGCTCATTGTGGATCCGAAGATACGGCCCCTCGCACCACATGAGATCTATCCCCTCTCGCGCGAGATCGTCGGCGTTCCTCACTTTGCGGTCAATGTCGGTGGTTGCCGCCACGCGCGCTGGCGCGTTCGCGCCATCAACGATCTCGGCGAGAGCAACTGGTCGGAGTACGGCTACTTCGGCTTCAAGGCGCCCTGGGAGCCCTGACCAGGATGGCGATTCAAAAATGCGTCGCCCCCCGCCCGATGAACCGCCCCCGCCCCACGTCCCCCACGAACTTCCCGCCCCGCGCCTGCGCCTTCCCGCGCACCGTCACCACCTCCGGCCGCCCGACAACCTCCCACCCCTCGAACGCGCTGTAATCCACACGCGAATAACTCTCTTTGACACCCAGCGTCCACTTCGCGTCCGGGTCGTAGACCACCAGGTCCGCGTCCGAGCCCGGCGCAATCGTTCCCTTCCGCGGATACATGCCGAAAATCCGCGCCGCCTGCGCGCTGCACGCATCCACGAAGGTGCGGTAATCGATCCGCCCCGCCTTCACGCCGTGCGTGTGGACGAGCGCGATCCGCTCCTGCGCGCTCGGAATCCCGTTCGGGATCTTTGTGAAATCGCCCTTTCCCATCTCCTTCTGGCCGCGGACATCGAACGGCGCGTGGTCGGTGCCGATCGTCGCGATCTCGCGCGTCCGGATTCCGTCCCACAGCGCTTTCTGGTTGCTTTTTTCGCGTAATGGCGGCGACATCACGTATTTCGCGCCCTCGAACTGCGGCTTTTCGGCGTATGTCCTGTCCAGCACAAGGTGTGGCGCCACCGCCTCCACCCACACGTTCACGCCCCGCAGCCGCGCCTCCACCGCCGCCCGCACCGCCTCCGCGCACGAGGTGTGCACGATGTAGATGTGCGCGCCGGTGAGTTCCGCGAACGTCGTCAGATGGCGCACGCCCTCCGCCTCGACCACCGTCGGGCGCGAGGGCTCGTGCCATTCCGGGCCCGTTTTGCCCTCCCGAATGAGCGATTTCTGCATCGCATCGATCGCCGCGGCGTTCTCGCAGTGCGCCGTCACGATCACGCCCAGTTCCTTCGCCAGCCGCATCGCCCCGAACAGGTGCTCATCCGGCAGGTCCAGCGCGCCCTTGTACGCCAGGAACACCTTGAACGACGCGATTCCCGCCTCCACGATCCGCCGGAACTGCTCCTGCGCCAGCGCATCGAACCGCACGACAGACATGTGGAAGGAGTAATCGACCGCGGCCCTCCCCTCCGCCTTCCCGCGCCACGTCTCGAACGCCGCCCACGGCTCATCCGCCGGCCCCGGGCAGATCATCTCGATCAGCGTCGTCGTTCCGCCCGCCAGCGCCGCCTTGCTCGCCGATTCCCAGTCATCCTTCGCGTGCGTGCCCATGAACGGAAGGTGAACGTGCACGTGCGGATCGATGAAGCCCGGGAAGACGAGTTTTCCGGTCGCGTCGATCACTTCCAGATCGCGGGGCGCGGGCGCGATGGATTTCGGATCGATGTTCCGCTCAATCTTCGTGATCGTCTCATCCGCGCAGTAGATGTCCGCCGCGAAGTCGTCCGCCGCGGTGATGATCCGTCCGCCCTTGATCAGGAGCGCCATGGCCGGTTGCCGCCTATTTCGATTCCGATTCGCCGAGCGCGATGTCGAGCGCCGCGCACAGGAAATCGCAGTCTTCCTTCGTGATGCACATCGGCGGCTTGATCCGCAGCACGTTGCCGAAGAGCCCGCCCTTGCCGATGAGCAGGCCCAGGTCCTTGCAGCGCTCCAGCACATCGGCGGCTTCCTGCGAGGCGGGCGCCTTCGTGCTGCGGTCTTTCACCAGTTCGACGCCGAGCATCAGGCCCTGGCCGCGCACGTCGCCGATCAGGCGATGCCGGTCGCGCAGCGCATGCAGCCCGCGCAGCAGATGCGCGCCCACGTCCTTCGCCCGGCCCTGGATGTTCTCTTCCAGGATCACGTCCAGCGTCGCCAGCCCCTGCGCCATGCACACCGGGTTGCCGCCGAACGTGTTGAAGTGCAGCCGCTGCTTCATCGCCTCGGCGATCTCCGGCCGGGTCACCACCGCGGCAAGCGGCGCGCCGTTGCCGATGCCCTTGGCCATCGTGACGATGTCCGGCGTCACGCCGTGGCGCTGATAGCCCCAGAAGTGATCGCCCAGGCGCCCGAAGCCGGTCTGCACTTCATCGGAAATGCACAGCCCGCCCGCGGCGCGCACATGCTCGTACACCTTCGGCAGGTAGCCGGGCGGCATTTCGGTCGCGCCGCCCACGCCCTGAATCGGCTCCGCGATGAACGCCGCGACCTGCCCCGAAGTCGAGGCGCGGATGAGATCGAGCACGTCCGCGGCGTATTTCTCGCCGGCCTTCGGATCGTCGTAGCCATATGGCCCGCGGTAGCGATCGGGCAGTTGCGCGTGGTGGATGCCGAAGCCGTGCGGCACCGGGTATTTCCACGTGTGCAGCGCCGTGAGGCCGAGCGAGGCGGGCGATGTGCCGTGGTACGCGCTGCGGAGCGCGATGCAATCGAAGTTCCGCGTGTAGGCCCGGGCCATGAAGATGGCGAGGTCGTTCGCCTCCGAGCCGGAGTTCACGAAGTACACGACCTTGAGGCCGGATTCCTTCGGGAAGGTGGAGGCGAGTTTCTTCGCGAAGAGCGCGATGTTGGGGTTCAGGTAGATCGTGGTCGTGTGCTGAAGCAGCGCGTTCTGGCGGTTGACTGCTTCGATCACTTTCGGATGGCAGTGGCCGACGCTCACGGTGACGATGCCCGCGATGCCATCGAGGTAGCGGCGGCCCGTTTCATCGAAGAGGTACTGCATCTTCCCCTCGACGATCATCACCGGGTCGCGGTAGTAGGTGATGAGCGCGGGCGTGCAGTATTCCTTGCGCATCGCGAGGACTTCCGCCTTCGTCGGCCCCTTGTACGTTGCGGGCTTGTGCGCGAAGGCGGGCAGCGTGGGTGTGCTCATGGTCATGGTGGTCATGGTGGTCATCGCGATCCCTCTCTGTCGGTGTCCGGGGCGCCCGCGTGGAACGCCGTGGGCTCAATGCGCCCGCGCATGAAAAGGTAGTACAGAATAGCCGCGAGCGGCAGTCCGACGAACCAGGCGTAGGTGTAGATCGTGTCAAACACCGTGGGAAGCAGGCTCTTCTTCGTGGCCGCGTTGATGAATCCGGGCAGGTTGGGCAGGACGGCGAGGACCAGGGCCGCCACGGCGCGGCCGTTCACGCCGCGGTGGGGGCCCTCCGGGTCATACAGCGCCTCCACGTTCAGGCGTGTGCGGCGGAGAACGAAGTAGTCGCACAGCATGATGCCCGCGATGGGCCCGAGCAGGGCGCTGTAGCCGATGAGCCAGGTGAAGATGTAGGCGCCGAGGTCGTTGAACAGTCGCCAGGGCATGATGACGACGCCGATGAAGCAGGTGATCAGCCCGCCCGCGAGGAAGGAGATCCGCCGCGGGGCGACGTTCGAGAACCCGTTGGCCGGGCTGACGACGTTCGCCGCGAGGTTGGTGGAGAGCGTCGCGACGGTGAGCGCCACGAGCGAAACGATGACCACGCCCGTCGAGCCGAGCCGCGGCACGAGTTGCACGGGATCCCACACGGCCTCGCCGAAGATCTGCACGGTGGCCGCGGTGACGACGACGCCGATGAAGCAGAAGAGCGTCATCGTGGTGGGCAGGCCGATGAGTTGCCCCAGCGCCTGATCGCGCTGCGAGCGGCAGTACCGCGTGAAATCCGGGATGTTCAGGCTGAGCGTGGCCCAGAAGCCGACCATCGCCGTCAGCTGCGGGAAGAAGACGCGCCAGAACTCGCCCGAGGTCTCGAAGCGCGAGGGCTGGCGGAAGAGCGCCGCCGGACTCTCCACCTTCAGGAGCGCCCAGACGAGCAGCGCCACGCCGGAGAGCAGCAGGAACGGCGCGGCCCACGACTCCAGCCACTTGATGCAGTTGATCCCCTTCAGCACGCACGCGAGGTTCATGCCCCAGAAGAGAAGAAAGCACGCGAGCTGCCAGCCGGTGATGCCGAGGATGGGCAGGGGGCGCGCATCGGCCGCGATATCGAGCCAGCCGATCGCGCCCAAGATCTGGTAGATCGCGAAGCCGCCGATCCAGCACTGGATGCCGAACCAGCCGCAGGCGACGAGGGCGCGGGCGATGGAGGGGATGTGCGCGCCGGAGATGCCGAACGAGGCGCGGGCGAGGACGGGGAACGGAATGCCGTGCTTCGTGCCCGGGTGCCCGTTGAGGATCATCGGGACCAGCACGATGAAGTTCCCGAGCATGACAGTCAGGAGCGCCTGCCACCAGGCCATGCCGTTCTCGATCATGGCCGCGGCAAGGGTGTAAGTGGGGATGCAGACGGCCATGCCGACCCAGAGCGCGGCGATGTGCCACATGCCCCAGGTGCGCTGGGCGGGAGTGGTGGGGGCGAGATCGGAGTTGGAGAGTGCGTCGTGCACAGGGTGCGTGCGGAAGAGAAGAGTTCACCACAGAGGCGCAGAGGACACAGAGAAGAGGAAGAGACGAGAAGGAGAAAGGGGCACGAAGAGGAAGATGAAGAAGAAGCGGAAGAAGGAAGAGCGGGGAGGAGGAGTATGAAGGGTCAGAGCACGAAGCGCCTGAGGCCATCTTTGAGCAGGGGGACGCAGAAGTTGATCAGAAGTGCGCGGCGCATGCCGCTGAGGCGGAGGTAGGTGATGATCTGCGCTTCGTGAATCGGCAGGAGGCGGTCGATGGCTTTGAGTTCGAGGATGACCTGGGACTCGATGACTACATCGAGCCGATACCCCGCATCGAGCACACGGCCCTTGTAGGAGACGGGCAGCGCGACCTGGCGCTGAAACTGAAGGCCGGCGCGCGTAAGTTCGTCGCTGAGGCACTCCTCGTAGCAGGATTCGAGCAGGCCGGGGCCGAGGTGGCGGTGGACTTCGATGGCCGCGGCGATCACACGCGCGGTGAGCGGGTCGTCAGTTTCTCGCGCGACGGACTGCGGGCCAATCAGCGCTGCCCCGCCTTGCGCGTCCGCACCGGACTCGGCCCGAATCCCTCTCTCCATTCTCTGTGCCTCTGTGGTGAACTCTTCCATCAGCGCGGCGGAGATCGGCGACCTGACCGGAGGCGATTCAGGCCGCTGTGTACTGGAGCACTTCGACGGAGGTCGCTTTCGGGGTCGCCTGCTTGGCGCGCCGAAGCAGCTGGGCGGTTGTCGCCTCGTCGAACCACCGCTCGCCGCAGTTCTCGCAAATGCGCGCCGGGACGCCCTGGAAGACCACAGCGCCCCCGCCGGGGAGGTCAAAGGCGACGGTTACCCGGCCGGGACGCATCTCACCATTTCGGCAGATCGGACAGTTCATGGGCTCTTCCTGGAACGGAACCCGTTGGTCCACCTCATCGGGTCCGGCCTGTAGACGGTGATGATATACGTGACACGGACATCCGGGTCATCGGCCGCAACGACATGCACTGGGCAGCCCGGCAGACCAGCCTAGCACGAGTCGGGACGGCGGCGAAGATCGTTCGGAGCTGGTTTCGATCGTCTTCACCGTGCTCGAGCACGTCGCTGACTTCAATCTCGGAGATATCGCGCAGCAACATCTGCTGAATCGCGTGGTGTCGGAATACAGGCTCAAAGTCAGACACCCGGTGTCCTCGCGACTCCACGACCGCGGGCTTCGAGCAGCGTTGCGCCGCCTCG
>CAZGVW010000142.1:0-8058 GCA_964529265.1 uncultured Phycisphaeraceae bacterium
CCAGCGGGCGCGCGGCGGCGCAGAAAACCACTGGTTTTGGCGGGTCGGGGGCGGGGTGTGCGCGCGTGCGGTTCGCAGCGCCGGGGCGGGCGATCGGTATAGTGGGCCGACGCGTTGACGAAATCCAAACATCTGGAGGCAGACTCATGAAGACCGTGGTGCTCACAGCCGCGCTGGCCACGTTGACGGGCGCGGCGCTCACGTCTTTCCCAGCCGCGGCGGCGCCGAACGGCTCGGGCCATCCGCTGATTCCGCGGTCGGTGCTGTACGGGAACCCGGACAAGGCGAACCCGCAGCTGAGCCCGGACGGGAAGCGGCTGGCGTACCTGTCGCCGAAGGACGGGGTGCTGAACGTGTGGGTGGCGCCGGCGGGCGACCCCTCGGCGGCGAAGTGCGTGACGAACGACACGAGCCGGGGCATCCGGATCTACATGTGGGCGCACACGAACGACCACCTCCTGTACCTGCAGGACGTCGGCGGGGACGAGGACTGGCAGTTGTTCAGCGTGGATCTGACGTCGGGGCAGAGCCGTCGGCTGACGCCGGACGAGGTGATCCACGGGCCGGACGGCGAGCCGCTGCAGGACCCGCGCACGGGCAAGAACCTGAAGCCGACGGCGCAGATTCAGGAGATCAGCCACAAGTTCCCGCACGAGATTCTGATCGGCCTGAACAACCGCGATCCGCAGTTCCATGACCTGTACCGGCTGAACATCAAGACCGGCGAGAAGACACTGCTCCTGCAGAACCCCGGGCAGTTGCAGGGCGGGATGGTGTCGGGGTTCGTGACGGACGACAACTACAACCTGCGGCTGGTGTCCACGTTCCGGCAGGATGGCGGATCGGACCTGCTCAAGAAGACGGACGGCGGTTGGGAAGTCTTCGCGGCGATTTCGCCGGATGATGCGCTGACGACGTCGGCGGTGGGCTTCGACAAGACCGGCAAGACGATGTACATGGTGGACAGCCGCGACCGGAACACGGCGGCGCTGGTTTCGGTGGACTTTGCGACCGGGCGCAAGGCCGTGATCGCGGACGACATGCGGGCGGACATCAGCGGCGCGATGGTGCACCCGACGGAGTACACGATCCAGGCGGTGAACTTCGAATACCTGCGCGACGAGTGGAAGGTGCTGGACAAGTCGATCCAGCCGGATTTCGCGTATCTGCGGACGGTGGCGGATGGGGACTTCAACGTCTCGAGCCGCACGCTGGACGACAAGCACTGGCTGGTGACGTACGTGATGGACGACGGCCCGGTGCGGTATTACGCCTACGACCGGGATGCGCGGAAGGCGCGGTTCCTGTTCACGAACCGGAAGGATCTGGAGGGCGTGCAGCTCTCCAAGATGCACCCGACGGTGATCGAATCGCGCGACGGGCTGAACCTGGTGAGTTACCTCACGCTGCCGCCGTGGGCGGACAGCGACAACGACGGGCGCCCGGCGGAGCCGCTGCCGATGGTGCTGCTGGTGCACGGCGGGCCGTGGGCGCGCGACAACTGGGGGCTGAACTCGACGCACCAGTTGCTCGCGAATCGCGGGTACGCGGTGCTGAGCGTGAACTTCCGCGGCTCGACGGGCTTCGGCAAGGAGTTCCTGAACGCCGGCAACATGGAGTGGGCCGGCAAGATGCACGACGACCTGGTCGACGCGGTGAAGTGGGCGGTGGACGAGAACATCGCGGACGAGGGCCGCGTGGCGATCATGGGCGGGTCCTACGGCGGATATGCGACGCTGGTGGGCCTGACCTTCACGCCGGACACGTTCGCGTGCGGCGTGGACATCGTGGGGCCGTCGAACATCATCACGCTGTTCGAATCGATTCCGCCGTACTGGGTGTCGTTCGCGAACGTGTTCCGTCAGCGCGTGGGCGACAACACGACTCCCGAGGGTCAGGCGCTGCTGCGCGAGCGCTCGCCGCTGACGTACGTGGATCGGATCAAGAAGCCGCTGCTCATCGGGCAGGGGGCGAACGATCCGCGCGTGAAGCAGGCGGAGAGCGATCAGATCGTGCAGGCGATGAAGGCGAAAAAGATCCCCGTGACGTATGTGCTCTTCCCGGACGAGGGACACGGGTTTGCGCGTCCTGAGAACCGGATGGGCTTCTACGCCGTGACGGAGGGCTTCCTCGCGCAGCACCTGGGCGGGCGATATCAGCCGATCGACAACGATTTCGAGGGCTCGAGCATCACCGTGCCGGAGGGCGCGGCGCTGGTGCCGGGCGTGGCTGACGCGACGCCGAACTGATTCGGCGGCTGATCTGTGAATGAAATGCGGGCGCCCGGCGGATGAACGCCGGGCGCCCGTTTCGTTTTTCAGGCCGTGGGCGCCGGCGCGGTCGCGGGGGTGAACGTGCGTCCGGGGCGTGGGATGAGCATCGGGACGCTGCGGCGGTAGTTGCGGTAGGACTCGCCGTGCTCGTCGGCGAGGTTGCGCTCCTCGAGGCGGATGGCGACGAGGATGTAGGCGAGGGTGAGCGAGGCGAAGAGCAGGTGCGCGACGGTCATGGTGGGCGTGGCCCAGAAGGCGACGATCCATCCGACGTAGAGCGGGTGTCGCACGCGGCGGTAGAGCATGGGCGTGCGGAACCTGACGGTGGTGTAGTCGCGCCCGCGGAAGTAGAGCCACACCTGGCGGAGGCCGAAGAGATCGAAGTGGTTGATCTGGAGCGTGGAGACGAAGACGAGGGCCCATCCGCAGGTGAAGAGCGCGTAGAGGGCTGTGCGCGCGACGGGGTGCTGCACGTCCCAGATCACGCCGCCCATCGGGCTCCAGAGGATGAAGAGCAGGATGAGGCAGACGCTGGAGAGGAGCACGTAGGTGCTGCGCTCGATGCAGGCGGGGACGAAGCGCGTCCACCAGCGTTTGAAGGTGGGGCGGGCCATCACGGAGTGCTGAACGCTGAAGAGCGCGAGCAGGCCGACGTTCATCGCGAGCGCCTGCCAGAAGGGAAGCGCCGGCGCCGAATCGATGGAGCGCGGCACGACGAGGTTGCCGACCCAGCCATAGGCATAGAGGAAGGTGACGAAGAACACGGCGTAGGCGAAGAGGCCGTAGAGGAGGGCGCCGATGCGGGCGGGCGCGGAGGCGCCGACGCCGGTGAACCACTCGGCGGCGGGTGCGGGCTGCGGGCTGCGCGGCTCGCAAGCCGCGGTGGCGGAGGAAGGTGTTGACGTCGCCATGGACATGCTTCGAGGCTCCTTGTGTTGGGGCGATGGTCTTGGGATTCGGGGCCGGGGCCTTTCGCCCTTCCGGTTGGTCCAGGGGAGAGGAGAAGGACACCGCCGGCATCGCCTCGTGTTCAAGAAAATAGAAGTTGATTGAGGCAATGCGCGTTGACTTCCGGTCCACCGGCGGTTGACTTGGGGTCAACCCGGGCTGGAAGGGCGCCCAGAGAGGCGGAACCCCCGGAACCCCCGGAACCCCCGGAACCCCCGGAACCCCGGCGGCGGGGCACGCGAACAGCCATCCGGCAGGTGGGATTGAACGAGGGCCGAACGCGGGTTTGCCCGGCTCCGGGGTCGGCGATACCGTTGCGTTCCGCCCTTTTTCGCCCTTTTTGACCCCTTGGAAGGTGCAGTCGCGATGGCCAAGATGTTCTACTCGCTCGAGGAAGCCGCCACGAAGCTCGGCGTGTCGCAGGAGGAGGTCCGGGATATGGCCCAGAAGGGCCGGATCCAGGAGTTCCGCGATCGCGACAAGCTGATGTTCAAGGTCGATCAGATCGACCTGCTGGCGGAGCCGGGCGGGGACGAGGCGGACATGAGCGGGGTGATTCCGCTGGCGGATTCGACGCCCGGGGCGCCGGGGCTGATCGATTCGACCCCCGGCGCGAGCAGCCTGGGGACGGCGGAATACGACTTGGGCGGCGGAACGGCGTTCCCGATGGCGGAGTCCGGCATGGGCCTGGCGGGCTCCGGGGCCGGAGGATCCCGGGCGGCCAGTTCGCGATCCGGCACGGGCTCGGGGATCACCGATCCCGAATCCAAGGCGAAGACCGGTGTGAGCATCTTCGATGCTGATGAACTCGATCGGGCCGACCCATCCGCGGTGACGCAGATGTCCGAAGGCGGCCTTGATGAACTGGCGCTGGAGCCCCTGGGCTCGGGATCCGGGCTGCTGGACCTGACACGCGAGAGCGATGACACGTCGCTCGGGGCGGTGGATTTCCTGCAGGACATCGGCGAGCAGGAGGAACGCCGCGGCGGGGCGAAGGCGCCCGCGGCCGGGGTCGGGGTCGGCGGCACGGGCCTGTTCGAGGGTGTCGAGGAGATCACGCCGGCGTCGATGGGGGCCGGTGTGGCGGTCGCCGGAGCGAGCGGCGGGCTGGTCATGGTGGCCGAGCCGTTTGACGGCGCCGGCAGCGGACTGGTGGCCGGGCTGAGCCTGGGCGCGGTGCTGGCGCTGGCGGTGGGGCTGGTCGTGATCCTGATGGGGATGATGAACGTGGGGGACGGCGCGGTCACGTCGATGATCGCGAAGAACTACTGGGCGGTGATCGGCGGCCTGGCTGGGGTGACGCTCATCGCCGGCGGCCTGGGCTTCGTGCTCGGGAAGAGGTCCTGAGGACTGTGAGACCCACCATGCGCCCGACCATTCGTCGAAGGGGCGCGAGCGCTCGCATGGAATCCGTGTTGTTGTCGCGGGGCCGGGCGGCCGCGGCTGTCGTGTGCGCCGTTTGGGCGGTGGTTGCGCTTGAGGGTTGCACGGAAACGCGGCGGCCACGGGCGCGGGCGGTGAATCCCGAGCACGTGACGCGCGACATGCCGTCGATCCTGCGCGGGGTGGTGGGGGCTGAGGCGACGCTTCGCGGCAACACGCCGGAACTGGTGACGGGATACGGAATCGTCGTGGGGCTGAACGGCACGGGTTCGGCGGACGTGGTGCCGAGCGTGCGGACGATTCTGGAGCGGGAGATGTCGCGGCGGGGCGTCGGGAAGGAAACATCGGGCATGGGCTGGACGAGCCCGAGCCGGATGATCGACGATCCAAACACGGCGGTGGTGCTGGTCCAGGCGATCATCGCGCCGGGAGCGCCGGAGGGATCTCACTTCGACGTGCTGGTCTCGGCGCTGCCGGGTTCGGCGACGACGAGCCTCGAGGGCGGGGTGCTCTGGACGACGGAGCTGCGGCCGGGATTCCAGGTTCCGGGCGGGCCGGATGTGCCTGCCGACGCGAAAGCCGCGGGCGAGGTGTTCATCAACCCGTTCACGGACCCGGCGGCGGCAAAGGAAGATGGCATCAACCGGCGCACCGGGCGGATCCTGGGCGGCGGCGTGGTGACGAAGGGTCGGGAACTGGCGCTGTCGCTCGACAACCCGTCGCACGCGCGGGCGCGATCGATCGTCGCGGGGTTGAACTCGCGTTTTCCGCAGGAGCGGGAGGACCGGAAGCCGGTCGCGATCGGCGCGAACGAGGAACTCATCGAGATCAACGTTCCGCAGCGGTATTCGGATGATCCGTCGCGGTTCATCGACCTGCTGCTCGCCTCTCGCGTGGACATGATGTTCAACGAGGAGTGGGCGCGGAACTACACGCAGGCGATGAAGGAGCAGCCGGACCTGGCGCCGCAACTGGCGCAGCGGGTCGAGGCGCTGGGCGGATCGGCGACGCCGTTCCTTCGGCCGCTGTACACGCACCCCGAGATGGCGCCGCGGCTGGCGGCGCTCACGGCGGGGGCGCGGCTGGGCGATGCGCTCACGGCGCCGTACCTGCGGGAGATCGCGACCGGGCCGGACGCGGCCCTGCGGACCCAGGCGATCGCGCTGCTGGGCGGAATCGGGCCGGATCCCCGCGTGAATGAGGCGCTGCGCAGCCTGCTGGACGCGGCGGAGATCGAGGTGCGGATCGCGGCGTACGAGGCGCTGGCCGAGCGGGGCGACCCGAGGCTGGAGCGGCGGGTGCTGGAGCGGAAGTTCACGCTCGACATCGTGCCATCGAGCAAGCCGCTGGTGTATGTGAGCCAGCAGGGTCAGCCGCGGATCGTGCTGTTCGGGTCTGAGGTTGCGATCCACCGGCCGACGCTGATCACGGGGTGGTCGGACCGGCTGATGCTCGCGGCGGATTCGCCGACGGACAGCCTGCGGATCTACTACCTCGACCACCAGACGGGGGAGTCGGTCAAGACCACCGTGAACCCGAAGCTCTCGGAGTTGATCGAGTTCATGGCGCACGAGCAGACGCCGGAGCGCCCCGAGCCGGGACTGGACCTCTCCTATTCGGAGGTCGTCGGCGCCCTGCACGAGATCTGGAAGGCGAACGCCTTCCCGGCGGACTTCATGGCCGAGCAGGACAAGCTGGCGGCTGAGCTGCTGAGGTCGCTCGAGAGCGTTGAACTGGAGGAGCGCCCGGAGCGGGCCGAGGGTGCTGAACTGAATCCGGCGAAGATGGGGATCAAGGCGCTCGACGGAGTGCTTCCGGCAGCGGAGAATGAGGACGCGGCAGCCGGTGAAGCGGGCCAGGACGAGAACGCAGCCCCACCCCCGCCCCCGCCCCCGGAGGAAGAGGACGAGGGGCGTCAACGGCGGTGAAGGAGTTGTTCCTGCCCAGAGAGCCAAGTGGCCGACAAAAGATGGACTTCGCGGCGGGCCGAGCCGGCCGCGGAACCGCCGCCCCCTTGCGCGGGCGGTCCGGCGCCGGGCGGAGGACCCGGAGAAATCGCCCGGGATTCAGACCCGAGGCGGGGCAGACATGGAGGTCAGTGGCCTGATGCGCCTGGCACGGCTCACACTCGTCGGATTCAAGTCGTTCGCCGACCGCACGGAGTTCACGTTCGATGCGCCGCTGACGGGCATCGTCGGGCCGAACGGGTGCGGCAAGAGCAACGTGGTGGACGCGATCAAGTGGGTGCTCGGGGAGCGCTCGGCGAAGTCGCTCCGCTCGAAGGAGATGGCGGACGTCATCTTCGCGGGTTCGGCCGGTCGCAAGCCGCAGGGCATGGCGAGCGTGACGCTGACGTTCGAGAACCCGCTGCTGGAGGAAGTGGACGGCGGTGCGGTGGCGGGGGACGCCGGTGAGCATTCGAACGGGACTCTGGCGGCGGCGCTGAACGGGGACGCGGGGCTGGCGGCGCTGCTGAACGGGGAAGCCGATCATGGATCGGGGCGCGTTGCGCAGGACGCGGAGTCGCACGGAGATGATGACGAGGCGCCGGCGTTCGAGCGGCCCCTGGTGCGGCGGCGGGCGCTGCCGATCGACACCGAGACGGTGGACGTCGAGCGGCGGCTGTATCGCGACGGGACGAGCCTGTACCTGATCAACGGGCGCAAGGCGCGGCTGCGCGACATCCGCGACCTGTTCCTCGATACAGGCGTGGGCGCGGACGCGTATTCGATCATCGAGCAGGGCAAGGTGGATGCGATGCTGCTCGCCTCGCCGGTGGAGCGGCGGACGATCTTCGAGGAGGCGGCGGGCGTCGCGAAGTTCAAAGCGCGGCGGATCGAGGCGCAGCGGAAGCTCGAGCGCACGGAGATGAACCTGGTCGCGGCGCGCGAGGCGCTGGCCACGACGGAGCGGCGGCTGCGGGTGGTGAAGAGCCAGGCGGCCAAGGCGCGGCGGTTCCAGGAACTGGATACATCGCTGCGCGGGCTGAAGATGGCGCTGTGGTTCGATCAGCACCACGATCTGCTCTCGCGGCTGGATGGGTTGACGTCTTCGCTGCATGATCTCGAGCAGAAGCGGCGCGAAGCCGCGGAAGACCTGTCGAGGCTGGAGCAGACGAAGCAGGACGCGGATCTGGCGCGGCACGACCTGCTTACGGCGCACCGCGACATGGAAATCGCGCGGTCGGGCGCGGAGCACGCGGCGGAATCGGCAAGGCAGCGGGCGCAGATGTGCCATCGTTCGGCGGAGGAGGCGCGGCGGCAGATCGGCCACGATGAATCGCGGCTGCGCGACGTCGAGGCGCGGATCGACGAGATTTCGCAGGCCGCGGAGGAGCAGCGGTCGGCGATGGAGGCGTCGCGGGACTTGCTGGAAGCCGCGGAGCGCACGCTGCAGGAGGCGGGCGAGGAGCGGAGCCGGCTGCAGGGGGATCTGGCGGAGCGGCGGGCGGCGC
>CAZGVW010000143.1:0-35561 GCA_964529265.1 uncultured Phycisphaeraceae bacterium
CCCAGCGCAAACAGCATCGGAATCACGCCGTACACGCCGCGCACGCTCAGAAACGCGACCAGAAACACCAGCGCCAGCGCAATCTCTTCCGGCCACGAAAGATCCGGCTTCGGCCCCGCGCCCTTGGGCGGCGTGCCCACAGGATCTGACCCCCGGGGGCGGCGCGAGCGCGTCATTTCCAGCGCCCCGCTCACCGCCACCGCCGCCGCCAGCCCCGCCACGATCGCCGGCGGAACCCACATCCACGGCACCGGCGTCGCCCACGCCAGCGCCGCGCACAACGCGGCAATCACACCCGAAATCACCAGCCGCGTGAAGCCGCGCCGCTTCGACGCCGGCCCCTTCTGCGACAGCGCCGGCGGCGCCGCGAATCGGAACGAAAGCGCCTCATTCGGGCACACGCTCACGCAATCCATGCACTTCATGCACCCGGGATCAACCACCCCGCCATGGATCTGGATCTCTTCGTGCACGCGCACGTTCGAGGTGCACACCGCCGTGCAGTGCCCGCACCCCTCGCACCGCGAAAGATCCGCCATGATCCGCCCCGGCGCCACCTGCTGCGCCGGCGCGAAAAACCCGCCATACGGGCACGCATACGTGCAATACCCCTTCGCGCCAAGGAAGTACACCGTCGCAAACCCGCACACGAGCAGAAAGGGGATCGCCACCAGCGGGCCCGCGAACGTGTCCCAGAACCCCGCCCGCGCCAGGTGATTCGTGAACCCCGGAAACGCCGGCACCGGCGCCAGCGCCGCCATCGCCTGGGGCCACACCACGTCCAGCGCCGGCAGCAGCAGGTCGCGCTTGAACGTCGGCCACACGAACATGTACAGCGCGATGGTCAACGGCACAAAAACGAGCAATCTCGAGCGAAAAGCCCGCGGATGGTGCCCCGTTTTCTTCATCAGCCACCCGCACAGGTCCTGCAGCGCCACGATGTGGCACCCCCACCCGCAGAACATCCGCCCCACAATCAGCGTCGCGAGCAGCGCAACCCCGAAAAACACGAATCCCGCGTTCAATTCTCCTAATTCCAGCGTGTGCATCGATTCCGAAGGCTCAACCGGCGACACCGTCTCGCCTTTCGTGAGCCAATGCGTCAGGTGCGCCAAAAACAGCACGTGAACCGTGATGAGCACCCCCGCCCGCCACCTGCTCGTCCGCGACTTCCGCGCCTTCAGCCTCCCGCCCCCGGCGCCCCCGGAGCCCCCGCCGCCACCGCCACCCGGGCCGCTCACCTCTCCCAGCACCGGCAGAGCGACATCCTTCCGCCGCGTCGCGTTCCGCCCCGTGCACCCCCGCGTGTCCTTGCTCATGCGCTTCCTCTATTCGGCCCGTTCCCACCTTTGGGCGCCGTGGTGCAGCGGCTGCCCTGAGCCCCTGCACCACGACGCTCATGCGCCCCCTCTATTCGGCCCGTTCCCACCTGAGGGTGCCGTGGTGCAGAGGCTGCTTTGAGCCGCTGCACCACGAGTGCGTCCCCAGCCTTGTCTCAGCGGATCTCCCGACCCTCGCCCCCCCCGAGAGTCCCCATCCTAGACCCGCCCAAGCCCCTGACGTGTCCCGAGTGACCTCGTTTGTGCGCTGTCTTCCTGTCACTCCAAATATCGCCATTGCTCTGCTTCCGGAGGGTGGTACCCTTGCCGATTGCCGATCGGAGGCGAGCCCAAAGCCCGCTCCGTCGGTCCCCGGGGTCCGAGAAGGAGAGAGCCGTCATGCGGATGACTCGCTGTGTGGGCATCGTCGTCTTCTGCGCCGTCGCCATCGCCGCGCTCGCCCTGCCCGGCCGCGCCGAGCCCGCGCCCCGGGGCGGCACGCTCGATCTGGCCATCAACAACGTCTCCGGCCTCCAGCAGTGGGGCCGCACCGGCACGTTCCCCAACGGCCGCCTCGGCCTGGCCCTCGGCACGCTCGCCTTCAACCCCGGCGACGTGAACATCCCCTGGCTTCTCGGGCCCATCCAGGCCAACGGAAGCCTCGATCCGGCCCACCCCTTCATCGGCCAGAACCTCTTCCGCGAGCGCGATGGCCGCCTCGAGCAGATCGGCCTCTCCTGGCTCAAGCACGCCTTCTTTTCGCTCAACGATGGCTGCCCGGATGGCAGCGGCAACTTCCTCGGCATCGGCTGCACCGATTCCTACGGCGCGCCCACCAACCAGCGATACGACCTGCTCGCCCCGCGCAGCGAGGTGAACCCCTTCACCGGCGCCTGGGCGCCGTGCGGATCGCATTTCGACACCGGCGCGATCGGATACACCGTCGCCGGCGACTGTTTGCGCAGCCACCTCTTCGGCGACCCATCCCACGGCCCGCTTTCACACCGTTTGCGCGTCTCGGAGCAGGATCTGCTCGCCGCCGACATCATTGACGGCGTCGATGCGCGCCTTTTCATCGAAGCGTTCTACTTGTGCGCCAATGACGCGAATTTGGCGAACAATTGGGGATTTCGACCCATCGAGGCCGGTCCCGACCCCACCTGGGCGTTTTCCGACGAAGCCGCGTTCACCCAGGAGTGCATCATCTTCTCCTGGGGCGACCTGCAATCCCTCGCGACCCCCACGGATCTGGGCCAGGTCGCCGTCGCCAGCCGCGCCGTGGACCTGGGCGGCGGCGCCTGGCGCTACGAGTTCAACGTCTACAACCTGAATCGCGACGGCGGGGCGACAATTCTCTCCATTCCGATCGCTTCCGGCGCCAATGCATCGAATTTCGGCTTTAACGCGCCGCTCGAGGACGAAGACACGCAGTTTGACGACGCCGCGTGGACCCCCGCGCACGCCGGGGGCCAGGTCACGTTCACCGCGCCCACGCCGCGAGGCGTCCAGGCGCCGAATTCCATCCGTTTCGGCACGATGTACACGTTCTGGTTCGAAGCCGACCAGGCCCCCGCCGATGCCGCCGCCCAGATCACCTGGGAGGGGGGCGCCGCGCTCACCGCGGCCGTCATCGCGCCCGCCGCGGCCTGCCCCGCGGATATCACCGGCGACGGGGTGGTCAACTCCTCGGACCTCGGCCAACTCCTCGGCGCATGGGGCACGTCGAACCCCGCCGCGGACCTCACAAATGATGGAAACGTGAACAGTTCGGACCTCGGCCAGATGCTGGGCTCATGGGGCGCATGCCCCTGAGCGAGTGGTCCGCAAGCGCCATGTCGCGTGTCTTGACCGATTCCTGCGTGCTTCCCTGCCCGGAAGGCTCTACACTGCCCGCGTCGCCCCACGGCGACAGGAGAGAGCGACCCTTTCTAGGACCCCCGGCCCTGACAAATCGCCGGCGCCGGAGCGCCCCGGCGGCCCTGTGGCCCCCCCGTGGAGATACCCATGATCAAGAGCGTGGTTGTGGGCGCCGCCCTTCTCGCATCCGGCGGCGCCTTGCTTGTCTCAAACCTTGCCGTTCGGCCCTCGGAGGCCGGCCTTCAGGAGGCGACCGTCGGCGTCATGTCGCCTGAACTACGCGGCGCCCCGACGGCGATCCGCACGCAGCGCATCGCCAGCGGCCTGACGCGCCCGACGTGGCTCGGCAGCCCGGCAGGCGATTTTGAGCGCATTTTCGTCATCGAGAAGCAGGGAATCATCCGGATCATCAAGAACGGCGTGCTTCTGGCGACGCCGTTCCTGAATATCGATCCCCTGGTCACCGGCGGCACGAGCGATTTCAGCGAGCAGGGCCTGCTCGCGATGGCGTTCGCGCCGAATTACGAGACGAGCGGCGTCTACTACGTGCATTACACAGGCGCCGGCGGCGTCACGACGATTGCGCGGTACACGCGCTCCGCGGATCCCGATGTCTCGAACGTCGCGGCCGATATCATCTTCACGCAGGCGCAGCCCTTCGCGAATCACAACGGCGGCTGGATGGAGTTCGGGCCCAATGACGGCCTGCTCTACATCGGCCTGGGCGACGGCGGCAGTTTCTGCGACCCGAGCAACAACGCGCAGAACATCAACTCGCTGCTGGGCAAGATTCTGCGGATCGACGTGAACGGCGACGATTTCCCGGCCGACGCCAATCGCGATTACCGCATTCCGCCTTCGAATCCGTTCGCGGGCGCGACGCCCGGCGCGGACGAGGTGTGGCAGTACGGCCTGCGCAACCCGTGGCGCTGCGATTTCGACACGAACGGCGACCTCTACATCGGCGACGTGGGCCAGGACCGCTGGGAGGAGATCGACTTCGTTCCGGACGGGAACGCCGGCGGCATGAACTTCGGCTGGGACTGCATGGAGGGCGCGCACTGCAGCAGCGATTCGCCCAGCAGCTGCACGTCGGTGGGCTGCACGTGCTTCGGCGCGGGTCTGGTTGACCCGATTCACGAGTACCTGCAGGCGGGCACGGCCAACTGCTCGGTCACGGGCGGCGTGGTCTACCGCGGCTGCAAGATCCCCGACCTGCGCGGCACGTACTTCCTCTCCGATTTCTGCAGCAACCAGATCTGGTCGTTCCGTTACAACGGCGTCGCGGTGTCCGACTTCCAGACCCGCACGGCGGCGCTCCAGAACTCGATCGACGGCTTCTTCGTGAGCAGCATCGTGTCGTTCGGCGAGGATGCGCTGGGCGAGGTGTACATCGTGGACCAGGGCTCAGGCGCGGGCGGCGGCGAGATCTTCAAGATCGTCATGGCGCCGGGCGAGACGTGCGAGGACTGCGACAGCAACGGCGAGTGCGACCCGTGCGACATCGTCATGGGCGCGGCCGACATGAACGGCAACGAAGTGCTCGACGTGTGCGAATGCCCGACGGACCTTGATGGCGACGGGCAGACGGGCTCCTCCGACATCGCGATTCTGCTCGGCAACTGGGGCAACCCGGGCGCCGGCGACTTCGATGGAGGCGGCGTGGGCTCCTCGGACCTTGCGGTGCTTCTCGGCGCGTGGGGGCCGTGCTTCTGAAGCGGACCGGATCGCGCGTTCTCTGTCTGACAGATTCGGCGCCGCGGCGACACTCGCCGCGGCGCTTTTTTTTCTGCGCTTCGAGCGAAGCGCCCGGAAGGCGATGGTCCGCATAACCTGCGCGCTGCGCGCCCGGACGCTCCGCATGCGCGGCGCAGCCCGAATGCGCGTCCCAGAATCACGCGGCTGACGACCGCTGCGCACGCGGCTTGTTGCGCTCGAATCTTTCCGCTTGGAGGGCGGCGAAGCGGTGGTAGACTCGAACGTGACGAGGCCGCAAATGGGGAGGCGATCGTCGGATGCGAAAAACTCAAGAAATGACGACAGTTGTGCGCAGGACGGCGATGGCATGCATGATCATCGCGGCCCTGTCACTCATCGGCGGCGCAGCGCAAGATTCGATCGCCGCGGCGCACGCGAACGCGGCGAAGGCCGCAGCGCCTTCGACGGTGGTGGCCGGCCTGCTCGTGCCGAAGCGCACGCGGCTGATCATCAACTTCCGCAAGGTCGCGCTCGCCTGATCTCGGAGAGAGATCGATCCATCAGGGCAGAATCAGCATCGCGTCGCCGTAGGAATAGAAGCGGTATTCGCGCCTGATCGCCTCCTGATACACCTCGAGCAATCGATCGATGCCTTCCGGCAGCAGCGCGGCGACCATCGCCAGGAGCGTCGAGCGCGGCAGGTGGAAGTTGGTCATCATGCCGCGGACGAAGCGCCACTCATAGCCCGGCGTGATGAGCAGGCGCGTGGCGGCGGCGTAGCCGGTCTGCAACGCTTGCGGATCGGCGAATGCGGCGTCAGGCACGCTCTCGATGGCGCGGGCGGTTGTGGTGCCGATGGCGAACAGACGGGGCGGGCGATCCGCCAGGGCGCAGAGCGCCGGTCCGGGAACGAAATATCGCTCGGCGTGGATGGGGTGATCTTCGACGAACTCGCACTCGACGGGCTTGAACGTGCCGGCGCCGACATCGAGCGAGATCTCCAGCCGACGGACGCCGCGGCGGTCGATCGCGGCGAGAAGTTTGGGCGTGAAATGAAGCCCGGCGGTGGGCGCGGCGACGCTGGCGCCGCGATCCGCGGCCGCGTAGACGGTCTGGTACCACGCGCGATCTCGCGCATCCGGCTCGGCGAGATGCGCATCCCGGCGCGCCTTCAGGATGTAGGGCGGCAGGGGGGTGGCGCCGATCTGCTCGAGAACAGCCGCGGCGGGGCGATCGGCGGGCGCATCGCCATCGCCGCGGACCTCCACGGACCAGCCGTCGTCGATCTTCTCGATGAGGCGCAGGCTGAAGAAGGTCCGCGAACCGCGCGCATCGTGCAGATCGATCACGGCGCCCTCGCGCAGGCGGCCGTTGCTGCGGAGCATGACGCGCCAGCGGGCCGCGGCGGCTTCATCGCTCTGCAGATACAGGCCATCGACGGCGCCTCCCGTATCGCGCCTGCGGCCCTGGAGACGGGCGGGGATGACGCGGGAGGCGTTGAAGAGGAGCGTATCGCCCGCGCGGAGAAACTCCGGCAGGTCGCGGACGGTCCGGTGCTCCATGAGCGCGGGGTCGGAGCGGCTGATGACGAGCAGGCGGGCCGAATCCCGCGGCTGGGCGGGGCGGACGGCGATGAGCCGCGGGGGCAGGTCGTATTCGAGCGCGGCGGTGGGGAGCATTTGGTGCGGCAAGTCAACGCGGGACGTTGCGGAAACGCAACACGCTTCGGGCGGGCGCGATCGTCGCGGAGGCTGCGGCGGCGATTCCGCGGGGAGGGCGGGCAGATTACCGGCGACCGGCGGCGGCCGCGGCGCGGCGCGCGGTTTACCACGTGTTCCTGGTGCGGATCGAGTCACCCCAGATCGGAACGTTTGCCGCGACGTGGCTGCGCCATGATTCGGCGGCCGTGCATGACCACGCCGTGAAGGCGGCGGTCTTCGCGAGCCATCTGCGGGTGTGCGACGTCGATCGGTTCGACCCGTGCGACGTCTTCCCTCCGCCGCGATTCGACATCACGTTCGGGGACTACCTGAAGCGCCAGAACATGCTCGAGCCGGCGCCGTTCGATGTGCGCAGGAGCGAGATCTACCATGGAGCGTCTGAGGACGGCTGTGTCGCGGCTTCTACGGAGGCGGCGGGCGATGCATGCCTCGATTCGGAGCGTGCAGAGCATGACCAAGACTTCGCACGAGACGCGGCGCGATCGGGCTCAGCCCATGATCGCGTGGTCGCGGCGTATGTGATCGCCCTTCAGACGCGAACGCCCGCCGGAAATCTGATCGACGTGCTGATGTAGGCAGCCATGCCGCTGATCCGACCCGGCGCTACCACTCGCCGGCGCCGGCTTCGGGCTGGGCAGGGGGGCCGCCGGCCAGGATGCGTTCGGCGTCGGCCGCCGTGAGCGAGCCTTCCGCGATGTAGGCGGCGAGTTCGCGCTTGGTCTGCTCGCGCTCGCGGACATTCTTCACGCGGGCGCGTGCGATCATGCTGATCACGCTGCCGATCAGGACCATTCCGGAGACGCTGGTGATCAGCGCGATGATCGTGCCGGGGTTGTCACGAAAGGCATCGAAGAACGTCATGGGTCACCACAGATTCGGCCCTGCGGCCGCGTGAGGGTCATTCGCTCTGGGGAGGCGCGGCCTTGAGGAGGCGGTCGGCGTCGGCCGGGCTCATGGAGCCTTCCGACACGTACGCGGCAATTTCGCGACGTGACTTCTCGAAGTCGCGGGCGCGATGCACACCGGCCACGTAACTGGTGACGATCGAGACGAGAGCGATGACGGTCCCGCACACGATGGCCGCGGAGACGGCGACGAGGGGGATGATCATGTCCGGGTCTTTGTCGAGCAGTTCGAGGATCTGGTCCATCTTCGTCCAGCCTTTCCGCGCGAATCAGGCGCGCGTCAGCCGCAGGAGCATTCGTCTTCTTCCATCCCGGCGCGCATGAGGCGCTCGCCCTGCTCGGGGGTCATGGAGCCTTCGGCGATGTAGGCGGCGATTTCGCGGCGGGAGCGCTCGCGGGCACGGGTCTTCAGCACGCCGGAGAACGTTGCGGAGAGGATCCACACGAGGCCGACCGTGCCCATCGTGATGAAGACAATCTCCTTGTTTGAATCGGCAAGCGTCAGGAGGCCGAGAGCGAGCGAGCCGGGGTCCAGCATGGCGAGTTCCTCCGCAGGGCCCGGGTGGTTCCGGGGGTCAGAAACCTTGTTCGGCATCGGCCGGGGGCGGTTTCGGGGAATCCTAGACGCGGCGGCGAGGCCCGGGCGCGGGCTGGCGGCGGAGGTCGCCAAGGGCGAGGCGGGCGGCGAGGGTGACGAAAAAGCACAGGCCGATGGCGATCGCCATGAGGCCGAGGAGGTCGCCGGAGCGGGCGGGGTCTTCGGCGGCGAAGTAGATGCTCAGGGCGAGTGTATCGGTGTGGCCGGGGCGGTATCCGGCGAGGACGATGGTGGCGCCGAACTCGCCGAGGCCTCTGGCGAAGGCGAGGAGGCCGCCATAGACGAGTCCACGCGAGGCGAGGGGGAGTGTGATGAAGGCGAGTGTGCGGACGCACGAGGCGCCGAGGTTGAGGGCGGTTTCCTCGGCCTCGCGGGGCGTCGCGGCGAAGGCGGCCTCGGCGGCGCGGACCATGAGGGGCATGCCCATGACGGCGGCGCAGAGCACGACGCCGCGGAAACTGAGGAAGAAGGGGACGCCTGCTTCGGCGAGTGCGCGACCAAGCCAGGAGGATCGGGGCGCGAGGAGCCAGAGGAGGAGGATGCCGACGGCGACGGGGGGGAGGACGAGCGGAAGGGAGACGAGCGTATCGATCGCGGGCTTGAAGGGCACGCGGCGGCGGGCAAGGAGATAGCCGATGGCGGCGCCAAGGGGGCCGACGAAGAGGAGGGCCAACCCCGCGGCCAGGAGCGAGCGGAGCGTGATCTCGATCACGGCGACTCCGGTTGCCGGGGGCTTGGGGTGGGGGCGGCGTCGGTGAGAAAGCCATGGCGGCGCGCGGTGTGCGCGACGACATCGCTGGTCTGGAGCCAATCGGCGAAATTGGATCCGGCGTCGGTGTAGATGGCGAGAACGTAGCCGATGGGGTCGGCGTGGGGCGGCATGGGGAGCTCGGCGACGATGCGGACTCGCCCCCCGGAAGCCGCGGTGGCGGCGTCTGTTGAATACACGACGCCGAGGTCGGCGGCGCCACCGGCGACCTGCTCGAGGACAGCGCGGACGTGGGTGAACTGCGCCGTGCGGGGCTCGACAGTGCCCCACACGCCCATGGCGCGCAGGGCGATGCGCGTGTAACGGCCGACGGGGACGCTCTCGGCGCCGATGGCGATGACGCCGTTGGTTTCGGTGAGGCTTGCGAGGGTTGCGGGGGAATCGGCGGGGGCGATGAGGACGAGCGTGTTGCGCAGCCAGGGGCGAGTTTCGCGCGGCGCCGGCATGAGGCCGGAGGCGACGTGAGCATCTGCGGAGATGAAGAGATCAATGTGTGCGCCGGCGCTGATCTGGTGGGCGAGCGTCTGGCTTCCGGCGAATGAGGACTCGATGCCGCGGCCGGATGGGGCGGCTTCGAAGAGAGGCGCGAGGTCGGCGATGAGGTCGCGCAGGCTGGAGGCGGCGAAGAGGGTGGTTTCGTCGGGTTGCTGCGGCTCTTTGGCGCAGGAGGGGGCGAGGATGAGGACGCCGATGGCGATGAGCGCGGCGAGGGAGTGCGTGTGGCGGCGTCGCGAGGACATGGCCGCATTCTGGCAGAGCGGGCGGCGCGGGGGCAAGGACGGAGGGGCGTCGGGAAGGGCCATCTGATATCGTCGGCGCGGTTTCCACGAGCGCGGGAGCAGACATGCGGCTGGAGTCTTATCTCAGTCAGGAGCGGACGGTGGTGATCGAGAGCGCGGCCGATCGCTCGGCGGTGTTCCGGAAGATCGCTGAGGCGGCGTCGAAGGCGGCGGGGGGCGCGCCGCCGGCGGAGGCGCTGGTGGAGGCGCTGGAGCAGCGCGAGGCGCAGATGCCGACCTCGACGCCGGAGGGGGTGGCGTTTCCGCACGCGCTGCTGCCGGATTTCGAGCAGACGCTGATCGTGGCGGCGCGGCTGGCGCCGGGCGTGGGGTTCGGGGGGAAGGGGCACCCGCCGAGCGACCTGGTGTTCGCGATGTTCGGCAGTTCGGCGAAACCGTGGGAGCACGTGCGGCTGCTGGCGCGGCTGGCGCGCGTGGCGCGCGGGCCCGGGGCGCTGGCGCGGCTGCGGAAGACGGCGGACGCGGAGGCGCTGTATTCGGCGCTGATCGATGAGGACCGCACGCATGTCTGACGCGGGGAAGACGGCTGCGGCGAAGTCAGCGGGCGGCGGCGAGGAGCGGGTGCTGCTGCTGCTCATCGCCTCGAGCCCGACGATGATGGACGATCTCATTACTGCGCTGCTGGATCTCGGGCTCTCGGGGGCGACGATCATCGAGAGCAAGGGGATGGGCGCGCTGCTGCGCGAGGAGATGCCGATCTTCGCGGGGCTGGCGTCGATGCTTCCGGGGCACACCGGGAGCCGACTCATCTTCTCCGCCACGACGCGCAAGCAGGCGGATGACGTGTTCACGTTCATCGAGAAGGAACTCAAGCCGGCGGAGCGCCCGATCGCGATGACGGTGCCGATCGGGCGGTTCGTCGGGCCGGTGCGGTAGGCGCTGCGACTCAGGGAGCGAGCGGCGATGGGGGAAGCGCCCCGAATCTTCCTGACGATTCTGCTCATCGTGACCGCCGCGCTGGTGGCGACGAGTCCGCGGCTGTTCCGGCTGCGGCGGCGTCGGCCGGTGGCGATGCTGATCAGTGGGGGCTGGCTGGCGATCGCGGCGGGGGCGGCGCTGGGGCCCGGGGGGCTCGGCGCGGTGGATGACGAGGTGATTCTGCGCTCGACGCCGCTGGTGGTGGTGGGGCTGGGGTGGATCGGGCTGATGATCGGGCTGCAGTGCCGGCGCGACGTGGTGCTGGCGCTGCCGGCGACGCTGTGGAGGCTTGCGGCGCTGGATGCGGTTGTGAGTGTGGTTGTGTTCGGCGGGCTGGCGTGGCTGATCGTCGGGCGGTGGGTGCGTGAGGCGTCGGGCGCGCAGGAGGCGGCGTGGCTGCTGGCGCCGGCGGGGCTGATCGCGGCGGCTGGGATGGGTTGGGCGCTGGAGACGCGATCGCTGGGGGCGGGGGACTCGGGGTGGGATTCGACGGTGCGAATGTTCATCCGCGGCGCGGGGAGCCTGGGGGGCGTGCTGGCGGTGATCGTGTTCGGCACGGTGGTGATCGTTGTGGCGCCGGGGGCGGGCTCTGAGGCTGGGATGATCGATTGGGGCGCGGCGGGGGGGAGGCTGCTCATCGGCGCAGCGCTCGCGGTGACGGTTGGGCTGCTGGGGAGGTATGCGTTCAATCTGGCGGGGCGCGATCGGGGGGATCTGCTGGCGGTGTTCATCGGGGTGGTGGCGCTGGTGGCGGGGCTGGCGGCGCAGCTGGAACTCTCGGCGCTGTTCGTTTCGATGCTGGTGGGGGTGGTGATCGCGAACCTTTCGCGGCAGACACCTGCGCACTTCGAGCGGTTCATTCTGCTGGCGGAGCACGCGATGGCGATCGTGTTCGGCCTGCTGGCGGGGATGCTGCTGGATCTGCGGGTGTGGCCGTGGGGGGTTGCGCTGGCGGTGACGATCGCGGCGACGCGGTTCGTGATGAAGCCGGGGCTGTTCCGGTGGGCGCTGCGGCGCGTGCCGGAGGCGGCTCTCGGGTGGCGCGACGACTCGCCGCTGCTGGCGGCGCCGATCAGGCAGAGCCATCTGGCGGTGGCGATGGCGGTGGGGCTGGTGATGACGCAGCCGTCGCCGTTAGCGCGGAGGCTGCTGGCGGTGGTGGTGCTGGCGGGGATGCTGTCGGAGGTTTCGCCGTTCATCCGCTCCTACGCGTGGCGGAGTGAAGCGAAGCGGGCCAAGGAGCAGGGGGCATGAAGCGGGCTCTGCGGCTGGCGCTGGCGATTCTGGCTGTGATGGCGTTCTCGTTTGCCGCGGGGCAGGTGGCGGAGGCGCCTGGGGAGGCGGGCCCCGCGGCGCGGGATGCGCTGGGGATGCCGGTTGCGGCGCCGCCGGCGGGGTTGTTGTCCTCGGGC
This sequence comes from uncultured Phycisphaeraceae bacterium, assembly GCA_964529265.1. GTDB lineage: Bacteria > Planctomycetota > Phycisphaerae > Phycisphaerales > UBA1924 > CAZGVW01. The sequence goes on from CAZGVW010000143.1 coordinate 11,998, forward strand.
GCGGGGTTCGGGCTGCTGCTGCTGGGCTCGTGGTTCGTGGGAAAACTGATGAAGACGGTGGGGCTGCCGAAGATTTCGGGGTACCTGCTGTTCGGGTTGATCGTGGGGCCGAGCGCGCTGGGGCTGGTGACGAAGGAGCAGATTCCGTATCTGCGGCTGGCGAATGACCTGGCGATGGCGATCATCGCGCTGACGGCGGGGGGTGAGATTCACCTGCCGTTCCTGAGGAAATCGCTGCGGACTGTCGTGGCGGTGTGCGTTCTGGCGATTGTGTTTGTGGTGGTGGGCGTGGGGGGCGGGCTGCTGGCGCTGATGGGGCCGCTGGGGATTGCGAAGCCGGAGGGTCTGCTGGATGCGGGCCTGCTGGCGCTGGCGCTCGCGGTGGTGGCCGCGGCGGGGTCGCCGGCGGTGGTGGTGGCGGTGATCAGCGAGGTGCGGGCGGTGGGGACGCTGACGCAGACGGCGCTGGCGGTGGTCGTGAGCCGGGACCTCTTCGTAATCGTGCTGTTTCCGATGGTGATTGCGCTGGTGAGCGCGATTTCCGGTGAAGGGGGAGGCGAGGGAAGCGCGGCGGATGCAACGGGGGCGCTGCTGGATCTGCCGGCGGACCTGGCATGGCAGATCGGTGGGTCGCTGGCGGCGGGGGCGATCATCGGCGTGGGGCTGGCGTGGTACATGCGGACGATTCACGCGCATCTGCCGATCTTCGTGGTGCTGACGTGCTTCGGGATCGCGATCGCGAGCGAGGCGCTGGGGCTGGAGCCCCTGATCGTGGCGCTGGTGGCGGGCCTGCTCATGCGGAACGTGTGGCCGGAGGCGGGGGCGCCGCTGTTCGACACGATCGCGGAGTTGAACACGCCGGTGTACTGCGTGTTCTTCGCGGTCGCGGGGGCGAAGCTGGATCTGGCGGCGTTCGTCTCGATCTGGCCGGCTGTGCTGCTGTTCGCCCTGCTGCGGGCTGGGCTTCTGTGGGCGGCGGCGGCGACGGCGATGCGGATGGTGAAGGTGGAAGGGTCGGCTCGGCAGTGGCTGTGGACGGCGCTGGTCCCGCAGGCGGGGATCGCGCTGCTGCTGGCCTCGATCATGCAGAAGACGCTGGAGGGGCGACCGGACGCGGACAGCGTATTTGCGTTCCTGGTGGGGATGATCGCACTGATCGAGCTCGTGAGCCCTCTGATCTTCAAGATCGGTCTGATGCGCGCCGGCGAGGCCGGGGGCGGCGCGGAGCAGGGGGCGGGCCGCGAGTGAGCGCGTCGCTGCGCGGGCGGCTACACTGCGGCCCGTCATCGCCGCGTCAGGCGCATCGTAAGGCAGGAGGCCACCGTTGTCGTTTGCGCCCATCGCCGCCGTGCTCGCTCCGTTCGCGCTTGCCGCGGCGGCGCCGGTTGCGCGCCGGGTGATGGGGAAGTGGGCGGCGTGGGCTCTGGCGCTGGGGCCGGCCGCGATCGCGGCGTGGCTCATCTCGATTCTGCCCGAGGTTTCGCGCGGCGAGGCGGTGACGGCGTCGTGGGCGTGGGCGCCGGCGCTGGACGTGGCGCTCTCCATCCGGATTGACGGGCTTTCGCTGCTGTTTGCGCTGCTCATCAGCGGGGTTGGCGCGCTGATCCTGGTCTATGCGGGGGGGTACCTGGAGGGGCATCCGCGCGTCGGCTCGATGCACGGACTGCTGCTCTTCTTCATGGGCTCCATGCTGGGGCTCGTGACGGCCGACAACCTGTTTGCGCTGTTCGTATTCTGGGAACTGACGAGCGTGTCGTCGTTCCTGCTCATCGGGTTCGACCGGGAGCGCGCGGTGGCGCGGGCGGCGGCGCTGCAGGCGCTCATCGTGACGGCGGTGGGGGGGCTGGCGCTGCTGGCGGCGTTCATCCTCATGGGGCTGGCGGCGAACTCGTTCGAACTCTCGACGGTGCTTTCGGATCCCGCCGTCATCCGGAACAATCCGCATGCGCCGGCGATCCTGATTCTGCTGGCGCTGGGGGCGTTCACGAAGTCCGCGCAGTTTCCGTTCCATTTCTGGCTGCCGAACGCGATGGAGGCGCCGACGCCGGTGAGCGCCTACCTGCACTCATCGACCATGGTGAAGGCGGGGGTGTATCTGCTGGCGCGGGTATCGCCGCTCTACAGCGGCACGGCGGAGTGGACGTGGCTGCTGCTCATCGCGGGTCTCGCGACGATGCTCATCGGCGCGTACCTGGCGTTTCGGGCGACCGCGCTCAAGCGCATGCTGGCGTACACGACGGTGAGTTCGCTCGGCACGATGGTGGCGCTGCTGGGGGTGGGCGGCAAGGCGGGGCCGTTCGCGGCCGTGGCGTATCTGCTGGCGCATGCGTGCTTCAAGGGCGCGCTCTTCATGGTGGCGGGGGCGATCGACCACGAAACGGAGGAGCGCGATTCGGAGCGGCTGGGCGGCTTGGCGCGGGCGATGCCGATCACGGCCGCGGCGAGCGGGCTGGCGGCGCTTTCGATGGTTGGCCTCTTCCCGTTCCTCGGCTTCGTGGCGAAGGAGGAGGTGATCGCGGCGCTTCGCCTGAGCCCCGCGGCGAACGCGGCTCTGGCTGTGTTCCTGGTCGGCGCGGTGATTGCGTTCGTTCCGGCGATTGCCGCGGGAATCAAACCGTTCTTTCTCGGCATGCCGGGGCCGACGCCGCGGGACCCGCATGAACCGCCGCTCTCGCTGCTTCTGGGGCCGGTGGTGCTCGCGCTGGCGGGAGTGGCGCTGGGCGCGGCGCCCGGGCTGCTGGCGGAGCCGCTGGTGGGGGGCGCGGCGAAGGCGATTGCCGCGGCGGAGATCGGCAGGCATCTGGCGCTCTGGCATGGTTGGAGCCCCGACCTGGCGCTGAGCCTGGCTTCGACGGCGCTTGGGCTGCTGCTCTTCGCGTGGCGGGCGCCGGTTCGGCGTGTGGCGGCGGCGGCGGGGGTATTCGAGCGATTGGGGCCGGCGCGGTGGTACGACTGGACGCTCGAAGCGATCTGCGTGGTGAGCCGGTTCGTGACGAAGGCCATTCAGGGCGGGCATCTGCGGATCTACCTGCGCGTGACGATGGTGGTGATTGTGCTGCTGGTGGCCTTGGCGCTCGTGAACCGCGTGAATCTCGGGGAGGTGAGGATTGCGCTCGATGCGCGGCCGCACGAGATCGGGCTGGCGGCGCTGATCCTGGCGGGGGCGGCGATGGCGGTGACGACGCGCTCGCGGCTGACGGCGGTCGCGGGGCTGGGCCTGGCGGGGTACGGCGTGGCGCTGGTGTTCGTGTTCTTCGGCGCGCCGGACCTGGCGATCACGCAGGTGGCGGTGGAGACGCTGTCGGTGATCCTGTTCGTGCTGGTGTTCTACCGGCTGCCGGACTTCCGCACGATGACGGGAAGGTTCGTCAAGGTGCGCGACTTCGCGGTGGCGCTGACGGGCGGGCTGGCGGCGGGCGCTCTGGCGCTGCTGGGGGCGACGACGGAGATCGCCCCGCCGATCTCCACGTGGTACGCCGAGCACAGCGCAGCGCTGGCGCACGGGCGGAACGTGGTGAACGTGATTCTGGTCGATTTCCGCGGCTTCGACACGTTGGGTGAGATCACGGTGCTCGGCGTGGCGGCGATCGGGGTGTTCGCGCTCATCAAGCTGCGCATTCCGGAGGAAGAGAACGCATGAGTTCGGTCATTCTCAGGACGGCGACGCGCTACATGCTGCCGCTGATCCTGCTCTTCTCGATCGTGACGATGCTGCAGGGGCACAACCACCCCGGAGGCGGCTTCATCGGCGGGCTCATCGCCTCAGCGGCGTTCGCGCTGCACGCGATCGCGTTCGATGCGGAATCGACGCGCACGCTCATCCGGATCGATCTGCGGGCGCTGAGCGCGTTCGGGCTCGCGGTGGCGCTCGTCAGCGGGCTGCTCTCGCTCGCGGGGGGGCTGCCGTTCATGACCGGGCTGTGGACGGAGATCCTGATCCCTCAGGTCGGGCATGTGCCGGTGGGCACGCCGCTCATCTTCGACGTCGGCGTCTATTTCCTGGTCGTGGGCGTCACGATGACGATGATTCTGTCACTGATCGAGAGCGAGGGCCGCTGATGCAACTGGCGCTGGCGATCGTGGTGGCCGGGCTGTTCGCGGCGGGCCTGTACATGATGATGCGGCGGAGCATCGTCAAGCTGATCATCGGGCTGGCGCTCATGAGCCACGCGGCCAACCTGCTCATTTTCACCGCGGGCGGTGTGGCGCGGGCGCGGCCGCCACTGGTTCCGCTGGGCGAGAAGTCGCTCACGCCGCCCTACGCCGATCCGCTCCCGCAGGCGCTCATCCTGACCGCGATCGTGATCAGTTTCGGCGTGACGGCGTTCGCGATGGTGCTGGTGAGCCGCGCGTGCGACGCGGTGGGCTCCGACGACATTGACGACCTGATGGCGACCGACTCGTGAACGCGCTGCTTGTGCTGCCCATCCTGATTCCGCTCGCCACGGCGATCGTGTGCATGTTCGCGCGGCGGTCGATGAGGGCCCAGCAGGCGCTGGCGCTGGTCGGGGGCGCTGCGCACACCGCGGCCGCGGGGGCGCTGTTGGTCGCGGTGGCGCGGCACGGCGTGGCGACGACCAGCATCGGCGATTGGCCCGCGCCCTTCGGCGTGGTGATGGTGGCGGACCTCTTCTCGGCGATCATGGCGGCGCTGGCGGCGGTGATCGGGCTGGTTTCGACGCTGTACTCACTGGCGTCGGTCGATCACCGGCGGCAGGCGTTCTTCTACCACCCGCTGTCGCAGGTGCTGCTCATGGGGGTGTGCGGCGCGTTCCTGACTGGGGACATCTTCAACCTGTACGTGTGGTTCGAGGTGCTGCTCATCTCGTCCTTCGTGCTGCTGGTGCTGGGGGGCCAGCGGGCGCAGGTGGAGGGCGCGATCAAGTACGTGACGCTGAATCTGCTTTCCTCAGCGACGTTCCTGATCGCGGTGGGCGTGCTGTACGGCGCGGCGGGCACGCTGAACATGGCGGACCTGTCGCGGAAACTGGAGGGCGCCCAGGACTCGGGCGTGGTGACGGCGGTGGCGTCGCTGCTGCTGGTGGCGTTCGGGATCAAGGGGGCGGTGTTTCCGCTGTTCTTCTGGCTGCCGGCGTCGTACCACACCCCGCCCGCGGCGGTTTCGGCGCTGTTTGCGGGGCTGCTGACGAAAGTGGGCATTTACTCGCTGGTGCGTGTGTTCACGCTGCTCTTCGAGGGGGAGGAGGCGCTGCGGCACCTGCTGCTGTGGGCGGCGGGCGGCACGATGCTGGCAGGCGTGCTGGGGGCGATCTGCCAGCGGAGGCTGCGGCGGGCGCTGTCATTCCAGCACATCAGCCAGATCGGCTACATGATCATGGGTCTGGCGATCTTCACGCCGCTGGCGCTGGCGGGGGTGGTGTTCTACATCATCCATCACATGATGGTGATGACGAACCTGTTCTTCGGCGCGGGCGCCGCGGAGCGGCTGCGGCGATCGCCGTACGTGGCGCAGCTCGCGGGGGAGAAAGAGCCTGCTCCGGAGAGACAGGGGAGTGAGGAGGAGGCGCCGGGGGTCGCGGGCGCGGCGCCGGTCGCGGCGGGCGCGTTCTTTGTTCCACTGCTCTCTCTGTGCGGGGCGCCGCCGCTCTCGGGGTTCTTCGCGAAACTCATCGTGATCAGGGCGGGCCTCGAATCGGGGCGATTTGTCATCGTCGGGGTGGCGCTCGTCACGGCGGCCCTCACGTTTCTGTCGATGATGCGGATCTGGATCGAGGTGTTCTGGCGCGGGTCGGAGGCGCCGGCGTCGTCCATCCGATTGGAGGACCGGGCGGCGGTGCGCCGCATGCTGCCGCCGATGCTGCTTCTGGCCGGGGCGACGATCGCCATCGGCGTCTTCGCGGGGCCGGTGTTCAGGCTGGCGGAGCGCGCCGCGGGGCAACTGCTCGATCGCGACGCCTACATCGCGGCGGTGCTGGGTGACGAGGCCGGGGGTTCCGGGGGTTCCGGGGGTTCCGGGGGTTCCGGGGGTGAAGGGCCATGATGCTCCTGGTCTGGAACTTCCTGCTCGCCTTCATCTGGGCCGCGGTGCTCGAGGATTTCTCCGCCGCGAACCTCGCCATCGGGTTTGTCGTGGGGTTCCTGATCCTGTTCCGCGTGAGGGCGGCGCTGGGCGGGGCGAACTATTTCCGCGACGTGCGCGAGGTGGCGGAGTTCCTGGCGTTCTTCGTCAAGGAACTGTTCATTGCCAACTTCCGGATGGCCTATTACACGGTGATGCCGCTGAACCGGATGCGGCCGGGCATCATCGCCGTGCCGCTCGAGGATCTCTCGGACACCGAACTGACGATTCTCTGCAACGTCATCACGCTCACGCCGGGGACGCTGAGCCTCGTGGTCTCTGACGACAAGCGCACGCTCTACATCCACGTGATGTATTTCGAGGATCCGGAGCAGTTTCGCCGCGAGATCAAGCGCGGCTTTGAGCAGAAAGTGATCAGGGCCCTGCGATGACGTTCTCCGACACCATCCTCGACGTGGCTCTGTCGATCACGCTGCTCGTGCTCGGCGTCGCCGTGCTGCTGGCGGCCATCCGCATGGTCCGCGGGCCGTCGCTGCCCGATCGCGTCATCGCGCTCGACCTGATCGGCACCATCGCGGTGGGCGTGATCAGCGTGCATTCGATGCGAACGGGGCAGCCGGTGTACCTGACCGTCGCGATCGTCCTGGCGCTGGTGCTGTTCGTGAGCACGGTGGCGTTCGCCTACTTCATGGAGAAGGGGGCCTCCAAATGACGGCGATCGCAACGACGGCGCTGCTCTTCATCGGCGCGGTCTTCACGCTGCTCGGCGCGGTGGGCATGCTCCGCATGCCGGACCTGCTCACGCGGCTTCAGGCCTCGACCAAGGCGGGGACGCTGGGCGTCGGCTTCATTCTGCTGGCGGAGGTCGTGCACTTCGGGTCGCTGGGCGTGGCGGTGCGCATCCTGCTCATCATCGCGTTCCTGTTCCTGACGGCGCCGGTCGCGGCGCACATGATCGCCCGCGCCGCGTACTACCGGCGCGTGCCCCTCTGGCAGGGCGTTCGCCTCGATGAACTCCGGGGCCGCCTGGGGAACGGCGCGGAGGGACCGTCCGAGCCGGATGAGATCTTCTGACCGGGCGGGCGCTGGATGCTCTATCATCGAGTTGTTTCCGATCGGGGTGGATCGGCTCGGGCATGTTCGACGCGACGCAGACCAACACGGCGCTGCTTCAGGGGCTGCACAACGCCGGCGACACGGCGGCGTGGAGGGTGTTTGATGCGCGCTACCGCCCGATCATCATCGGCTTCGCGCGGCGGGTCGGGCTCTCGGATGCGGACGCGGCGGATGTGGCGCAGGAGACCATTCTCCAGTTCATCACGGAGTACCGGCAGGGGCGGTATGACCGGTCGCGGGCCCGCCTGCGGGCGTGGCTCATCGGGATCGCGAGGGCCCGGGTGGCGGGGGCGTTTCGCAAAGCCGCGGTGCGGCGGGAGAAGGCGGGCGTCACGGCCGTGGTCGATCTGGAGGATGATGGGGCGCTCTCCTCGCTCTGGGATCAGGAGCGACGCGCGGCGATCCTGCAATTGGCCATGGAGGAACTCCGGTCGAGCACGCGCACGAGCGATAAGACCATCCAGGCCTTCGACATGCTCACGGTGCGGCAGCTTCCTCCCGCGGCTGTGGCGGAGGCGCTGGGCATGACGGTGCACGATGTCTACCTCGCCAAGAGCCGCGTGGCGCAGCGCCTGCGCGAGATCATCGAGCGCGTTGAGGTCGCGTTCGATGGAGAGGAATGATGTCCCCGGATCGCGGCGAGTGTGCGGACGGCTGCCCCTCCATCATGCTGCTGGAGCGGGTGGCCCTGCGGCCGCCCGATGACGCCGATGAGGAAACCGCGGCTGTGCGCCTGCACGCCGCGCGGTGCGAGGAGTGCCACGACCGGCTGAGCCGCATCCTGGCGGACAACGACCTGCTGGCGGAGGTGGCGTCGGCAGCGCGGGCTCATACCGCTGCGAAACAATCGAGCGGCGCTTCCGGCATTCAGGTCGAAGGCTACGAGATTCGTGAGGAAATTCACCGCGGCGGGCAGGGGGTGGTCTTCAAGGCCGTGCAGCGCTCGACCAAGCGCACGGTCGCGGTCAAGACGCTGCTCCAGGGCGTCTTCGCCACGCACATGCAGCGCGTGCGATTCGAGCGCGAGGTCGAACTCGCGGCGAGGCTGCGGCATCCGAGCATCGTGGCGGTGTATGAGAGCGGGCTCACCGAATCGGGCCAGCACTATGTCGCGATGGAGTATGTGGAGGGCGAGCGGCTTGATCGGTGGCTGGCGAGCGAGGGGCTGAAGCCATCCAACCAGCATGCGCCGGACCTGGGGCGGGTCCTTGCGCTCTTCGCGAAGATCGTGGACGCGGTGAACTACGCCCATCAGCGCGGCGTGATCCACCGTGATCTCAAGCCCGCGAACATCCTGGTGGAGGAATCGGGCGAGCCGCGGATCCTCGATTTCGGTGTGGCGAAGGCGATCGGCGCGGCGGCGCACGAACAGGGAGACAAGCCGGAGACGACGCGCACCGGCGAGTTCGTCGGCACGTTCAACTATGCCGCGCCTGAGCAGTTAACCGGCGACCCCGATGCGGTGGACATCCGCACGGATGTGTACGCCCTCGGTGTGATGCTGTACGAGGCGCTGACCGGCCGCCTGCCGATCGCGACGACGGGGTCGATCGCGGAGCGGATCAGGTCGGCCACGCAGGACAGCGCCCCGCGGCCGTCGGCCCTGTGCCGCGGGATCGATGAAGACACCGAGACGATCGTGCTCTCCGCCCTCGCCAAGGAGCCGGGGCGGCGGTACCAATCGGCGGGGGCGCTGCTGGATGATCTGGAGCGGCGGCTGACGGGGCGGCCGATCAATGCGCGGCGCGACAACGCGGCGTACGTGCTCGGGAAGACGCTGCGGCGGCATCGGCTGGCCCTGGGCGTGGCTGCGGCGTTTGTGCTTCTGCTCTCCCTGTTCAGCGTGACGATGTCGGTGCTGTTCGTCCGGTCGGTGCGAGCGGAGCGACTGGCGGACGTGCGCCTCGGCGAGACGCAGAAGACGATGCTCACGTTCATCGATTCGCTGGGGCAGGTGGACCTCGAGACGGCGCCGGTGTCATCGCGCGTGGGGTCGATTGTCGATTTTCTCGATGAGGCTTCGGCGAAGGTGGGTGACAACCTGGGCGATGCCCCGGAGATCGCCGCGCCCTTCCGCAGCAGCCTCGGCGTGGCGTACCTGGGGCAATCACGCTTCGATGACGCGGAGCGGGAGCTGCGCGCAGCGCTGACTCTGGTTGAGAGCGTGCGGCCCACCGATCCTGTCCTCTCCGCCGACATTCGCCACAACCTCGGCAGGATCCTCTGGAAGAAGGCGGCGTACGCGGAGGCGGAGGCGCACTACCGCGCAGCGCTCGAATCGCGCAGGCGAGCCCTTGGCGAGGACGATCTGCTGACGTTGCAGACGAGCCATCATCTGGCGTCAACGCTTCAGCACATGGCGCGGTTCGACGAGGCCCTGGCCCTCTACCGCCAGGCGCTCGAAGGCCTCGAGCGCACTTTGCCCCCCAACGACCCCGACATCGCGCAGACCATGAACGGCATGTCCACGTGCCTCCGGGACACGGGGCGGTTCGATGAAGCCGAGGCCGGCTTCCGCCGCACGCTCGAGATCATCAAGGGGTCGCTTGGCCCGGATGATTGGCGCGTCGCCCGCGCCAAGCGCAACCTCGCCGCGACGCTCATCGACGCGGGCAAGTGCGGCGAGGCGGCGCCGCTGCTCGAAGACTCGCTCCGGATCACCGGCGCGTGGTTCGGCGATCAGGACATCGACTACGCCCGCAGCCTCTATGAGCAGGCGCGGCTCACACTGGAGTGCGGGGGCTCCGCGTCCGAGGCCCTCACCACTCGCGCCCGCGCCCTCGCCATCCAGAGGCGCGATTATCCGACCGGCCATCCCGAACTCGCAGATTCACTCGCCCTCGCCGGACTGCTGCCCGATGACGATGCGCTCACTCGCTCGATCCGCGATCTCGAAGAAGCCGTTCAGATGTGCGTCCGACTGCTTCCCCCCGGCCATTGGAAGACCGCCGTCGCCCGGAGCCACCTCGGCGCCGCATACCTCGCCGATCGCCGTCTCGACGCGGCCGAGGCATCGCTTTCCCAGGCGCTTTCCGCACTCCAGGCCGCCCGCCCCGCCGGCGATCGCGAAGTCAATCGCGCCCTCGGACGGCTGATCGACGTCGCCAGCGCCCGCGGCGACGAAGAATCCGCGCGTCGCTATGAGTCGATGCTTCGGAATCGCGGTCCAGCCCCGGCCGCCGTCACCGGCGCCGCCGGGAAGCGATGAGCGCCATCGCGAAAAGCCCCGCGACCGGCGCTCCAGGCCCCGGCACGCGCTTCACGCCCTCAAGAAAGATCGAGTACGTCCCGATCGCGCCCGGCCCGCTCCACGCCGTGATCATGCCGGATCCGCCCGCTCCATCCGGCCCCGAGATCTCCGTCGGCGAAACCTGATCAAAGATCGGCGACACGCCCCCGAACGACAGCGGGTCGCTGTTGAACCCGGAAATCGCCAGCAGGTAGAGCCCCGGCGTCGTGAGCACGGCGCCGCTCCCATCCGTCGCCGCGGGAAGCAGCGTGGACTGCATCGTCGCCGAACCCTCGTTGTCGTTCGCGAGCAGCCCCATCCCCGACATGTGAAACAGGAACAGTTGCGTGTCGAACGTCGCGCTGCCGCCTCCGCTCACCACGGTCGTCGCCTTGAACAACGCCGGCTCGTTCACGCAGATCAGGTACATGTCCTGGAAGTCGCCCATGCCGCCGCGCAGGCTCATGCCGTCGAGCGAGCCATCGATGCGCATCAGCGCTCCGCCTCCGCCCACAACCTGCGCATCCACCGGCAACGCCCCCGCATCCCCGCCGCCGTCCGGAATCTCCTGCCAGACAGGCCCCGCGTGCGCAGCGACGCCAATGGCCAGGCACACCGGTCCGAGCGACAACCCTGTTGCATCACCACGAGACATGCTTCCCTCCTCCCTCCCGGTCGCCAACCTCCGCGGCGACCGGCCGGATCCTCATCCTACAGGCCGCGATTGCGAGCCAAAAGCCTGTTCCCCCCCAAAATCCCGTTCAGATTCGCAGATCGCTTATCGGCGTCCCCGGGCGTCAGACCCCTCGGACCCGCGCCCCGGTCTCACGTCCCCAAATCAGCCACCTCGGCGAGCCGCCCCCGCACCCGCTCGAGGCCCTCCCGCGCCCCCGCATCATCCGGGTTGTCCGCCCCCAGTCGCCCGTAATCCTCCTCCGCCGCCCGCAGCGCCGCCGCGGCCATGGCCCGATCCCCCCGGGCCAGCAAAACATCCGCCAACCGCTCCCTCGCCGCGGCCAGGTCGCTCCGCTGCGGGCCGCTCGGGGATTCCTCCGCGGCGAGTTCCTCATGCAGCCGCACCGACGCCCGCAGCGCCGCCACAGCCCCGTCATGATCCCCCATCGCGTGCAGCGCATCTCCGACGCTGCGATGCGCCATCGCCAGGCTGCGCTGCGCGAGCGGGTTCAGCGGATCCTTCGCCACCACCTGCGTGTACAGATCAAGGGCTCGCCTGTGAGATTCGAGCCCGGACTGGTTGTCGTTCTTGAGAACCTGAACCTTTCCGATCTGGCTGTGCGCATCGGCAAGTTGCGCCATGGCGCGCGGATTGTCGGGGCTCTCGGCGCTCCACAACTCGGCCAGGGCGAGAGACGCCCCGAAGCGAACCAGAGCCTCATCGAGCCGGCCCGCGATGACCAGAGCATCCCCGACTTTCTTGTCCGCGAGCACCAGGTCGCGCCGCGCCCGCGCATCGACCGGATCGGCCTCGAAGAGCGCGTGCGCGACCTCGCGCTGCCGGGAGTACATGTCGATCGCCCCCGCCGTGTCGCCCGCGTCCTTGAGCGCATCGCCCACGTACATCCGGGCCACCATGATGTCCCGCTGTGCGCCGAGGCTCTTCGGATCGCCCGCGGCAATCTCTTCACGCAGCGCCAGCGCCCGCTCGAAGTGGTCCGTGGCCGCCGCCGCGTCGCCCAGCCGCTTGCTCGTGAATCCCACGCGAATGTGCGCCACCGACAGGTCGCGCAGCGCATCCATGTCGGTGGGGTTCTCCCGCACCAGCGATCGCCGCAGCTCGAGCGATTCGGTGTACCTGTCGAGCCCGCCCGTCAGGTCGCCGATGCGCACGAGTCCGTCCCCGGCCGAGAGCAGCCCCACGGCCAGATCCCGCCGCACATGCAGATCGCCCGGGGCTTCCCGCACGAGCGCGCGATGCAGCGCCAGCGCCTCCTCATACGCATCGAGCGCTCCCCGCGCATCGCCCAGTTCCTTCCGCATGTCCCCCACGCGCATGTGGCTGTCGGCGAGCAGCCGCTGCACGGCCGTGTCGTCCGGTCTGACCTCCGCCAGCCGCTTTCGGATCTCGAGCGCCCGCTCATAACTCGCGAGCGCCCCCCTTGCGTCGCCGACATTGCTGCTCCGCAGCCCGCCCTGCACGTCGCCCACGCGCTCGAACGCGTGCGCCAGTTCGCTCATCAGGCCCGGATCGTCGCTCGCCTCCACCGCCAGGCTGTCGAGATACTGAAGCGCGTTCGTCACCAGCAGTTCCCGCGCCGGCGTCGCCCCAGGCAGGTCCTTGATCGCGTCGTGGAACTCGAACATGAACGTGTTGGCCAGCGCCCGCACCTGTCCGAAGCGGCGCTCCGCCCGGTCGCGCTCCGCCGACGCCTTGTCGCGCTCCTGCGCTGCGATGTCGCGCTCCTCAGCCGCCACGTTCGCCTGCCACGCCGTCGCCGCCACGCCCCCGATGAGCGAGACCAGCAGCAGAATCGCCGCCGCCACGCCCACCCGGTTGCGCCGCACGAACTTGCTGGTCACATACCACGCTGACTCCGGCCGCGCGATCACCGGCAGGTGCGTCAGATGCCTCCGGATGTCCTCGCCCAGCTGCTCCGCCGAGGCGTAGCGGCGGTTCGGCTCCTTCCGCATCGCCATCATCACGATGTTGTCGATGTCCCCCGAGATGCGCTTGCGCAATCGCGCCGGCGAGCCGTCGGATGGCGCCCTGTGCGTTCCCGTTTCGATCGGCGCCATGGGGTCGGTGATCACCGTCGAGAGCCGCGTCACCCGCGTCACCGCCGTGCTCGGCCGCTCCGGGTGAACCTGCGACACCACGCGCTCGATTTCCGCCGGCGCGCGGCTCTGGAAGTAGTAGGGCCGCCTCCCCGTGAGCAACTCGTACAGCAGCACACCCAGCGAGTACACATCGCTCGCCGTCGTCACCGGCTCGCCCCGAATCTGCTCCGGGCTCGCGTACTCCGGCGTCATGAGCCGCGCATCTGCCCGCGTCACGATCATGTCCACCGGGGAGAACTCGGGATTCAGCAGTTTCGCGATGCCGAAGTCGAGCAGTTTCGGAACGCCCTCCTTCGTGACCAGGATGTTGCTCGGCTTGATGTCCCGGTGCACCACCAGGTTCTGGTGCGCGTGGTGCACGGCGAGACACACCGTCCGGAAGAGATTCAGCCGCTCCTCGACGGTGAGATTGTGCGACTCGCAGTGCTCATCGATCGTCTGGCCCTCGATGTGCTCCAGCACGAAGTAGGGCCGGCCGTCTTCCGTCATGCCCCCCTGGAACAGCCGCGCGATGTTCGGATGATTCAGCGAAGCGAGCAGTTGCCGCTCCAGCTCGAAGCGCTTCAGCACCTCTTCGCTGTCCATCCCGCGGCGGATGAGCTTGATCGCCACCCGCTGCCGGAACCGCCCGTCATCGCGGAGCCCGAGCAGCACCGACCCCATCCCGCCCTCGCCGATCACGCCCGTGATGCGGAACGGCCCGATCCGCTCCGGCGGGCGATCAGGCTGGAACATCGCCTCCCCGCCGGGATGGGGCGTCATCTCCGCCGAGCCGACACCCGCCCCCATCGGGATCGTCTCCACGTCATCCGCATGCCCGAATCTGGTCGGCTCCGAACCCATCCCGTCCTCTCATCGCTTCCCCGGTCGCGGCGCCGTCGCGCCGCACGCTCAGCCCGGCCTGCATGCTATCCGAACGTCAGCAAAACCGGGACATGTCTCAGCCGATTTCGCCTGAAACAGCGCCCGCCGGCCGCTGTTTTCGAGGGCGGTTTCGGCGCTCGGCGCGGTATAGTGCCCCGCCTCAGAGAGCGAGACGCCCGCTCAGGAAGCGCAGGAGCATCGCGGAACCTGCGGATTCGATGCGCGGCGACGGCGCCCCGCCTTCTCTCTCAAGCGAGGCTTCGGAGGATCGGACACATGATGGCGAAGATGTCAGCCCCGTGGGCGAACGCCCTTCTTGTCCTTATGCGCGCCGCGGCCGGCGTTGCTCTCGCCCCCGCTGCGCTCGCGGGCGACGGCGGCGGGGCGATCGACTGGGCAAACCCCATGGGCGGGGATTATTTCGACGCGGCCAACTGGCAGCCCAAGGGCGTGCCAGGACCCGGCGACCTTGTCCGGTTCGATCTCGGCCACGCGTACGCCGTCACGTTTGCGATGGATGAGATCGCCAACCTGCCCGTCGCCGAAGTCGCCGGTCTGCTCATCCGCCGCGACGAAGTCCTGTTCGATCTGAGCGGCGCAATGATCCGTGCCCTCGGCGAGCAATCCGTCGCCGTCCGGCCTCCTTTCGGCTTCGCCGCCCTCGTTGTCGCGGGCGGTGCGGTGGAGTCGCAGGACGTGCATGTCGGCGGATCGGGGCTTCTCTCTTTGGCCGCCCTGACCGTATCTCACGACGCCCAGTGGCGCATTCGGGGCGACCTGCTTGAAGTCGATGGCGCGGGCGCCGCCAGCCTCGCGGTGCTGTCAAACGGCAGCATCGGATTCGATCCCGACACTGATCCAGGCTTCCATCTCGCCATCGGCGCGCTCGCCGATGTGCTCGTATCCGGTGAGAACAGCGCGCTTCATGGCCGGTCCGCGCTCGCCCATGGGGACCTTGTCATCGCCGACGGCGCCCTCGTCGAACTCGACGGCGCCGGCGGCGGACCGGCATCGTTCCTCGATGCCCTGATCCTGATTGGCGATGGGTCCGCGCTCAACATCGGCGGCGCCGCCGCATTCAGCGCCCACGAACTGCTCATCAAGTTCGGCGCCGATGTTCACGTCGATTCAACTGCCCCGGAGCACGCGCTCGACCACGCCCTCGTCCTCGGCGATGGCGCATCGTTCTCGGCAACGTCTGGTCACTTCTTGCTCACGCATTCGCTGCACGTTCTGGCCGGCGGGCACTTCGACCTCGGACCAGGCGCCCTCACGGCGAACGAGGCCGAGATCGTCGTCGATGGCGACGGCAGCGCCCTCTCCGCGGCCAATCTCACACTGATCGGCCCCGGTTCGCGAGGAACGGATGTCGCCTCGTTCGAACTCGGCGACGGCGCCACCGCCCAGATCGGCGCCCTTCGCGCCATGGGCGACGCGCACATCTCGGTCCCGGCGCTCCGGATCGGGACCACGGAAGTCGCGACCGCCTCCGCCCTTCACGTGCGGTCGCTCGGCGTCACGCAGGACACCGACCTCGAGGTAGAGGGCGAGTACGTCCAGGCTGCCGACGGCGCACTCTCCTTCGCGATCGATCGCCCTCTCGTGCCCGCGCCCATCTCCAGCCAGACTGCGAGCCTTCGCGGGACACTCCTCATTCAATCCGCGCCCCCCAATCCCCCGGTCGGCGCGACGTTCCCCCTCATCGCAACGAGCGGGCCGTCGCTGGGCCAGTTCGACCTGGTGATCACGCCCCCGCTGCCCGGCGGCAAGTTCCTGCGCGTCGTCCCGGCCGACCTTGTCGCGGCGGGCGGCGGTGGCGCCACCGTCATCGTCGATTCCACAGACGATCTCCTCGAGTTCGGTGAGCAGCCGCCCTCGTCGCTCGGCGCGGGACTCCCCAAGGGCGCCGCGGTCGTCGATGTCAACGACGACGGCCTCGTCGATCTCGCCGTCGCGCTCTCCGATGACCCGATGCTGCCCGGCTCGCTCCAGGTCCTCCTGAACCAGGGCGTTGATGCGCAGACGGGCGACTGGCTCGGATTCTCCGGCGGCTTCCAGATCGCCGTCGGAATCGACCCCTCCGATGTCGCGCACATCGATTACGACAGCGACGATGACATCGACTTTGCCGTGACCAACCGCGGCGATGACACCGTCACGCTCATCCGGAACGAACTCACCGAGACCGGAATGCTCTCGTTCGCGATTGAGGCCGTGATCACCGTCGGCGATGAGCCCGTGTCCATCGAATCCGGTGATCTCGATCAGTTCGGCGGCCCCGACCTTGTGACCGCCAACTTCGGCGACGACACGGTGTCCATCCTGCTGAACAACCTCGCGGGCCGGGGCCTGGGCGGCATCTTCGACGTCATGGGCGCTCAGACAACCCCCGACCCCTGCTCGGTGTGCCCCTCCGACGTGGATAACGATGGCGGCCGCGACATCATCGTGACCGCTGCGGGCATCCCGCTGGGCGCCAGGGGTGACGCAACCGGCGGCACGGTCGATGTGTTGCTCAGCCTGGGCGGCGGCGATTTCGCGCCGCGCGTCTCATTCTCCGTCGGCCCCGACCCTGTCGAAGCGGAAATCGTTGACCTCAACGACGACGGACTCAAGGAGATCATCACCGCCGACAAGGGCGGCGCGACGCTCTCCATCCTTCGCAATCTCACCGGGCCCGCCCGGGGGGCGGGCGGCCTCTCCTTCGCCGACGCCCTGACCATCGTCGTGGGCGATGCGCCCAGTTCCCTCGCCGTGCTCGATGTCGATAACGACGGCGACGCCGATCTCGTCAACGTCTCCGGCGACGGCATGGGCGGCTCGAAGATCGGCCTCCTCCAGAACACCACGCTCGATCCCGAGCAGATTCAGTTCGCCGCGCAACTCGTCCTGCTCACCGACGTCGGCACGCTGCTCGTCGAATCCGGCGACGTGAACAACGACGGGCTGCCCGACGTCATCGGCGTCAACTCCGATGGCGATATCGATCGCGGCGCCGCGGGCACCGTCATCGTCGTGCTGAACGAGACGCGCCCCCGCCTCCTCGGCGATCTCAGCGGCGACAACTTCATCGATATGGAGGATCTTGCGTGGCTGCTCGCCCTGTGGGGGCCCTGCCCCACGCCGCCCGCGCCTTGCATCGCGGATCTGACGGGCGACGGCAATGTTGACGCCGAAGACCTCGCGATCCTGCTCGGCGCCTGGACCGGACCGCCGCCCCCACGATGATGCGCTGATCCCCGCTCGCCACACCCGCAATACGCGCGACAGGAGTCGAACCTGTAACCTTCGGCTCCGGAGGCCGACGCTCTATCCAATTGAGCTACGCGCGCTCTTCGAACCGCCGTCGGGTGAGCCCCGCGGCGCATCGTCATGCTACGATCGCCGCGCCTCCCTGACAACGCCCCGCGTTCGCTCATCCACCACCCAACTTCGATGCCCCCCTCGATGCCCCGGCACGCCGACACCGGTCTCCGTCCAGCGCCCCTGGGGCCGCTGCTCGTCTTTGTCTGGCTCAACAGCCTCGCGGGCGGCGCCGTCGGCATCGGCGTCTTCTTCGTCACGGATGCGGCCCACCGCTTCTCACGCGCCGAGAACTTCGCGCTCGGCGTCGCCATGGGCTTCGCCTACATCCTCGGCGCTCTCGCCGTCGGGCCGGCGCTCCGCCGGCTCACCGCCCGCCTCCCCTGGCTCAGCAGCCGCGGCGCGCTCGCGATCCTCATGGCCCTCATGTCCGCGCCCTGCGCCATCGCGTGGGCCACCGCCGCGCCGTGGTCCATCTGGCTCTTCGCGATCACCTACCAGCCCCTCGCCGGCGCACTCTGGCCCATCACCGAGTCCTACGTCTCCGGTGGCCGCCGCGCCCACGCGCTCCGCCGCGCCATCGGCGCCTTCAACTACACGTGGTCCTCCGCCATCGCCGTCGCGTTCTGGGCGATGGCCCCGCTCCGCGACGCCTCGCCACTGGCCGTGTTCCTCGGCGTCGCCATCATCCACCTGCTCTCCGCGGGCCTCACGCGCATCTTCCCGCCGGAGCCCGCCCGCCACCTCGATGAAGCCGCCGCGCCCCATCCGGAGTCCTACGAGCGCCTGCTCCCCGTCTTCCGCTGGCTCCTCGCCACCAGTTACCTCGTGATGTACGCGTTGGGCCCCGCGCTCCCCTCCCGCGCGGAATCCGATCTGCGCATCGCCATCCACTGGGCCACACCCGTCGTCTCCGCCTGGCTCGTCAGCCGCGTGCTCATGTTTCTGCTCATGGAGCGCTGGCACGGCTGGCACGGCCGCTGGCGCACGCCGATCTGGACCACCGCAGCCATGTTCGTCGGCTTCGGCCTCGCCCTTCTCGCCCCGAGCGTGCCCCTCTTCGTCCTCGGGCTCGCCGTCTTCGGCATCGGAGTGGGGGGCATCTACTGCGGCGCCCTCTACTACGCCATGGAGGTCGGGGCAGCCCAGGTCGAGGCCGGAGGCGCTCACGAGGCGACCATCGGCGCCGGAATGACCCTCGGGCCGGCCCTCGGCCTCGCCAGCGCCGGCCTCGTCGCCGGCGGCCTCCTGCCCGAGAGCCGAGGCAACGAGGGCCTGCTGGGACTCGTCGGCGCGTGCTCGATCATCGGAGTCCTGCTCGCCGCCCGATCAGCCCGGCGGAGACCAGCCACCGGCGCCGCCGCCGGCCTCCCGGCGACCTGATTCCACGCAAACCGGGCGTCGTTTTGGCGAAAAAAAACAACCCCAGGCCTGCATGCCTGCAAACCTGGGGCGTTGAGTAAGAGGGAAGCCTTGGTTGAGGATTGGGGCCGCGACACGCTTGAGTACGCACCGGTGACCGCGCCGGATGCACCTTCCGACAGAAGGTGCGCTCAGGAACACCGATCGAACTCGTAAAGCGACCGCCAATCGCTGGAGCCCAGAATACGCGGACGCGCGCATCGAGGCAAGCCGAAAATCCCTTCACAGCAAGCCTCTACGTGCACTTTCACAGTGAAAAAACCCTCATCGATGCCGGACATGGGGCGGCCACCCGGGTGTCCTCGTCCGATAGCGCCGCCGCCCCGTTAAGCCCGGCCCGGCTCGCCCCCCGCGCCGCCCCGCAGCCGCAGCGTCGCCACGGCCTCGTACACCGGCCCCGCCGGGGTCAGGGTTGACCGAACCAGTTCCACCCGGTCCACGCGGAACTCGCCCCTGAGCGGACCCAGCGGGCTCAGGTCCACCCTGCACCCACCCGACCCCCCCTTGATGCGGGCCACGGTCACGTGGGCGAGGGGCGGGCGGTCCAGACCTCGCAAAATGGCCTCGGTGGGGGCGATTTCCGCGGCGGCTTCGGTGATTTCGCGCAGCAGCGCGGTCAGGTCGGGGCCGCCGTCGAGGGCGGCGGCGAGGATGCGGGCGCGGAAGGGCGTGGGGAGGGCGATCAAACGCTCGATTCGCGCCGAAATCGCGTCTTTTTGCGCGCAAATGCGCTCCGCGGCGCTGGCCAGCGCCTGCGCCCGCGACCGCTCCACCTCGCCGATGAACGCGACCGTGAGATGCCGCTGGGCGCGCGGAATCGAGCGGAAATCGCGCTGTTTGGCCAGCCAGGTGTCCACCGGCGCGAGGGCGGCGTGCGCCGCGTCATCCAGCCACGCGGCGAAAAACAGCCGGTCCCGCGCCGGGGCGCTCATCGGAGGGCGCTCATCGCGCGGGGCCCAGAGGCGACCTCCCGGCCACCACGGCGTCGCGCGAGCCGGTGGCGACGATCTGGCGGATGAACACCTGGTACGAATGATCGATTTCCGCGAGATCCGCGCCGAAATACGCCTCAAACACCGCCGAGCCCGTGCGCGTGGCGAGCGCCAGGCGGGCCGCCCGCTCGCCCACGCCCGTGCGGACCACGCGCGTCATGCGGCCATCCGCGGCGTCGCTCAAAAGTGTGCGAAACGCCTCCGAATAGCGCCCATTCTCGCCTTCTTTGAGAAAATGGGTGAGCGCCCACACCTGCGCGTAATACGTGATCGACGATTTATCCACGCGCCCCAGCGTGTCCTGCGGCGTCATGCCGAGCAGGTCGCTCAGGGGCCTCAGAACGCCCTCCGAGAGCGCATCGCGCAGGCGATCGTGCCGCTCCACGTTCGCCCATGGCAGGAACATCGGCGCATTTCCGTCCCAGCGGTGCCCCTCCATGTAGGTGGCGATGCCTTCTTCAAGCCACACGGGCAGGCCGTCCTTGAACGTGCGCTGGGTGTACTGGTGCCAGCCTTCGTGGGCGGCGACGGCGAGGGTATCGAACGTGCCGATGTCGTAGAGGGCGGCGACGCCGCGGGTCGCGAACCCGCCGCGGCCGATCTTCAGGAAGGGCTCGCCCGCGGGGCCCATCAGGCGCAGCGTGAGGCGCTGCCACTGATCGCGATTGTTCATGAGGTAGGTATCGAGGCGCATCGGCGGCGGCGGCAGCGGGCCGAGCGCTGTGCGGTAGTGGCCCATCGCGTCTTCAAGGAAGCCGGGAAGGCGCTCGTTGAGCGCCAGATCCGTCTCCGTGGTGAAGATGCGGTAGTGCGCGGTGCGCACGATGCGGCCATTCGCGTTGTCGAACTGCCACGGCTCGGTCGATTCGACGATGGGCGCCGGTTCGGCGCGCACGGTGGGGGAGGCGCGCTCCGGCGCGCGGGCGCCGCCTGCGCAGCCGGTGAGGAGCGCGGCGCCCACCACCGTCGCGGCACAGAGCATCGCCGTTGCGGCGCGCCCGCTCACGATGCCTTCCCCATGCTGGCGAGGGCCGCGTCGCGCTCCTTCTTCAGGCGCTCCAGTTGATCGCGCGATTCCTGCACGAGTTTCGCCGGCGCGCGCTCGACGTAGCCGGGGTTGGAGAGGCGACCTTCGATGGTCGCGATGGATTTCTCGAGGCCCGCGATCTCCTTCGCCAACCTCTCGCGTTCTGCGCCCGCGGCCGCGGCGGCCTCCGCGGCGTCCACGAGGCCGGAGAGTCGATGCTCGCGGCCTTCGAACGTGAATGCGGAGGCGGGCGCGCCCGCGGCGGAGGGGTCGGTCGTCACGCGCTCCAGCCCGGCGAGCGTCTCCACCACGGCGCCCGCGGCTTCGATCTCGCGCTTCAGGCCGGCATCCACGTGCAGGGTCACCTTCCGCCGCGGAGGGACCTTGTTCAGTTCGCGCACGTTGCGGATGGCCTCGATCAGCGCCCGCATGCGCTCGAACTGCCGCTCCGCGGCTTCATCGCGGAGCGAGGCATCGATCACGGGCCACGGGGCGCGGCAGAGCAGATCGCTGTCGGGGATCTGGACGCCGAGTTCGGCGGCGCCCGCGGCCGGAATGCCGCGGAGGCGCTCGTGGATGGCCTCCGTGACGAAGGGGCAGAGCGGGTGCAGCAGGCGCAGGATGGCGTCGAGCGACGCGCGGAGCGTGATCTGCTGCGCGGGTGATCGCTTGAGCGTGGGCTTGACGGCCTCGAGGTACCAGTCGCAGAAATCGCGCCACAGGAGGTCGTAGAGCGCGGTGGCGTAGACGCTGAACTCGTATTCGCGCAGCGCCTGCTCCACCTGCGCCACGCCCGAGGCGAGGCGCGAGAGCATCCAGCGATCGACGAGGGCGAGGTCGGTCCTGGTGGTCCGGCTCCTGGTGGCCCGGCTCTCTGAGCCGGGTCCCTCGGACAGCGCCGGCTCGGAGAACCGGCCCACCAGACCCGCTTCTTCGATGGCCTCGCCGAGCATCATGATGGCGAAGCGCGAGGCGTTCCAGAGCTTGTTGCAGAACTTTTTTCCGTCGTCGAACTTGGGCGAGGTGTTGCGCCCGCTGGCGGGGTCGCGCTCGACGGGCATGCGCACGTCCTGCGTCTGCGTGGCCATGCGGCAGAGCGTGTAGCGCATCGCATCCGCGCCGTGGGTGGCGATGATATCGAGCGGGTCCACACCGTTGCCGGCGGACTTGCTCATGCGCTTGCCTTCGCCATCCTGCACGACCATGTGGATGTAGACGTGCTTGAACGGCACGTCGCCATCGCGGAAGAAGCGGTTGAACATCACCATGCGCGAGACCCAGAGCGTGATGATCTCGCGGGCGGTGGAGAGGACGGAGGTGGGGTTGAAGGCGTCGAGAACGCCGCGGGTTTGCTCCTGCGCCTCGGGCTCCGGCCAGCCCATGGTGGAGAGGGGCCATAGCGCGGAGGAGAACCAGGTGTCGAGGACGTCGGGGTCTTGCTTGCAGGCGAGGATCGACTGTGTCAGATCTCGGGATAGTTCGGGATTCACCCTTGATTCAGCGATCTCCGTCATTGGAAACTGGATGATCGTCCCCGGCGTTCGCTCCTTGGCTTGATAGCTCTGAACGTATGCCTCAACACCATCCAACACCGCTGCGGCTCGTTGCGTTCCCGCGCATGCTCGCCAACCGAGTGTCTCGGGGTTCTCAAGAAGGACCACTTCGTCAGCGATGCCGGCAGCTCTGAACAGGCGCCGCAAGGCATCGCCCGACTGCGCGATGCGAGCCTTTCGCTGCTCCTCGCTCAGGAAGTCAATTGCGATCTCCCACACCGGAATCCGATGCCCCCACCACAACTGCCTCGAAATGCACCAGTCTCGGATCCCATCGTGCCACGATTCGTACATCTTCGCGTAGCGCGCAGGGAAGAACTCCATGGCGCCGTCGCCGTGCTTCCCCTTTTCCGGCATGAACGTCCCGCTCGATCGCTGCTCCGCCTTCACGGCGCGCTGCGCCGACCCGCGCAAGCGATCGTCCGTCAC
Organism: uncultured Phycisphaeraceae bacterium; assembly: GCA_964529265.1. Lineage (GTDB taxonomy): Bacteria > Planctomycetota > Phycisphaerae > Phycisphaerales > UBA1924 > CAZGVW01. The sequence continues at coordinate 34,769 of CAZGVW010000143.1, forward strand.
CTTCACATACCACTGATCGCTCAGATACGGCTCGATCGGCACGTGCGAGCGGTAGGAGTGCCCCACGGAGTGCCTGTAGGGCTTCATGTCCTCCAGCAGGCCCGCCGCGCGGAACTCCTTCACGATCGCCTTCCGCGCTTCCTCGCGCGAGAGGCCGATCCACTTCTTCGCCTCGCCCGTATCCGTCCACCCGTGCCTGTCGCTGATCGTCGCATCCGGCGCCATCACGTTGATCGCCGGCAGGGTGTGGCGCACGCCGATGTCCCAGTCGTTGGGATCGTGCGCCGGCGTCACCTTCAGGAACCCCGTCGCGTACTTCGACTTTGGATCCACACCCTCCGCATCCGGATCAGCCGCGGGCATCACCACGTAGTCGTCCGCGATCACGGGGATGATTCGGCCGACATACGGCAGTTTCGCGTGCGCGCCGGCATCGCGCAGCGCCGGCCAGCGCGGATCGTTCGGGTTCACGCCGATCGCCGTATCGCCCAGGTACGTCTCGGGGCGCGTGGTGGCGACCGTCACGTGCTCCATCACCGCGCCGCCCGGCGCCTTCACCTTCAGCGGCGCGCCATCCTTCGTCACCAGCGGATAGCGCAGGTAGTAGAACTGCCCGTCAACCTCCTCCATCTCCACTTCGTCGTCCGCGAGCGCCGTCTGCGTGGCCGGATCCCAGTTCACGAGGCGTTTGCCGCGGTAAATCAGCCCCGCCTTGAACAACTGGAAGAACGCCTCGCGCACCGCCCGCGCGCACACCTCATCCATCGTGAAGCGCCAGCGGTCCCAGTCGCAC
>CAZGVW010000144.1:0-2803 GCA_964529265.1 uncultured Phycisphaeraceae bacterium
ACGATCCAGCATACGCACGCGCGCCTGAGCCGGACGACGTCATCCGCATCTGCCGGGCGCTGAACGCCGCCGGCGCCCGCTACGTCCTCATTGGCGGATTCGCCGTGATCGCGCACGGGGCCACCCGGTTCACCAAGGACATCGACTTGCTGATCGACGACGCGCCGGAGAACGTGGCGCGGGTGCGACGCGGTCTTGCGGTGCTGGCAGACAACGCCGCCGCGGAGGTTGGAGATGCCGACGTTCGCGATCACGTGGTCGTTCGTGTGGCCGACGAGGTCGTCGTCGATCTCATGGGCAAGGCCTGCGGGCTGGCCTACGCCGATGTCATGGGCGATGCGGAGTTCATCGAACTCGGAGATGTGCGCGTGCCGGTGGCCAGCCCGGCGACGCTGATTCGGACGAAGGCCACCTATCGACCCCAGGACGCAATCGATCGGGGCTTCCTGGAAGAGCTGATTCGTCGGCGGACCGACCGGCACGATCAGGACAATTAGACGTCAGTCGAGAGGCCGAATGCGGAAGTTCCGGTACAGCACGGTGCTCTTCCGAGGTCGTCGTCGGTACCAGAGAGGGGGTTGAAGGGACCGTCCGATTCGTCGATCCGCCGCGCTGAGGACCCGCGGACTTCTGCAAAGATCAGTGCACTCATCCCGACTGGAGCGTCACGTTGCGCGACGTCCGCTACGCCGCCCGCTACCTCTGGAGCCACAAAGCCTTCACGGCCGCCGCCGTCCTGACGCTCGCGATCGGCCTCGGCGCGAACACCGCACTCTACGGCGTGCTCAATTCCACGCTGCGGCCGCTGGCGCTCCCCAACGCCGACCGCCTCGTCGTCATCGCCGCCGAGCCCGAAGGCGACGAGACCGGCGGGTTCCAGTTCGCGTTCTCGACCGAGCAGATGAAAGACTTCCAGGCCCGCCCCGGGCCGTTCAGCGACGTCGTCGGTTTCATGTTCCGCACCGGCGGCCTCGCCGCACGCGGCAGGGCGACGCAGTTCTGGTTCGCCGCCGTCAGCGACAACTACTTCACCGGCCTCGGCGTCCAGCCGGCCGCCGGCACGCTGTTCACCGGCCGCTCCGGCTCGCCCGTCCACGTCGTCATCGGACACTCGTACTGGATGAAACACTTCGGCGGCAATCCGGACGTCATCGGCATGCCGATCCGCGTCGAAGGATCGCCGGCGGTGATCACCGGCGTCGTCCAGGAGTCGTTCCGCGGCACGCTGACCGGCGTCGAGATCGACGGCTACATCGCCGTCGACGACTACGGCGTCCTCACGCCCGACGTGAACCGGTGGCTGTACCGCAACCGCAAGGCGCGCCCGATGACGCTGTTCGGCCGGCTGAAGCCGGGCGTCACCGTGAATGAAGCGCAGGCGGCGGTAGACGTGCTGATGACGACGCTGGCGGAGGAATACCCGGCGACCGACCAGGGGATCAAGGCCGTGGTCGTGCCGGAGCCGCTGGCGCGGCCGCTGCCGTTGCGATCGGTCCGCGAGGCGATTCCGCTGGTGCGCTGGTTCGGACTGACCGTGGCCGGCCTCGTGCTGCTGCTGGCGTGCATGAACGTCGCCAACCTGCTGCTCGTCCGCGCGACGGCGCGCGAGCGCGAGATGGCCGTGCGCGCGGCGCTGGGCGCGAGCCGCACGCAGCTCGTGCGGCTGATGGTCACCGAAGGGCTGCTGCTCTCGAGCCTCGGCGGTCTCGCCGGCTACGTCGTCGGACAGTGGGTCAGCAACGCCTACATCTCGCGCCTGGATCTCGGCGCCGATCTGCCGCTGAGCTTCGACACGTCGTTCGACCTCCGCGTGTTCCTGTTCTCGTTTGGCGCCGCCGTCGCGACCGGCGTCCTCATCGGTCTGTGGCCGGCGTGGCGGGCCTCCCGCGCCGATGCGCGCGGTGCGCTGCACGATGGCGGGAAGGGCAGCTCGGACGCGATCGATCGCCAGCGTGTGCGGCGTCTGCTCGTCGTCGGGCAGATTGCCGGCGCGTTCGCGCTGCTCGTGGTCGCCGGGCTGTTCATTCGCACGCTGGCGTCGGCGGAGGACATCGATCTCGGGTTCGATGCGGACAGGCTGATCTCCGTCCGGCTCGATCCGAAGCAGGTCGGCTACGACGAAGATCGAATCAATGAGTTCTACAAGGACCTTCAGCGGCGGATCTCCGGCTGGTCCGACGTCGAGTCGGTGTCCGTCTGCCTGGCGCCACCGATGAGCCATCTGATCGCCGGCGGCGCGATCTACATCGAGGGACGGCCGGTGCCGGCCGATGCGCAGCCGCAGGCGTCGTTTCTCAACCACGTCGGCCACGACTACTTCGACGTCATGGGCATTCCGATCGTCCGCGGGCGGCCGTTCAGGGAAGACGACGAGCAGCAGCATGCGGCGACGCGGCGAATCGCCATCGTCAACGAATCGCTCGCAGGGATGCACTGGCCTGGCGAGGACGCGATCGGCAAGCGCTTCCGCCTCCATGACCTCAAAGAACCGCTGCTCGAAGTCGTCGGCGTCGCGCGCGACAGCAAGTACGTCGTCGTCTTCGAGTCGCCCAGGCCCTACATCTATCTGCCGGTCGTACGCGACATGTCGATTCGGACGGTGATCGTCCGCGCGGCCGGCGACCCGGCGGCGCTCGCCGGGCGGCTCGAGCGCGAGATCACGGCGCTCGCGCCGGGCATGCCGATTGTCGATCTCAGGACGATGGCGCAGGCGCTCGTCGGCATCTTCGGGTTTCTGATCTTCCGCATGGGCGCGGTGCAGGCGGGCGGCATGGGCCTGCTCGGCCTCATCCTCGCCATCGTC
>CAZGVW010000145.1:0-11336 GCA_964529265.1 uncultured Phycisphaeraceae bacterium
CATGTCCGCGCCATTCGTTCAGCGCCCGATGGTCAGTGTGCTCACGCCCACGTGCGGCAGACCGGCGATGCTGCGCGAAGCGGTGGAGAGTGTCCTCGCCCAGTCATTGGACGACTGGGAACTGCTCATCAGCGACGACGAACCCTCCCCCGGAACCCCCGGAAAAGGCTGGCTCGTCGCGCAGGAACTCGCAGGCCTCGATCCGCGCATCCGCGCCATGAAGAACCCCGGCGAGCGCGGCCAGCGCGGAAACATGAACGCGCTCATCCACGCCGCCCGCGGCGAGTGGATCAAGCCCCTCTACGATGACGATGCGCTGGCGCCCGACTGCCTCGAGCGCATGCTCGCCGCGGTTCACGCTGCAGATTCATCCCGCACATCGGGCGAGGCCCCGGTGGCCCTCGCGCGATGCCTCGCCTTCCGGCGCACCGGCGATCGCCCCCCGCGCCCCGAGCGCCGCGGCTTCCGCGCTCCGGTGGAGCGATTGCGAGCCGCGGATGCGCTCCTGGCGATGTTCATGCAGGACGTGGATCTCGGAACCCCCACCCAGACGCTCGTCCGCCGCGCCTCCGCGCTCCGGGCGCCCATGGAAGATGCGCACGGACTCGTGAGCGGCGTGGACTCGTGGTGGTACGTGCGACTGCTCGATCACGGAGATGCTCTTCTCGTGAACGAGCCCCTCACCACGCTGCGCCAAGGTTCGCACGAGACCATCACCAGCCGCATGACCAATAGTGCGCTCGACGCCGAGTTCGCAACTTTGCGCCACCTCATCCACCAGCGCCTGCGCGACCGCAACGCGCCTTCGCTCGAGACTTCTCTGGCGCAACTCGAACTCATCCGCGCTGCGCATGACCTGCGCTCCGGTCGGATGAGGGTCGCCATTGACCGCGCGGCAAGGGTCCGAAATCCACGGGCGTGGCGCCTCTTTCTCCGCTGGGCCGCCCGCCGCGCCGCCCCGGGCCTCTTCGAACTCGTGCGGCGAACGCCGGTCCGCGAAGCGGCTCGAACCGCGCCGCCTCGCGCGGCGTACCCACGGCGGGAAGGCGCTTCCTTCCGCGAGCGCGATTCGGCCGCCGCGGCGCCTCACCACCAGCCGAGGCAGGCGGAGCGCGCCGTCGCCGCGGACGTCTCGTAACCCCGAGGTACCATCCCGAGCATGACGCCTTCGCGCGAAGGTCGGCCCCTCGCGGCGCTTGCGCCCGCTCTGCTCCTCTGCGCGATCTTCGCGCTCCTCGTCTGGCCCGCGGCATACAGCGGGCGCGGCGCCACGAGCGAAGCCAAGGACCAGATGCGCTTCCACGCGCCCGCGGTCGAGCAGATGGCCGAGCAGTGGCCGCGCCCCGACGTTTCGGACTATTCTTCCGCCACCACGCCCGGGTACCACCTCGCGATGGCCGCGGCTCGGCGGTTCGTCACCGAGGACTGGCGCGCCCTCCAGATCATCTCGAGCCTGTTCAGCCTCGGCCTGGTCCTGGTCGTGTGGCGCTGCGCCGCCCTGTTCGTTGGGCGCTGGCCCGCGTTCGCGCTCGCCGCGCCGCTCCTCTTCTGCCCATACTTCCTGGGCGGCGCCATCTGGCTCGTCACCGACAACGCGGCCCTCCTCTTCGTGGCCCTCGCCCTCGGCGGCGCGGCCATGATCCCGCCCACCCCCGTCCGCGCCGCGCGCTGGGCCCTCTACGCCACGATCGCCGTCCTCGTCCGTCAGATTCATCTCTGGGTCGCCGCGCCCGTCGGCGCTGCGATTCTCCTCATGAGTCCCCTCGGCGCCCGCGCACCGCGCTCGATCGTGCTCCCACCGCACCTGCGCACCGGCTGGGCGCGAACGATTCTCGCCGCGGCCGCGCTCGCCGGCCCTTTCATCGTCGTCGGCGCCTTTGTCGCCCTCTGGGGCGGCCTGACGCCGCCGAGCCTCAGCGCGATTCACGAGCAGGAAGTGGCCGGCGCCAACCCGATGCAGTTCGCGCTCGCTCTGGCGCTCTTCGGCGCTTTCGGCGCGTTCTTCCTCACGTGCTTCGCTCGGTCATGGCGCGAAGCGCTGCGCATCGACCGCGCCACCATCGCCGCCGCGCTCACCGGCGCCGCCCTCGCGCTCGTCTTCCCGACTTCCTACGACATGGCCCATGGCCGCTGGGGCGGCCCGATCTGGGAACTCGTGCGCCGGCTCCCGGATGTCGCCGACCGCTCCATCGTTTTCCCGCCCCTCGCGGCCCTGGGCGGCGTCATCATCATCCGCGCCTGGCGCGCCGCCTCAGCCGCGGGCCGCGCTCGCGAAGCCGCGATCCTGCTCTTCGGCCTTCTCGCCTGGACCGCCGCCCAATCCGCGACCACCCTCGCCTTTCAGCGCTACTTCGAGCCCATGCTGCTCATCCTCCTCGCGTGGCTCGCCGCGCTGGCCATCGGCCGTTCCGCGGCCGGAACCGGTCCGGTAAGCCCGAAACATCAGCTCATCCGCCTCTCCGGCCCGCTCACACTCGCACTCATCGAACTCACCCTCTCGGGCGCGACGCTGTACCGGTCGATACTGTCCGGCGAGACGCTTCCCACGCCATGAGCACGCTGCCCACAGACAAAGACCGCTCGCCGATCGCGGGGCGGATCGCGCCCGCGCCCCCGGCCCCGGCCCCACCCGCGCCCTCCGCGCCGGGCGCCGTCGTGCAGCGCCTCGCTGGCTACAACAATCACCCCGTGCAGGAGTGCCGGGTCTTCCGGCCGGAGCGCCGCCGCGATCTGCCCGCGATCCTCAACGCTTCGTCCGAACTCGGCGGCCTCATCCCGCGCGGCCTCGGCCGCGCCTATGGCGATTGCGCACTCAATCAGAACGGCTGCGTCTCATCGCACGTCCGGATGAACCGGTTCGTTTCGTTCGATGAGTCCACCGGCGAACTCGAAGCCGAAGGCGGCGTCTCCTTCGCCGAAATCATCGAGTGCCTGCTCCCACGCGGCTTCTTCCTCCCCGTTTCGCCCGGCACCAAGTTCGTCACGCTCGGCGGTGCGATCGCCAACGACGTTCACGGCAAGAACCACCATCGCGATGGCTCGATCGCCAACTTCATCACTGAGATCACGCTCCTCACCGGCGCCGGGCGCCTCCTCACCTGCTCCCGCGAGCACGACCCCGACGCCTTCCACGCCACGCTCGGCGGGATGGGCCTCACGGGCATGATCGTGAGCGCCCGCCTCCGCCTCCGCCGCGTCGAATCCGCCTTTTTCCGCGTCCACACCGAGCGCGCCCGCGACCTCGACGATGCGCTGGATCGCTTCGCGCGAACCGATCGCGATCATCACTATTCCGTCGCCTGGATCGATTGCCTCGCCTCCGGCGGCGCCCTCGGGCGCTCCGTCCTCATGCAGGGCGACCACTGCCCCGCCGCCGACCTGCCCGAATCGCTTCGCGATCGCCCCCTGCAGCCGCGCCTCCCCCGCAAGCACACCGTTCCCCTCAACTTCCCTTCGTTCGCGCTCAATCCGCTGTCGATGCGCGCCTTCAACTCGCTCTACTACGCCCGCCAGCGCGATCGCGTCTCCATCCAGCCGTACGATTCCTTCTTCTACCCCCTCGACGCCATCCTCCACTGGAACCGCCTCTATGGCCGCCGCGGCTACCTCCAGCACCAGTGCGTCCTGCCGCCGGAACGCGCCCGCGACGGCCTCGTCGAACTGCTCGAAGCGCTCTCGAAATCCGGCCGCGCATCATTCCTCGCCGTCCTCAAGCGATTCGGCCCGCAGAGCGACGGGATGCTCTCCTTCCCGCGCGAAGGCGTCACGCTCGCGCTCGATCTGCCAAATCGCGGCTCAACAACCCTCGACTTCGTCCGCGGATTGCACGATGTGGTCCTCAAGCACCGCGGCCGCATCTATGCCGGCAAGGATTCCTGCCTCACCGCCGCGCCGTTCGCCGCGATGTACCCCCGCCTCGATGAGTTCCGCCGCGTGAAGCAGCGCCTCGATCCGGATGGCCTCCTCACCTCCTCCCTCGCGCGACGCCTGGAGATCGTCGAATCATGAGCAGCGGCGCACTCCTCATCGTCGGCGCCACGTCGCCCATCGCCCGCTCAGCCGCGGAGCGCCTCGCCGCGCGTGGCGAGGTACTCATCCTCGCCGCACGCGACATCGAAGAACTCCGCCTCATCGCGCAGGACATCCGCATCCGCTTCAACACCGAAGTTCGCGAAATCCCCTTCGACGCCCGCAACCCCGACAGCGCCGATTCGCTCATCGATCGCGCCGAAGCGGCCTGCGCCGGCGAACTCGCCGGCCTCTACGTCTTCCACGGCGATGTCGGCTCGCACGAGCGCGCCCTCGCCGATCCCGACGCCGCGGCAGGCATCATCGAAACCAACTACCTCTCCGTCGTCCGCCTGCTCACCCCCGCCGCCAACCGCTTCGAAGAGCGCCGCCGCGGATTCATCTGCGTCGTCTCCTCCGTCGCGGGCGACCGCGGCCGGCAGAGCAACTACGTCTATGGCGGCGCCAAGGCGGGCCTCTCCGCGCACATCCAGGGCCTCCGCAACCGCCTGCACAAGGCCGGCGTGCCCGTCACCGATGTCAAGCCCGGCTTCGTGGACACCGCCGCCATCTACGGCCGCGAAGGCCTCTTCCTCGTCGCCTCGCCGCAGCGCGTCGCGAAATCCATCGTCCGCGCCGCCGACCGCGGGCGCAACATCGTCTACACGCCCTGGTTCTGGCGCTTCATCATGCTCGCCGTGCGGCTGATCCCCGAGCCCCTGTTCAAGCGGATGAGCATGTAGTCGCGGCTCCGCGGATTCCGTGCGGGCCCGTGAACCGCGCCCGCCCCGCGGCCGACTCCATCTTCGCTCCAATCCAAAGGCCGCGGTGGGATTCGAACCCACGAATAACGGATTTGCAATCCGTCCCCTTGGACCACTTGGGTACGCGGCCATCTCGGCGACTCGCGCCGGGCGCCTCTTCGTCACGGCGCGGGCCTATTCTTGCCCTCTCCCCGGGGGTTTGCAACAGGGATGCGCACGCTTTCACCAACGGACCGGAAACTTCGCCCCGAGGCGACTCCAGACGCCCTCCCGCTCGAACACCAGGCCCGCACTACACTTCCTCCCCCTTGCCCCGCCGACGCGCCCTCCGCCATGTCCACGAACTCGAAACGCCGTCCCGCCCGAGTCTTCGCGCTCATCGTGCGCGCCCTCCTCGGCGTCGTCATCCTCGCGATCTCCCTCGCGATCTTCAGCGTCCTCGTCGCCACGCGCCGCGAGCCCCCGCGCGTTCCCGAGCGCGAGCACGTCCGCACCGTGCGCGTCATGGAGGCCGCGCCCGTCGAACTCGCGCGCGAGTGGGAGGGCTTCGGCACGGCCCGCGCCCTCGACCTCGCCGATCTCTCCGCCGAAGTCTCCGGCGTCGTCATCGAGCGCCCCGCGCGCATCCTCCCGGGCGCGCGCATCGAAGAGGGCGAACTCATCATCGCCCTCGCCCCTTCCGAGTACGAGCAGCGCCTCGCCCGCGCCCAGGGCCTCGTCTCCTCGCTCTCCTCCGAACTCGAAGGCCTCGCCGTCGAGGAAGAGTCGCTCAAGGAATCCGTCCGCCTCGCCGCCGAAGCCACCAGCCTCACCCAGTGGGAACTCGAGCGCCTCAAAGCCGCGGAAGCCCGCGGCGCCGCGCAGGCTGCCGAGATCAAGCGCCTCTCCCGCGAACTCACCCGCATCCAGCGCGAAGAAGAGGACCTCCGCCAGCGCTTCCTCCTCATTCCCACGCGCCGACAGCGCCTCATCGCCCAGATCAACCTCGAAGAAGCCGGCGCCGCCCTCGCCGATATCGACCTCCGCCGCACCCGCATCACCGCCCCCATCTCCGGCTGGATCCAATCCCTCGACGCCGACCGCGGCGAGCGACTCGCCATCGGCCAGCCCGTCGCCCGCATCGTCAACCTCGAGCGCATCGAGACCCCCATCCGCCTCCCCGTCTCCGCGCTCGGCTCCGTGCGCCTGGGCGACGAAGTCCTTCTTGAAGCCGATGGCGCCGGCACCGCGGAATGGCGCGGCAGCGTGAGCCGCATCTCCCCCGAGGCCGATGCGCAGACCCGCACCATCCTCGTCTTCGCCGAAACCAAACAGCGCGACGACCCCACCGCCGGCGCCATGCTCCTGCCCGGCCGCTTCGTCACCGCGCGAGTGACGACCTCTGACGTCCACGCCCGCATCGTCGCGCCGCGCACCGCCGTCTCAGCCGATCGCGTCATGATCATCGACGACGCCGGCCGCGCCGCCCCGCGCCCCGTCCGCGTCGCCTATTTCATCGACGCCTCCTTCCCCGCGCTCGACCCCGCCGAAACCCAGTGGGCCGTCCTCGAATCCGGCGTCGAGCCCGGCGAGCGCATCATCATCTCCAACCTCGACGACCTCCCCGCCGGCGCCATGGTCGCCGCCGCCGAAGTTAACGGGAACGCCGCCCCCGCCCCCGCCCCGGGAAGCGCCGCCACGCGCATCACGCGCGATGGCGCAGCCGCGCCGGGTGATCCGATTCCGGGGGCGGGGCCATGAGCGTCTCCTCCTTCGGCGTCCGCAAGCCCGTCGTCGCCAACCTCGTGATGCTCGTCATCATCGGGGCCGGCCTCGTCTTCGGCGTCACGCTCCGCCGCGAGTTCTTCCCCGAAGTCCGCCCCAACATGGTCCTCATCGCCGCGCCCTACCCCGGCGCCTCCCCCGAAGAAATCGATCGCGCCCTCGCCGTCAAGATCGAGGACGCCATCGCCGACATCCGCGACATCAAGGAGATCAACTCCACCGTCGTCGAAGGCGCCGCCACACTCCAGGTCGAGTTCCTCCCCGGCGTCGCCATCGAGGACGCCGTCGCCCAGGTCAAGCGCAAGATCGATGCCCTCCAGGACCTCCCCGAGCAGTCGGAGCGCATCACCGTCGAATCCTTCGAGCCCAACATCCCCGTCATCAACCTCACGCTCTATGGCGACGTCGATGAGCGCAGCATGAAGGACGCCATCCGCGCCATGCGCGACGACATCCGCACGCTGCCCGACATGGGCGATGTCTTCGTCTCCGGCGTCCGCACCGATGAAATCGCCGTCGAAGTCCGCGAAGCCGCCCTCGTCCAGCACGGCGTCGGCCTCCCCTACGTCGCCGAGCGCATCGGCGCCGCCATGGCCGAAGCCCCGGGCGGCGCCGTCCGCTCCCCGCGCCTCGATGTCACCGTCCGCACGACGCCCATCGACGAGCGCTCCGACGCCATTCGCCGCATCATCGTCAAGGCCGCGCCCGATGGCCGCCCCATCCGCCTCGATGAAATCGCCACCGTCTCCGAAACCTTCGCCGACGTCGATCTCCGCACCCGCTTCCAGGGCAAGCCCTGCGTCTCGCTCACCGCCTATGCCGTGGGCGAGCAGGACGCCGTGCGCATGTCCGCCCTCGTCAAGGCCTATGCCGCGGGCCGCATGCGCGAGCCCCTCGAACGCACCTGGGGCGAGCGCTTCGCCTCCTTGCGCCCCAATCCGACTTCCGGGGGCGGCGCACCTGTCTCCGACCGCCTCGCCGCCTACGAACTCGGCCTCTCCCGCCCCGGACTCGGCGCCGCGCAAGTCTCCACCCACACCGATCTCGCCCGCTTCGTCTCCCAGCGCCTCGAACTCCTCTCCCGCAACGCCCTCGCCGGCGGCGTGCTCGTCTTCATCACGCTCCTGCTCTTCCTCACGCCCACCGTCGCCATGTGGGTCACCATCGGCCTCGTCATCTCCATCCTCGGCACGCTCGCCGCCATGCACTTCCTCGATGTCTCGCTGAACCTCCTCACCATGTTCGGCCTGATCATCGTCCTCGGCCTCCTCGTTGACGACGCCATCGTCGTCGCCGAGAACATCACCGCCCGCCACGAACGCGGCGAGCCCGCCGAGTCCGCCGCCATCGGCGGCGCCACCCAGGTCGAGTGGCCCGTCGTCGCCACCGTCCTCACCACCATCTGGGCCTTCCTCCCCCTGCGCCTCATCGAGGGTCGCATCGGCGATCTCATGGGCGTCCTGCCCCTCGTCGTCATGATCGCCCTCACCATCTCCCTCCTGGAGTGCCTCCTCATCCTCCCCGCGCACATGGCCCACAGCCTGCGCGCCCTAGAGCGCCGCCGCCCCGGCCCCTTCCGCCGCGTCTCCCGAGCCCTCGAAGCCGTCCGCTTCTTCGTCCTCCAGCGCACGATCGCCCCCGCCTACGCCCGCCTCCTCGGCCTCTGCCTCCGCCGCCGCTACCTCACCGTCATCGTCGGCCTCGCCGCCGTCATCGCCTCCCTCGGCATGGTCGCCGGCGGCCGCGTCCCCTTCGTCTTCTTCGACGCCGCCGATAGCGAAACCGTCACCGCCGATCTCACCATGCCCGTCGGCACGCCCCTCGCCGCCACCGATCTGGTCGCGCGCCAGATCGAAGCCGCCTGCCTCCGCGCGCCCGAAGTCCAGTCCGTCTTCGCCGTCGTCGGCGCTCGGCAGGACGCCGAAGGCGGCGGCGGCATCGCCCAGGGCCACCGCGCCCAGGTCTGGCTCGAACTTCACCCCGTCGAGCGCCGCGAGCGGAGCAGCGATCAGGTCGTCGTCGCCATCCAGAACGATCTCGGCCCCATCCCCGGCGTCAAGAGCCTCCGCTTCGAAGCCCTCCAGGGCGGCCCCGCCGGCCCGCCCATCACCCTCACCGTCGCCGGCGACGTGAGCAGCGAGCGCCTCCGCGCCGTCGCCTCCGCCATCCAGGCCGAACTCGAGGAGTACGAAGGCGTCTTCGGCGTCGCCGACGACGCCGACGCCGGCAAGCGCGAACTCCGGATCACCCTCCGCGACGGCGCTTCCGAACTCGGCTTCACCAACGCGAACCTCGCCCTCCAGATCCGCGCCGCCGTCTTCGGACTCGAGGCCCACACCTTCGCCGGCCACAAGGAAGACGTGGACGTCCGCGTCATGCTCGAGGAATCCGATCGCCGCAGCCTCGCCGCCATCGAGGCCATGCGCGTCTTCACGCCCGACGGCCGCGCCGTCCCCCTGAGCGAAGTCGCCCGCCTCGACGAAGGCCACGGCTACGCCACCGTCCGCCGCCTCGATCGTCAGCGCGCCGTCACCGTCACCGCCGATGTCGATCGCTCCCGCGCCAACCCGGAGCAGGTCGTCGCCTCACTCGCGCCCTTCCTCGAAACCTTGGAGCGCGACAACCCCGGCATCCAGATCATCCCCCGGGGCCGCCAGAAGGACCTCGCCGATTCCTTCCGCACGCTCCCCATCGGCATGCTCGCCGCCTGCGGGCTCATCTACGTCACCCTCGCCTGGCTCTTCAGTTCCTACACCCAGCCCATCATCGTCCTCTTCGCCATCCCCTTCTCGATCATCGGCGTCGTCTGGGGACACCTCGTCATGGGCTTCGATATGACGATCCTCTCCCTCATCGGCTTCGTCGCCCTCTCCGGCATCGTCGTCAACGATGCCCTCGTCTTCATCAACTTCTACAACGAGAAGCGCGCCCAGGGCCACTCCGTCATGGAAGCCGCGCTCATCACAGGCCCCGATCGCCTCCGCGCCATCCTCCTCACCACGCTCACCACCGTCCTCGGCCTCGCCCCCCTCATGCTCGAGCAATCCTTCCAGGCGCACTTCCTCATCCCCATGGCCATCACCATCTCCTTCGGCCTCATCAGCGCCACCTTCCTGACGCTCATCCTCCTCCCCGCCCTCCTCGTCATCGGCGACGACATCCGCCGCGCCATCCGCTGGGTCTGGACCGGCGGCGCACTGGAGCCGGAGTTGAGTCAGGGCGCGGCGCAGGCGTAGCCTTCGGGACATCGCATGCGAGCAAGAGCATATCTCCGAACCAAGCGACGTATCCGCGCGTCGAGTGTTGTCGCCGTCCTATGTGGAATCGCCATCGGTGTCGTTGGCGGCATTCTCATTCCCACGTCATTGCGAAGCGGCATGTTTCATCGCATCGCCTCTGTCGTGCCTGGGTACTTCCCCATGAACGGCGTCCCTCAGTCGGTCGATTTGTGGTCCGCCGAGACCGACTTCTACGTCAAGAGAAGCAGTTCGAGGTATTGGATAAGCTTGTATCAGGTCATGCATCGAAGCATTTTTGAACCAATCTATGCGCCGCGATACTACGTCATTCACTCGAACACGAAGGCGTTGCCTTCTTGGGTTCGATTGCCGCGAGGCCGGCACGAGATAGTGTCGAGCGCAGGCTACGGGTTCCCGCTGCCTTCCCAGGTAGAGTATTGCATCCAGGATTTCGAGAAGGAGCCATCGAGAGTTTATCGAGGCCTGACGCTTTATTTGGCGGAGGCGGATGTCATGCGTTCGTATCCAGCAACGTTCGAGGTCGCTTGGAGCGTTTGGCGAACGGCGGTAAATATTGTTGCCTGGGCGCTTCCGCTACCGGTCGCTTTCTGGCTCTCTCGGGCAGCATCGCTGGCCCTTTGGCGTCGCATCCGGGAGTGGCGCGGGCTTTGTGGAGGCTGTGGGTATTCCCTTCAGGGAATTGCGCCGAGTGTGTGCCCTGAGTGCGGAGAGCACGTGCGCGGGGCCTCTGGGCAGGAGCACAACCGCTCGTGAGTCTCGTCCGCGCGGTCTGCCCCCCGCCCGCCTCACCCCCCGCGCCGTATCGCCTGAATCTGCCGCTCGTACCCCGCCCGATTCAGCGGATCCCCGCCGCCGCCCGCCTCAGCCCCCGCACCGCCTCATCCACCCGCCCTGACCCATACAGCGCCGCCGCTGATCGATAGAGACCATTGCTATCGCTCAAGAATCGTGCTATTGTGAGCGATAAAACGGCGGGTCTATCGCTCATGAAATGGAACTGGCAGCAACCCGATTGGCCCAGGCTTACTTGGGACGACACCCGGCTGGAGAAGGCCGAGGGGCGATTCTTGCTGGCTGGCGGCCAGTTTATCGGCGCCGTCCGGCACTTGGATGGAGGCGACCACGACCTCCTCATCGTCGAGGCCATGAGCGACGAGGCGGTCACGACCTCTCGCATCGAGGGGGAAATCCTCGACCGCGAGAGTGTCCAATCCTCCATCCGCCGCCAGCTCGGGCTCGCCTCCGACCGGCGTACGGTCAAGCCCGCCGAGCAGGGCGTCGGCGAGATGATGGTCCACCTGTTCCGATACTCCGCGGACCCTCTCGACAGGGCGACCCTCTTCGCCTGGCACAGGATGCTGATGCACGGCCGGACAGACCTCCGTGACGTGGGGCGCTACCGCACGCACGCCGAGCCGATGCAGGTCGTCTCGGGACCTATCGACGCGCCGAGCGTCCACTTCGAGGCGCCGCCCTCGGGCCGGATACCGCAAGAAATGACACGGTTCATAGAGTGGTTCAACCGCACCGCCCCCGGCGG
>CAZGVW010000146.1:0-27071 GCA_964529265.1 uncultured Phycisphaeraceae bacterium
AGCTGGTGTTCCTGAAGGCGGACAGGATTTGCGCGGTGAGTTATGCGGATAAGGGGGGGAAGTATCAGGATCAGAGGGGGCTCACCTTACCGAGAGTGGATTGAACGCCCGACGCAAGTCGAGCGATACGCAAAGGAAGGAGAAACACATGCTTGTGCCTAATGCCCCGGATTCGGGATAGTCCGAAGATACTCTTTTTAAAAGGAGAAATCCCTTGACTGACAAATGGGAGTTCTACAGGGATGCCGCTGGTCTTTGGCGGTGGCGTCGAACGGCCGCAAACGGGCGGATCGTCGGCGCGGCAAGTGAAGGCTATGTGAATCGCAGTGACTGTGAGGACAACGCCCGCCGCAATGGATGGAGAGGCTGAGCCTCAAGAACGGTTTTCACTCGATGCTCCTGATTCTCTAGCAAGGAATTGGGTTCTACAAGACCGTTCTCTGGATCTCGGAAATAGAGGAAGGAGGTAGAAGCTGCCGACGCACACACCAAGATCGAATGACGCAATCAACAACTGAAAGGGTATTAGGATGGCGAGACCAACGCTCCGAAGTAGGTCGAGAACGCCATAGCTTGGCGGAGTTAGCGCTCTGCCAGGCCATTGCAGAAAGCAAGCGGTTGGGGCTTCCTGGAGGAAACGATGAACAAGAATCAATGGGTTGTTCCGGCGGATGAGGGATGGGCAGTTCGTGGTGAAGGGGACTCTCGCGCGTCGTCGATTCACCGGACCCAGCGAGAGGCAATCGAGGTTGCCAGGCAACAGGCAAAGGCGCTTCATTCTGAAATGGTTGTACAGGGGCGGGATGGCAAGATACGGGAGCGGAACAGCTACGGTAATGATCCGTATCCGCCCCGCGGATAAGGAATTGTGATGGGACTCGAAGAATTTCGGGCGGATAGGCGCGTTGTGCGCTTGTATTGTAGTGCGAGGGGTTTCTCTCGGGACGTCGAAGATGAACTCGCTCGACGCATGCTTGATCGTGAGCAGGCTTTTGAGAAACTGGTGGCCGCCGACGTTGATGGTAGGCTCCGCTACAGGTACCAAGCCGTCACGTTTGCGTGGTGCGACGAGGAAGTGATTCGCATGAAGGACGGGGATCCTCTGTTTCGGCCGAGGGACTGATGCTCAACGCAGATTTCGCGCAATGATTCCTGAAGACTTGAACGACATTTTTACGGACCGCCTCTCGGCACACGACCTCGCGAATGCAGTCGACGTGCTACTGTCAAGGCGCTTGGCGCCGCTTGGCCGCCCTCAGGCACCCGTGGACCTTGAGGCAATAGGCGATCTGTTTAGTGTGCGACGAATCGAGTACGACGTGTTGCCCTGCGACGGCGTGTTGTCCCCGATGGCTAACGGAGGCTACAAGGTCGTGCTGGCTATCGATCAGGACCCATTGAGGAGGCGGTTTTCGCTTGCGCATGAGATCGCTCACGCTGCAGTCTTCAGCGTCCTCCCTGAACTCAAGCACACAGCCAATCGGTCGCTGTTTGATGAGTTCCGAAATGATGACGAAGAGCGGTTGTGCGACCTAATCGCATCAAGATTGCTCATGCCAACGTCGATGTTCGGAGCATCTGTTGCGGGTCGCGAGCTATCGCTTGCGGCTTTGCGCGCCGTTTCCTCTCAGTTTCAAGTAAGTCTCTCTGCCGCGCTCCGCCGGTGGCGAGAAATCGCTCGCTTGGCGGCGGCGTTCGTGCGATTGTCGCCACAAGCCGACAAGGGGGTTGCAGTTCTCCCGGTAATCAACTTCGAGAAGGGCCGGCTATGGAGTCGAGAGTGGCGGGGATTCCGTGAGGACTCAACGGTAATAGAAGCCCTCCAGAGCAAGACTTGGAAGTCTGGGTGGGATTGGATTCCGGAGGGGTTTGTTCGACGCCGTTTGCATGTGGACCTAGATGCGAGGCCTGTATCGAGAGGGCGTTGCGCAGTTGCTCTCCTGTGCGTTCGGAAGCCCGAGCCTTTGGCTAGGTGATCAATGGTCAACAAAAAGCAATCCCGATTCTCCAAAGACAAACGCTCCGCCAAGAAGCCCCCTCCCACGGCCAAGACCGAGGAGGAGAAGGCTCAAGCCGCGGAGGATGCGAAGTTCGGCCCGAAGCGCGGCGACGCGAAGCAGGGGCCGGGCGGGTCGCAGACGGGTGACGGCGGAGGCGCCCCCGGGACGCCGCGGCGGACGGCGCCGGGCGGATAGGCAGGAGGCCTGAAGGCCTGGGGCGAGGAAAAGCGAGGACGAGAGAGACGCGTCGCCAAACGAATCGCAAGGATCGCGAAACGCAGTATGCGCATGGGAACGGCATGAAGATCACCCGGAAGTTCACCAAGGCCGGAATCGATCCCTTCTCCACCGTCAAGTGGGCGAAGCGGTCGTCGCGCATCACCAATCCGGACGGCTCCGTGGTCTTCGAGATGAAGGACGCGGAAGTGCCCGAGTCGTGGTCGCAACTGGCGACCGACATCATGGTGAGCAAGTACTTCCGCAAGGCGGGCGTGCCCCAGCCCGCCGGCGGCACGGCGCCTGGTGGCACGGCTCTCCAGAGCCGTGACCAGACCGGCCCCGAGACCTCCGCCCGCCAGGTCATCCACCGTCTCGCCGGGTGCTGGCGGCACTGGGGCGAATCCCACGGCTATTTCGATTCCGCGGCTGACGCCCAGGCCTTCTCCGACGAACTGGCGCACATGATGCTGCACCAGATGGCCGCGCCCAACTCGCCGCAGTGGTTCAACACCGGGCTCAACTGGGCGTATGGCATCACCGGCCCCGCGCAGGGGCACTTCGTCGCCGATCCCGCCACGGGCGCCATCGGCCTCGCGCCGGATGCGTATTCGCACCCCCAGCCGCATGCGTGCTTCATCCAGTCGATTTCGGATGACCTCGTGAAGCCCGGCGGGATCATGGATCTCTGGATGCGCGAGGCGCTGCTCTTCAAGTATGGCTCGGGCACGGGGACGAACTTCTCTGCGCTTCGGGCCGAGGATGAGCCGCTTTCGGGCGGCGGGAAATCCAGCGGGCTGATGAGTTGGCTCAAGATCGGCGACCGAGCCGCGGGCGCGATCAAGAGCGGCGGCACCACGCGCCGCGCCGCCAAGATGGTGTGCCTCGATCTCGATCACCCGGACATCGAGAAGTTCATCAACTGGAAGGCGCGGGAGGAGATCAAGGTCGCGGCGATGGTCGAGGGCATGAAGCGCCTGCCGAAGGAGCAGCGCGAAACCGCGGAGCGCCTGGGCCTGAAACTGGACTACGACTTCAACGGCGAGGCGTACCAGACCGTCAGCGGGCAGAACTCCAACAACTCCGTGCGCATCCCGGATTCGTTCTTCGAAACGCTGGAGCGCGGCGGGGAGTGGGCGCTGACGAACCGCACGAACGGCGAGGTGGCGAAGAACATCCCGGCCGCGGACCTGTGGGAGCAGATCGGCTTCGCCGCATGGCGGTGCGCCGATCCCGGCGTGCAGTTCGATGGAACGATCAACGCTTGGCACACGTGCCCGAAGGGCGGGCGGATCAACGCAAGTAACCCATGCTCTGAATATCTTTTCCTCGACGACACCGCGTGCAATCTTGCGTCTCTCAACCTGCTGAAGTTCTACGATTCGACGTCGCGGCGATTCGACGTCGCGTCGTATGAGCACGCGATCGATCTGTGGACGATCGTGCTCGAGATCAGCGTCCTCATGGCCGCGTTCCCGAGCGAGGCGATCGCCCGCCGCAGTTACGAATACCGCACGCTCGGCCTCGGCCACGCGAACATCGGCGCCATGCTCATGCAGGCGGGCGTTCCGTACGATTCGGAAGAGGGCCGCGCCCTGTGCGCCGTGCTCACCTCGATCCTCTGCGGGCGCAGTTACCGCATGTCGGCGCGGATGGCCGAGGCGCTCGGCCCCTTCGCGAAGTTCGCCGACAATCGCGAGGACATGCTCCGCGTCATCCGGAATCACCGCCGGGCCGCGCACGGCGCGCGCTCCGGCCACGCGAAGGGGAGCCTGGGCGATTACGAATCGCTCCGCATCCGCCCCGTGCCGATCGACCATGCCGCGGCCGGCGCCGCCCCGCTCGCCAACGCGGGCGACCTGCTGAGCCGCGCCACGATCGCGTGGGATGAGGCGCTGGCGCTCGGCGAACAGCACGGCTACCGCAACGCGCAGGTCACGGTCATCGCGCCCACCGGCACGATCGGCCTTCTCATGGATTGCGACACCACCGGCGTCGAGCCCGATTTCGCGCTGGTCAAGTTCAAGAAACTCGCCGGCGGCGGCTACTTCAAGATCGCCAACG
This sequence comes from uncultured Phycisphaeraceae bacterium, assembly GCA_964529265.1. Lineage (GTDB taxonomy): Bacteria > Planctomycetota > Phycisphaerae > Phycisphaerales > UBA1924 > CAZGVW01. The sequence goes on from CAZGVW010000146.1 coordinate 4,281, forward strand.
CATCGCTGAAACCCGCGCTCGAGGCGCTGGGCTACACGCCGGCGGAAGTGAAGGACATCCTGACGTATGTGCTGGGAACGCTGAGCCTCGATGCGCCGATGCCGGATCCGACCGGGAAGGTCGATCCCGCCTCGCGCGTCACGTTCGAGGACTATCTGCGGAAGAAGGGATTGAACGACGCCGATCTCGACGCGCTGAGGGGCGCGCTGCCGTCGGTGTTCGAACTGAAGTTCGCGCTCAATGCCTGGACGCTCGGCGATGAGGGGCTGAAGCGCGTAGGCATCGATCCGGCCGTTGCGAAGTCGGATGCGAACTTCAACCTGCCTGGGGCGTTGGGACTCACAAGGGGACAGATGGAGGCGCTGAACGAGATCATCTGCGGCACGCAGACCATCGAGGGCGCGCCGCAACTGCGCGACGAGCACCTGGCCGTGTTCGATTGCGCCAGCGCCTGCGGAAAGAAGGGCAAGCGGTTCATCGACGTCGAGGGGCACATCCGCATGATGGCCGCGGCCCAGCCCTTCATCTCCGGCGCCATCAGCAAGACGATCAACCTGCCGAACGAGGCGACCGTGGCGGACATCAAGGCCGCGTACCGCCTCTCGTGGGAACTGGGGCTCAAGGCGAACGCGCTGTACCGCGACGGGTGCAAGCTGAGCCAGCCCCTCTCTTCAAAAAGCGACGACGATGCCGGGAAGTCTTCCACCGAAGCATCCGCAGGCGCAGAATCCGGCGACGCTGCAAAGACCGGGCGAGGACTGGCCGACGCCGAGGTGCGCATGCTGACAATGCCCGTCACCGAGCGCATCATCGAGATCGAGAAGGTCGTGCACCGGCCCATGCGGCGCCGCCTGCCCGATACGCGCCGCTCCGTCACGCACAAGTTCAACATCGCCGGGCACGAAGGGTACCTCACCGTCGGCCTCTATGAAGATGGCCGCCCCGGCGAACTCTTCGTCACGATGGCGAAGGAAGGCTCGACCATCGGCGGGCTCATGGATTCGCTCGGCACGGCCGTGAGCGTGGCGCTGCAGTATGGCGTGCCCGTCGAGAGCCTGGTGAACAAGTTCGCGCACCAGCGCTTCGAGCCCGCGGGCATGACCACGAATCGCGATATCCCCTTCGCGAAGAGCCTGGTCGATTACATCTTCCGCTGGCTCGGCATGGAGTTCGTGCCGGGATACCGCGACGCCGTCGCGCCCCGCCGCGAAGGCGACGACCTGATCGGCGATTCGCCCACCAGCACCCCCGGGGAAGGACGCATGAAGCGCACGGACCGCGCCCCGCTCATGCACGCCCCCGCGGCGGGCCGCCTGAACGGCGGCGCCTCGACCAAGCCCGGCCCCGCGGCGCGCACCGCGCGCCCGCACTCCGGCGCCGTCGTCGAAGTGATGGAGCAGTCCGCAACGGAACTCGAAATCGATGAAGCCACCGGCGCCGTGCTCGCCTCGGAGAGCCACGTCCTGTCCATCGCGCTCCGCGATTGCCAGGGCGATGCTCCCGCGTGCGATACGTGCGGCGCCATCACCGTCCGCAACGGCGCGTGCTACAAGTGCCTGAACTGCGGACACAGCATGGGATGCAGTTGAGCGAGAGGGATCTCGAAACCGAATCACGCCCGCCGCGGCGGAGCCGCGGCCGGCCCAGGAGGATTGAAGACCGAAAGACAAATCATCACGGATGCATCGCCCGCGGCGGACGCTCCGAGCCGCAGCGGGCCAGACGCCGGGAAGTGGGCGCGCGGGCCAAGTGCGGCCGCGCGAGATTGGTCGGCGAGTGGAAGGAGCCCCGTCCGTGCAGCGGACACAGGATTGTCCGCTGTGCGCTGGAGACCTCCGACGAGGACGTGTCGGCCGCTCGGGCCATGGAAATCGATCCCCGACGGAACAACTTGCGGACGCTGAGGCCCCGCGTCCCTTCCCAGGCGGTTTGATGGTTGATGGTCTGGTGGTTGATGGTCTGGTGGATCACGAAACTTTGCGGCGGACGGCGCGCACTGACGCGCGCCCATGACACCCGCGCCCCGAGGCGCGACGTCAGCCGCGACAAGCCCCACCGGAGGGGCCGGCGCTCCCGCAACGGGACGCTCTGAGCCGGCCCCTCACCTCTTCTCCCCCGAGCGGACGCCCACCGCCGCTCGGGGGATTTTTTCTTGCGACGCGGCCGGCGCGCACTGAGCCTCATATAGTCGCCCGATCACGCCCCGCGATCGGGGGTCGGGCCGGCGCACAGCGGCGACGAGCGCACAGCATGGAAGACAAAACCGCACCCCGCGAACCCTGGATGGTCGCCGTATGGCCCGGCATGGGCAACGTCGCCATCGGCGCCGGCGCGTTCCTTGTCAATCGTCTCGGCATGCGCGCGGTCGAGGAAGTGGCCGCCCGCGAGCACTTCGATATCCAGCAGGTCGAAGTCTCAAAGGGCCTCATCAAGGCCCCGCGCCTCCCGCGCACCGTCATCTACGAATGGCGCGGCGGCGCCAAAGCACGCGATCTCTACGTCCTCGTCGGCGAAGCACAGCCCTCCGTCGGCGCCTATCCCTTCTGCCACCTCCTCATCGAGCGCGCCGCCGCCCGCAACATCCGCCGCATCGTCACCTTCGCCTCACTCGCCTCTCAACTCCACCCCTCGCAGGATCCCCGCCTCCGCGCCGTCGCCACCGATCAAGCCCTCCTCAACGAACTCGCCCGCCTCGAAGTCCAGCCCCTCGACGAGGGCCAGATCGGCGGCCTCAACGGCGTCCTCCTCGGCGCCGCGGCCGAACGCGGCATTCCGGCGATCTGCCTCCTTGCGGAAATACCCTTCTTTGCCGCGGGAGTGCCTAATCCAAAGGCCTCCAAGGCCGTGCTCGAGATCTTCAAAACCCTCGCCGGCGTCGAACTCGATCTCACACCCCTCGCCGAGCAGGCCCGGACCGTCGACAAGGCCCTCATCGACCTCCTCGACCGCATGAAACAGGCCGCCCGCGAAGCCTCCGGCGAGGAAGAAGAAGGCTTCCTCCCCGCGCCCGCCGACGATGAAGAGGAGCACGAAGAAGAGGAACCCAAGCCCACGATCGACCCCGCCGTCCGCGCCCGCCTCGAACGCCTCTTCGAAGAAGCCCGCACCGATCGCGACAAGGCCTTCCAACTCAAGGAAGAACTCGATCGCCACGGCGTCTTCCGCGAGTACGAAGGCCGCTTCCTCGACCTCTTCAAACGGGCCGAGTGAACGCCGCCCAGCCCCCCCGCGGCTTCCGCCGAAAAAATCGCGACACATCTGAGAGATCCGCCCCTCCCCGCGCAGAGACCCTGTGAAGCCGGCCCGTTGGCATTCGTCCGGCGCCACACAGAGGCTCACGCGCACGCTCACCCCAAACGGCCGGGCAACCCGCTGGAGGATCTCAGATGAACGCTCGCCGAAGCAACGCACGCACTTCCCCCGCCCGCTCTACCCGCTCCTTCGCCCGCACGGCGACCGCGGCAAGCCTGGCCATGGCCGCCACGCTCGCCGCGGCAACCCCCGCCGGCGCCGGCGGATGCGATTGGACCCTCGGAAACGCCGGAATCGGCTTCGTCCCCGATTTCGACCAGATCCGACAGGGCTTTGTCAACGACGGCTACGCCGTCTGCGTCCCCGCCGCCGCCGTCAACTGGATCGCCTGGCTCGATGGCCACGGCTTCCCCAGCGTCATGCCATTCGCGCCGATGAACTGGCAATCTCAGTCAGCGTTCGACGAAGTCAGCGCCGCCATCCTCGAAATGGCCTCCTACATGGACACCGACCACTACAACGGCACCTCGTGGGATGGCTTCGTCGAAGGCGTTGAAACCTGGCTCGATACCTACGCCGACCCGGACGATTTCACCGTCGGCTTTCACACCGTGAACGGCGCCTATGCGCCGCCCCCCGTGTGGGCATGGACCGCCGCGAAAACCGGATCGCTCGTCTGCCCCGTTGTCGGCTGGTACGAACTCAAGCCCCACCCTTACATGCAGGGAAATGCGTGGATCCGCAACGGCGGACACATGGTGACCATGAACGGCGTCATCTGCAATGAATCCGGCGACGCCGGACCCGGCGTCGAACTGCGATTCCGCGACCCCGCCGACGACTACTACGAGTTCGATCTCCCCAACCAGTCGCAGTTCTTCAGCCGCCAGCACGATACGACCGTCGTCGCAGGCCAGTTCTCGAGCAAGAAGAACAACCCGCAGCCCTCCGACTTCCACTACCGCAGCCATTACCGCCTCAACGACTACGCGGAGTACTACGACGCCGTCCTCCCCGATCACGTCGCGATGTACGAGGGATACGCCTACATCAAGCCCCTCGGCGGCTATTCCACCGGAATCAACAACATCGGCCTCGTCACCCACGACCCAAATCAACTCGATTACATCGCCACGCCGCCCGTCCAGCCTCATCCCCCCGTGCAGGCGATCCTCATCGCCGACCTCGTCCTCGATCCGCTCACGCGCGAGCACGTCCTCCTCGCGCGCCAGACCAACGGCGCCCCGGATCCCGTCATCCGCGCCTACAGCGCCGCCACCGGCCAGGTCCGCGCCCTCCGCCACCAGGCCGTCGCGCCCAGGCGCGCCGCGTTCGATCGCTTCGGCAACCTCTTCATCCTCGATGGCCCTCAGATCGTGCGCATCGATCGCCCCAACGCCGACGATGGGTCCGGCCCGCTCCCCTCAGGCGCCCAGACGCCGCCCACGCCCGTCAGCGCCCTCGCCTGCGATGACCGCGCCGATGTCCTCTATGCCTATTCCAACACCTCGCCGCGCCTCTACATCTACCCGAGAATCCCCACGGCGCCGCTCTTCCCCGCTGTCACGCCCCTCGTCGCGCCCCTTCCCGCCGATCCCCTCCCCGGCGAGGTCTCCATCGCCGTCGATCCGCGCGATGGCGGCGTCTGGCTCACCTCCAGCGAAAGCCGCAGCGCCTTCAAATACGCCGTCAATCCCGACACCGGCGCCGCGGTCCTCGCCGATTCCTTCACCCACGTCGATCTCCTCGGCGCCACCGGCCTCGAAGTCAGCCGAGGCGGTCGCCTCTACATGACCAAGGCCGACATCATCGCCGAGTTCTCGCGCGGCCCAACCGGCGCCTGGACCCGCACCACGCAAACCGCCTTCGCCGGCCTCCCCTCCGGCGGCCTCTTCCGCCTGGCCCGCGGCCGCTCCAACTACACGCCCGGCGACGTTGACGCCCTCCAGATCGTCCCGCCCATTCCCCCCTGCGCCCGCTTCGGCGACCTCAACGGCGATGGCGCCATCAACGCCGCGGACCTGGCCCTCATGCTCGGGTCATGGGGCCCCTGCGGCCTCTGCGCCGCCGACCTCAATGGCGACGGCGTCGTCTCCGCTGCCGACCTGGCCATCATGCTCGGCGCCTGGGGCGAGTGCGACCGCTGAGCCAACCAGCGATCGTCCAGGCCCGGGCCACCCCCCCGAAACGCCGCCGGCGCCCGACCGGCGGCGTTTTCGCGCGCCGAAACCGCCCCTCCCGACCTCCCAGGGCCATTTCTATCGGACCAGAAAGATGCTCAGAAAAAAGCGCGCCCTGCTGAGAGATCCCCGCCCCCTCCCGCAGAGTCCCGGTGGAGACGGCCAGCGCTGTGCGGCCGGACAACAGGACTCAAAGCCGCCTACCTCAAACCAACCGGCGGCCGTCAGGAGATGGTTTCAATGAACGCTCGCATCCTTTCAGTCGCATCTCTCGCCGCGGTGTGCGCCCTCTCAGTGCAGGTTCAGGCCGAGCCGTGGATCACCCACTTCGGCATGACCGGTCAGGGCTACCAGGACTTCTACGACAACGAACTCCCCAACGGATACCGCCCGATCGCCGTCAGCGTGAACGGCACGAACGTCAACCCGCGCTTCTCGGGCGTCTGGGTCAACGATGGCGTCGCCCCCGGCAACTGGGCCGCCCGCCACGGCCTGACCGCCGCGGAATACCAGACCGAACTCGAAGACCTGCTCGACCTCGGCTTCCGCGTCATCTCCGTTGACGCCACCGGAACCGGCGCCGATCCGCGCTTCACCGCCGTCTGGGTCAACGATGGCGTCGGCGCCGGCGACTGGGACACGCGCTACGGCCTCACCAGCGCCGAGTACAACGGCTGGACCAACGATCTCTGGAACCAGGGCATTGTGCCCATCTGGGTGCAGGGCTACGGCGATCCCGGCGACATCCGCTTCGCCGCCGCATACCGCAGGAACTTCGAAGGCTGGTCCTACGCGGCGCGCCACAACATGACCGTCGCCGAGTACCAGGACGAAATCGAGGACAAGGTCGCCGACGGCTTCCGCCTCATCTGCTCCAGCGCCTACGGCGACGAGGACAACCCCACCTTCGCCGCCATCTGGGTCCTTCCCGATGGAAACAACTGGGAGATCCAGCCCAAGTGGATCGCCCGCCACGGCGATGAAGGCAGCGACCTTCAGGACGACATCGACGACCTCGGCTCGACCTACTACCAGCCTGTCTGCATCGAGGAATACGGCCCCTCCAACGACCCGCGCTTCGCGCACGTCTGGGTCGAGGATGTGCCCGCCCCCGTCTTCTCCGCCAACGGAGCCTCAGCGCACGCGTCCCTCGACGACGCCGTCAAGTCCTTCATGATCGACCGCAAGATCTCCCGCGGCGCCCTCGCCGTCACCGTCAACGGCAAACTCGTCCACAACCGCGCCTACACCTACATGCACCCCTCCGCGCCGGATACGCAGACCGATACCCGCTTCCGCCTCGCCTCATGCTCCAAGCCCCTCACCGGCATCGGCATCCAGAAACTCATCGAGCTGAACCCCGGCATCACACTCAACTCGCGCCTCGTGGACATCCTTCCTGCCGCCGACACCATCCCCTGGATGGATGACGTCCCCTTCGGCCGCGTCACCATCCGCCACCTCCTCAACCACACTGCTGGCTGGGACGACGCGGCCCCCGGCGGACACACCTACGAGTTCCCCCTCGGCGTCTTCAACAACATCAACGCCCTCGACCCCATGTACTCCGACTTCACGATCACGAACACGCTCGGCACGGCCCTGCCCCTGAGCGACAACGAGATCATGACCTTCATGCAGCGCGTCTACTTCGACACCTTCCCCGGCACGGCCTACGCCTACTCCAACTTCGGCTACTTCCTCGCCGGCCGCGTCATCGAGGTCGTCTCCGGCCAGACCTACGAGCAGTTCATGCGTGACAATGTCTTCTGCCCCGTCGGCGCAGGCCTCATCGCCGCCGGCTCGACCGCCGCGGACGATGCCCTCCCCGATGAATCCAACTACCGCGACGCCTTCAACCGCCTTCGCACCACGCGACTCGACGAATCGGGCGACATCGTTCCCCTTCCCTATGGCGGCGGCTTCAATGTCGAAGTCCGCACGCCCAACGGCGGCTGGGTCGCCTCCGCCCAGGAACTCGCTCGCGTCCTGAACGCCTTCACCAACCCCGCCGCCAGCCCCATCCTCACCCAGGCCAGCATCAACCAGATGTGGACCGGCAGCGCCGCCAACTCAGGCTACGGCCTCGGCTGGATCCTGAACTCCGACAAGCAGTGGCACAACGGCTCCTACAACGGCACCCGCACACACGTCTGCCGCCGTGACGACGGCATCACCTTCAACATCCTCTTCAACCAGACCGCCCCCGGAAACACCCCGGTCGCAGGCCTCGATGGCGACATCTTCAACGACCTCAACGACGCCATCGACGCCATCCAGGCCATGGCCCCCATCGGCGGCGCTCCCCCGTGGCCGACCTGGGATCTCTTCGGCCCCGGCACGTGCGGACACACCGCACCCTGCCCCGGCGATCTCAACGGCGACGGCCAGATCGGCTCCGCCGACCTCGCCACACTCCTCTCCCTCTGGGGCTTCAACCCCGGCAGCCCCGCCGATCTCAACGGCGACACCTTCGTGAACGCCGCCGACCTCGCGAACCTGCTCGCCCTGTGGGGGAGGTGCCGCTGATCGACTGACTCCTCACTGACTCCGCACGGCGTGAGAGGGCCCGCGACTTCGAGTTGCGGGCCCTCTTCGCGCGCCCACGCATCACGCCGCGCTCGGCGGCTTCACCGCCCGCTTCCGCCCCGCGGCATTCCGCCACGCCTCCCGCCGATTCGCCAGCATCGGCGGCGGGCGCAACCCCCCGCACCCCTGCATGAACCCCAGCCGCCGCCGACGCAGAAACTCATCGTCATACAGCCGCGCCACCAGGTCCAGGAACCCGCGCCGCAACTCCTCCGCGCTCATCGGACTCGGCTCGAACATCAGATCAAACAGCGTGCATCGACCCCAGTCCCCATCATGCCGCAAGCGCCCCGTCTCCTTCAGCCTGCGATACAGCGGCGTCCCCGGGAACGGCGTCGGCAGCGTCACCTGCACGTCAAACAGCGATGTCTCCTCCGCGAAGTCGTACACGCGATCGAAGATGTCCGGCCCCTGCCCGTCAAGCCCGATGATGAAGCACCCGTTCACGCGGATCCCGCGCGATTGAATCCGCCGCACCGCATCCACGTAATCCGCGCGCCGCCTCCGCTTCCAGTCCGCCCGCAACTCCAGCCCGCTGAGTCCATCCTCAACCGGGCTCTCCAGCCCGATCAACACCTCCACGCACCCTGCCTCGCGCATCAGGTCCAGCAACTCCGCGTCGTCCGCCACCGAGACATCCGTCTCCGTGAACCACCGCACGCCGCGCTTCGCCAGTTCCGGCAGCAGCCGCTTCCACCACCCCTTGTTCACGAACGAGTTGTCGTCCGCAAACTCAATGAACGGCCGCGGCCACAACTCGCGCACCCGGTCGATCTCCGCCAGCACGCTTTCGATCGGCTTCTGCTTGAACTTCGGCGAAAGCATGATCGAACTCGCGCAGAACTCGCACTTGAACGGGCACCCCCGGCACGTCTGCACCGTGATCCGGTTGTACCGCCCCGGGTTCAGCAACTCGAACGCCGGCATCGGCGCCTGCGCCAGATCAAACGGCTTCGCGCGCCCGTCATACCGCTCCTTCAGCCGCCCCCGCTTCGCATCCTCCAGCACATCCGCCCAGCACGATTCCCCCTCGCCCACCACCACGCTGTCGCAATGCCGCGCCGCCTCGTCCGGCAGCGCCGTCGCGTGCAATCCACCCATCACCACCGGCACGCCCGCCGCCCGGAATCGCTCCGCCACCTCATACGCCCGCGGCGCCTGCGCCGAAAGCGCCGAAATCGCCAGCAAATCGAGATCCCGCGGCAAACGCTCCGCGCCGTTCACATCCTCCGCCTCGAAGTACAGCCGCTCATGCTCATCCCCCGGCGTCATCCCCGCGAGCGTCAAGATCCCCAGGCTCGGCAGCGATGCAATCGTCACGCTCCGCTCCACGAACCCCGGCAGCGTCAGCCCGATCCGCAGCAACTCCTCATCCACCACGCGCACGCCGCTCATCCCGACGAAGCCGATCCTCATGATGCGCCCCCTTCCAGCGCGTGCAGCGAAAGCGCCGCCCCGATCGCCGCCGCGCCCATCAGGCTCGCCGCGGGTATCGGAAACAGCGCCCGCCACCCCTTCCGCCACGCCGAAAGAAAACACACCAGCGGCATCCCCACCGTCCCCACCAGCAACAGCGCGCCTGCCACAGCCCACATCCGCGCCGTTCCCGTCATGTCCCCCGACCACTCCACCGCCCCATGCCCCAGCCGCCCCGACGAAACCACGTACGCCAGGTTCAGAAACGCGGTTCCGAAGAACGCAATGTGACCCAGCCGCAGCATCCGCCGCGCCCACGACCCATACCCACCCAGCCACCCCTCCCGCGCGAAGAACACCCCGATCGCCGCACCCGACACCGTCCCCAGCAGAATCCCCACCCACGCCGCCGCCAGGTTCCACTCAACCGCCACCATCACCAGCCTCCTTCCTCGAGCGACCCGCCGACGCCCCCGCTGGACGCCCGCCTCGCCCTCTCCAGATCTGATTAGTAAATACTTACTAACCATTTCACCTCGAAGCAAGCCCATTCAGGCCAAAATGAGACAGATCACCTGGGTCGTTCACCCCGTATTCGCTCGCCCATGACCCTTCCGGCTGATCGATTCAACTCTCCGCGCAACCCGCCGCCCCCAGCCATACCCTGCTCCCCGTGCCCCCCGCCCCCGCCGACCTCGTCATCCGCGGCAGCCGCGTCCTCCTCGAATCCGGCATCGCCCCCGCCGCGATCGCCATCCGCGCCGGCCGCATCGAAGCCATCGAAACCGCCCGCCCCGACCTCCTCCGCGCCCCGCGCACCCTCGACGCCGCCGACGCCGTCGTCATGCCCGGCCTCGTCGATACCCACGTCCACATCAACGACCCCGGCCGCGCCGATTGGGAAGGCTTCGAAACCGCCACCGCAGCCGCCGCGGCTGGCGGAATCACCACCCTCGTCGATATGCCGCTCAACAGCGTCCCCGCCACCACCACTTCCGCGGCATTCATCGAAAAAACCCGCGCTGCGCACAACACCTGCGCCGTCGATGTCGCCCTCTGGGCCGGCGTCGTCCCCGGCAACGCATCCGAACTCGCCGCCCTCGCCCGCCACGGCGCACCCGGCTTCAAATGCTTCCTCGCGCCCTCGGGCGTCGATGAGTTCCACCACGTCTCCGAATCCGATCTCCGCGCCGCCGCGCCCCACCTCGCCGCGCTCGATCTCCCCCTCCTCGTCCACGCCGAATCACCGCGCATCCTCGAGCGCAGCGCCCACCACTGCCCGCCCGGCGAGCGCCGCTACTCCGCATGGCTCGCCTCCCGCCCGCGCGAAGCCGAGCACGACGCCATCGATCTCATCCTCCGCCTCTGCGAAGACACCGGCCTCCGCGCCCACATCGTCCACCTCTCGAGCGCCGACGCCCTCCCCCGACTCGCCGCCGCCAAGGCCCGCGGCGTGCGCATCACCGTCGAAACCTGCCCGCACTACCTCACCTTCGCCGCCGAAGACATCCCCGACGGCGCCACACTCTTCAAATGCGCCCCGCCCATCCGCAAACGCGCCAACCGCGAACAACTCTGGCAAGGCCTCCGCTCCGGCGTCATCGATCTGATCGCCACCGACCACTCCCCCTCGCCTCCCGCGCTCAAACACCTCGAATCCGGCGATTTCGCCCGCGCCTGGGGCGGCATCGCCTCGCTTGAGCTTTCCCTCCCCGCCACCTGGACCGCCGCGCACGCCCGCGGCTTCTCCATCCACGACCTCGCGCGCTGGATGTGCCGCAACACCGCGCAACTCGCCGGCCTCGCCCGCCGCAAAGGCGCAATCGCCCCGGGTTATGATGCCGATCTCGTCATCTGGCGCCCCGAAGCGGAGTTCACCGTGCGCAGCGCATCACTCCTCCACCGACACAAACCCACGCCCTACGACGGCCTCCGCCTCCGTGGCGTCGTCGAGCGCACATTCCTCCGCGGCGTCGAAATCTTCGCCGATGGCGCGGCCCGCTCCCCGCGCTCCGGCCGCGTCATCACACCGCTCCGCGAAACCGCGCCATGACCGCCCCCGCCCCCGCCACAACTCCGTCCCCCGTCTTCACACATCTCGTCGATCTCGCCGCCGAGCGCATCGGCGGCCGCGCACTCCTCGCCAGCGACGAGTTCTTCGCCGAAAAGGAAAACCTCCTCAAACCCGGCCGCGGCATACTCATCGAAGACAAGTACACCGACCGCGGCAAATGGATGGATGGCTGGGAATCCCGCCGCAAGCGCACGCCCGGGCACGATTGGTGCATCATCCGCCTCGGCCTCCCCGGCGCCGTCCGCGGCTTCACGATCGACACCAACCACTTCAAGGGCAACGCCCCCGAATCCATCTCCATCGACGCCTGCGAAGCCCCCACCGATGCCTCCCCCGATCACCTCGCGCACTCAGCAAACTGGCGCGAACTCATCCCCAAAACCCGCATCCAGCCCCACTCCGAGAACCACATCGCCGCGCCCGCGAACGACCCCGCGCGCACAACCCACGTCCGCCTCAACATCCACCCCGATGGCGGTGTCGCGCGCTTCCGCGCCCATGGCGAAGTCCTCCCCGATTGGGAATCCATCCTCGCGCGCATGCCCATCCCCGATCTCGCCGCCATCGAGCACGGCGGCCTCACGCTCGCCTGCAGCGATGAGTTCTTCAGCCGCCCGCTCAACCTCATCATGCCCGGTCGCGCGACCAACATGGGCGACGGCTGGGAAACCAGGCGCCGCCGCGGCCACGGCTACGACTGGGTCATCCTCCGCCTCGGCCGCCGCGCCGAAATCCAGCGCCTCCTCATCGATACCAACCACTTCAAAGGCAACTACCCCGATACATGCAGCGTCGAAGTGTGCGACATGCCGGGTCGAAGCGCGCACAACAACGCCGACATCGCCTCCCTCCGCCCCGGCGCCGCCAACAGCCCGCCCTGGCGCGAACTCCTCCCCCGCACCAAACTCGAAGCCCACCGCGAGCACACGTTCGAGCGCGAACTGCAATCCACCGGCCCCGCCACGCACCTCCGCCTCAACATCCATCCCGATGGCGGCGTGAGCCGCCTCCGCGTCTTCGGCCGCCCTCTCGCCGGAGGAAACCCGTGACCGTGGCCGGCTGCGCTGCGCATCTCGACGCCCTCCCCGACCACGCCGCCCGCGCAGCGCTCCTGAAGTGCTGCGCCTCGCGCAACTGGGCCGAACAGATGCTCCGCGCCCGCCCCTTCGGCGCCGATGCGCATCTCTTCGAAACCGCCGATCGCATCTGGCGCAGCCTCTCCCGCAACGATTGGCTCGAAGCCTTCGCCGGGCACCCCCGCATCGGCGATCGCGCCCAGGCATCCTCCCCGACCGCCGCCTGGTCCCGCGCCGAGCAGTCCGGCGTCGCCCACGCCGATCCCGCCCTCACCGCCGCCCTCGCTGACGCCAACCAGCAGTACGAGCGCATCTTCGGCTACGTCTTCCTCATCTGCGCCACCGGCAAATCCGCCGCGGAAATGCTCGCCGCCCTCCAGTCGCGCCTCGCCAACGACCCCGCCGCGGAACTCCGCGTCGCCGCCGAACAGCAGGCCCTCATCACCCGCATCCGCCTCGAGAAACTGGTCACCAACCCATCATCATCATCATGAGCGGCATCTCCACACACATCCTCGATTCGTCCCGCGGCTGCCCCGCCTCCGGCGTCGCCGTCACGCTCGAAGCCCGCGCCCCCGACGGCGCCTGGAAGCAACTCGGCGCCGCCCGCACCGATGCCGATGGCCGCGTGAAGGACCTCACCAACGGCGCCGGCGCCTCACCCGGCGAGCACCGCCTCCGCTTCGACGTCGCGCCCTACTTCGCCGCGCAAAACATCCAGTCCTTCTACCGGCAGATCGAAGTCGCCTTCACCGTGCGCACGGCCGGCGAGCGCCTCCACGTCCCGCTCCTCCTCAGCCCCTTCGGCTATTCCACCTACCGCGGCAGTTGACGCCATGACCACCACACCCACACTCGCCTGGAATCGCTACGGCAAATCCTGCGTCCGCGTCATGAAACTGCGCCGAAGCCCATCAGGCGATGCGCTCCGCGAACTCACCGTCGATATCGCCCTCGAAGGCGATTTCGAATCCGCGCACACCCAGGGCGACAACGCCGCCGTTCTTCCCACCGACACCATGAAGAACACGGTCTACGCCCTCGCGCAACAGGACCCCATCGAGACCATCGAATCCTTCGCCCTCCGCCTCGCGCGCCACTTCCTCAGCGCTGCGCCAAGCGCCTCCACCGCCCGCATCGACATCGCCGAAACCGCTTGGCGCCCCCTCGATGTCCCCGGCGATTCCCGCCACCACGCCTTCTCACGCTCCGCCGACGAAACACCCACCTGCTCAGCCGAAGCCCCCCGCGGCAAACCGGAATCCGTCCGCTCCGGCCTCCGCAACCTCGTCATCCTCAAAACCGCGCGCTCAGGATTCAGCCATTTCCTGCGCGATCAGTTCACCACGCTCAAGGAAACCGATGATCGCCTCCTCGGCACATCACTCACCGCCACCTGGCCCTTGCGCAGCGCACAAGAAGATTTCGCCCAAGCCCGCGCCCAGGTGAGAAGCGCCCTCCTCGAAGCCTTCGCCGCGCACGACAGCAAATCCGTGCAGCACACGCTTTTCGCCATGGCCCAGCGCGCCCTCGCCGCCTGCCCCGCCGCGCCCGAAATCACACTCACCATGCCCAACAAGCACTGCCTCCTCGTCGATCTCTCCCCCTTCGGCCTCACCAACGACAACGAGATCTTCCTCCCCATCGACGAACCCCATGGCCTCATCGAAGCCACCCTCCGCCGCTGACAGCGGCTCTTCTCCGCTATTGCCTATTGCCTATTGCCTATTGCCTATGGCCTCCCGTCCTCCTTCTTCCTCTTCCTCTTTCCTCTTCCCCTCTCACCTCCCCTCTGTGTCCTCTGCGCCTCTGTGGTGAACTCCTACTCCGAACGTCCTACCGCTTCCTTCGCTCCAAAATCTCTAGAAACGAACGAGACGCAAACTCCTCCATCGTCAGCCCCGTCCCCGCCGCCTCCTCCTCCCTGATCGCCCCGCAGTTCATCCCGCGCAGAAAGAAGTTGAGCAGCCCCTGCCCCGTCGCCGCATCGTCGAAGATGTCCCCCAGCAGCGTCGCCTGCGCCGCCTTCTCCACGAAGTTCTTCAGCCGGTCCGACGCCGCGCCCAACCCCTCCAGAAAAAACGAATACAGCGCCGCGTACCGCGTCGGCAACTGCGCCGGATGCAGGTCCCACCCCTGGTAGAACGCGTTCTCCAGCGAGTGCCGCACATCGTTGAAATGCATCCGCCACGCGCGATGCACGCTCCGTCTGTTCTCCTCCACCTGCCGCGCCGTCAGCGGGGCGCCGCCCTGCGCCACACGATGCACAGGCACAGGCATCACGTTCGTCGCCCCGTCCGAGAGAAACAGCCCCGTTCCCGCCAGCGCCACCTGCATCATCGAGCGCGCAAAATCGCACGCCGCGTGCCCCATCCGCTGATGCTCCGCCGTGATCGTCAGACTCGCCGTGTAGTCGTACACGCCGAAATGCGCCGCCACGCACCGCTCCCCCGCCGCGGCCACCAGAATCGGCAGGTTCGATCGCCCCTCCACGTCGATGATCGATTGCGGCGTCTCGATCATCAACTCCATCTTCACCGATCCCTGCCCGAACCCCGCGGCTTTCTCGATCCGCGCAATCGCCGCCGCCGCCGTCCGCGCCTGCTCCGCAATCACCACCTTCGGGATCGTCACCACGAACCCCGCCGGCAGACGCCTGTCCCCCGCCGAAGCCAGGCTCGTCAGGAACACGTCCAGCGTGCGCACCGCTCGCGCCGAAAGTTCCCGCGAAAACGGCTTCACGCGGATGCCGATGAAGGGCGGCAGCGATCCATCCTTCATCCCCGCCGCCACCTCCGCCGCGGCTGACTCCGCGCACGCATCCTCCTCCTCGTCCGGCCGGTTCCCGTAGCCGTCCTCGAAATCGATCCGGAAATCCTCCACCGGCTCGCGCCCCAGTTTCTCCACCACCCGCTCATGCACCTTCGCCGCCAGCCCCGGATCGCGCTCGCTGTTCAGCCCGATCGCCTCCGCAAACTCCCCCGCGCTCGGCGCATAGTCGCGCAGCGAGCGCAGCGCCAGTTCGCCCAGCCGCCTGGCCGAATCCCGCTTGAAGAGGTGCGCGCCGCCGTACACCGTGTGCACGGCCTGCCGCGCGCCGGAATCACCCGGCCGCGTCGCAGCAAACCGCGCATTCGCCTCGCGCAGCGGCGCAAACAGCGCCTCCAGCGCCGCACCGTCCAGTGATCGCTTCATTCGGCAGGCGCCTCCAGCGGCACGATCTCGAACCGGTCCACGTCCACCAGCCCCAGATCGCTCAGTTTCAGACTCGGTATCACGCACAACGACAGAAACGAAAGCGGCATGAAGGGGTCGTGCATCTCGGCCCCCAGCGTCCCCGCGGCTTCCAGCAGCGCCCTCTGCATCCGGATCACCTCCGCCGCGGGTTCGCCCGACATGAGCCCCGCGATCGGCAGCGGCAGCAGAGCCAGCACGCGCCCATCCAGCGCAGCGCACTGCCCGCCGCCGCACTCCGCCAGGGCCCGCGCCGCAACCACCATGTCCGCATCCGAACCGCCGACGACGGAAAGATTGTGCGAATCGTGCCCCACCGTGCTCGCGATCGCCCCGCGCTTCAGCCCGAACCCGCGCACGAACCCCAGCCCGATCGCGCCCGAGGCGCGATGCCGCTCGATCACCGCGAACTTCAGCACGTCGCGTGAAGGGTCGGCGATGCACGCGCCGCCCTCCACCCGCGGCGGCTCGCGCAGGTCGTCCGTGAGCAGCTGCCCCTCGCGCAAGCCGATCACGCGGATCGCCCGGCCGTCCCGCGGCGCCGGAATGTGAAACGATCGCTCGGAGAGATCGACGGGAATGCGCACGGCGGACTTCGGCGGCGCCGGCGCCGTGCCGCGTCCGGCCGCGCGGGCATCCTGCACGAACGATCCGTTCTCGCCCACCAGCGCCCCGTGGTGATACACGCGCTGCGCCCGCAGCCCGCGCAGATCATCGAGAACCACCAGGTCCGCGAAGCGCCCCGGCGCGATGGCGCCGAGATCCGCCTGTCTGTAATGCCGCGCCGCATGCAATGACGCCATCGCGATCGCCGTGCACGGCTCGAGCCCCAGCCCGATCGCGCGGCGAACCACGTGGTCGATGTGCCCCTCCTCCGCCAGGTCGCCCGGATGCCTGTCATCCGTGCAGAAGCAGAACTGGTGCGCGTTCGCCTGCGTCACCGCCGGCAGCAGCGCCTCCAGATTCCGCGCCGCGCTCCCTTCGCGGATGTAGATCGTCATCCCGAGGCGCAGCTTCTCCTCCGCCTCCACCCGCGCCGCGCACTCATGGTCCGATGACACCCCCGCCGCGATATACGCCTGCAGCGGCTTCCCCGAGAGTCCCGGCGCGTGCCCATCCACGATGCGCCGCTCGAGCCCCAGCCGCATCTTCGCCAGAACGTCCGGGACAGCGTTCACCACCCCAGGAAAGTTCATCATCTCCGCCAGCGCCACCACGCGCGGGTCATCAAAGAACGGCGCGAGATCCGCCGCCTCCAGGCGCGCGCCCGCCGTCTCCAGCGGAGATGACGGCACGCACGACGACACCGCGAACAGGATGTTCATCGACAGCCCGCGCGACGCATCCATCAGCCAGCGGATTCCCGGGGCGCCCAGCACGTTCGCGATCTCGTGCGGATCGAACACCACGCCCGTCGTCCCCCGCGGCGACGCCAGCCGGACGAACTGATCCGGCGTCATCATCGTCGATTCAACGTGCATGTGCGCATCGATGAACCCCGGCGCGATGAACGCGCCCTTCAGATCGACCGTCCGCGCCGCCCTGGAATAGTCGCCCACGCCCGCAATCCGCTCCCGGAAGATCGCGACGGACCCCGACTCCACCGTGCGCGTGAACACGTTGACGATGCGCCCGTTCGTGAGCAGCAGGTCCGCCGCGGCGTCGCCGCGCGCGACAGCGAGCAGGTCCGGATCGGTCCGCTCAATCGGCGTCGTCGCGTGCGTCATTCCGTCCGTCTTCAAGGCGCGGTCGCTCCATCGCGCCCAAGCCATGCATCGACATCGGCGGGCGCATTCAGATTCACCGCGACATCCGGGTCGTCAACCTCGATCCTCTCCACGAGAGGCGCGATGAGCAAGTCCAGCCGCCGCTCGCCGGGCGCCGGCGCCCCGAGCAGCGCGCGCTCGATCCACTCCCACGCCAGATACACCGGATGCCCCGCGGCGCCGCGGAACACCGGCGCGCTCACCGGCCCGCGCGCCGCCAGCGCCCTCCACACTTCCGGGCCCGCCGCGGGGACGTCAATTGGCAGCACAAACACCCCCCGCGGCGGCGCATGGCGCAGCGCCTCCACGCCGCGCACCACGCTCTCGAACATCGGCTGATCCGGATTGCCCAGCACAAGGTGCTCCGGCGCATCCGCCTCGCGCGCCGTCGCCTCGCGCACCACCTGCGACACCACCCATATGCTCTCGACCCCCGCGCGCCGCAGTCGCGCAGCCTGAATGCGCCACCACGCCTCGCCGCGGACGGTCATGAGCGCCTTCGGGCCGCCCATCCGCTCGCCGCGCCCCGCGGCGAGCACGATCGCGACAGGATCGCCCTCAGAGCGCGGCAAGGTTCTTCGCCTCGAGCAGGATCTGGCCCGCGATCGAAATCGCGATCAGTTCCGGCGCCTTGCCCATGTCGCCGAGGCCGATCGGGCAGTGGATCGCGCTCACCGCCTCCTCCTTCGCGCCCGCAGCAACCAGCCTCCGGAAAAAGCACGCGCGCTTGCTCCGGCTGCCGATCAGGCCGAGAAACTCCGGCGGCTTCTTCAGCAGGCGCATGAGCAGATCGAAATCCGTCTCGTGCGAGCATGTCATCACGCACACCAGCGTCGATTCCGGCTGCTCCGCCGCGAGGTCCGCCGCTTCGCCCCACTGCATCATGCGCCGGCAGCGCGGAAAGCGCTCGGCGCTGTTCCATTCCGGCCGGTCGTCGGCGATCACGATCTCGAGCGGCGCAGCGGAAAGCGCCGCCGCCACCGCCTGCGAGACATGTCCCGCGCCGAAGAGAATCAGCCGCTGCTGCGGGCCGCAGTATTCGTAGAACACCTCCACCGTCCCGCCGCAGCACTGACCCGCATCCGCGCCGAGCACGAAGCGCTCTGTGCCGCGCGATCGCTCGCGGAAGCAGCGCTCCGCGGATTCGAGCGCCAGGTGCTCGAACTGCCCGCCGCCGATCGCGCCGACGAAGCCGCGGCTGGGGCGCCAGATCATGCGAGCGCCGGTATTCCGCGGCGTGCTGCCCTGCGTCGCGATGACGGTGATCATCACGAAGGGCTCGCTGCGCTCGGCGAGGTCCGCCGCGGTGCGCCAGATGTCGAGGTCGCCGGGCACGCCGTTCTCATCGCCTCCTCTCTCAGGTGAAGGAAGGGTGAAAACCCTTCAGATCATGGTAGATCAGCCGCGCCATGACCGTCTCGCGGTAGCGCGCGGTGGAGCGGATGTCGTCGATCGGTGAGACGTCGCGCCGGATGGCGGGCAGCAGATCATCCGGCGAGCGCACCGGCGCTCCGGATTCGAGCAGTTCTTCCACGGCGCGGCAGCGGCGGACGGTCGGCGCCATGCTCGCCGCGACAATGCGCCAGCCCGCGGCGGAGTGCGTCATCGCGAGGCCGACCTTGGCGATCGCCTGCGCGCGGCGCGGGCCGACCTTTTCGAACACATGGAAGTCGTGCGCCCGCCGCGGAATCCGGATCGCGGTCACCAGTTGATCCGGCGTGCGCCGCATCTTCTTGTAATCGAGATAGAACTCTGAAAGCGGCACATGCTCGACGCCGCGGCTGGATTGCAGCGTGACAATCGCGTCATACGCCATGAGGACCGGCGCGCCGTCCGCCGCGGGGGAGGCGTTGACGATGTTCCCCGCCCACGTGCCGCGGGCCTGGATCTGCACCGCGCCGACCTGTCGCGCCGCGCGCTCGAGCAGTGGAAACTCCGACCGGCAGCGCGCGCACTGCACCACATCCCAATACGTCGTGAGCGCGCCGAGGATCAGTTCATCGTCCGTCCAGCGCATCGGGCGGAGATCGTGCAGTTGCGAAAGATCGAGGTAATCGCGGTCGCGGGTTTCGAGGCGCTCCGGCCAGTGGACGAAGAGGTCGGTGGCGCCGGCGATGGGGACGGGCGGCGATTCGGCGCGCTGCGCGAGCGTGTCGCACGCTTCTTCGACTGAAATGGGCGAAAAGACGCGCATCACGGCGCCTCCCGCATCAGGTCGCGGACGCCGTCGATGATGCCGTCGTACCCCGTGCAGCGGCAGAGGTTTCCGGCCATCACCTCGCGCATGGTGTGCGTGGCGAGCAGATCCGGATGGTCGCGCAGCCAGCAGGCGGTCATGACGACGCCGGGCGTGCACGCGCCGCACTGCGTCGCGCCGGAGGCGAGCAGCGGCGCGAGCGAATCGGGCGGAATCGACTCAATGGTGCGAATATCGCGCGAATCGGCCTGAAAAGTGGGAATCAGGCACGAATTCGCCGGGACGCCGTCGAACAGCACGGTGCACGCGCCGCATTCGCCCTCGCCGCAGCCTTCCTTCGTGCCGGTGAGGCCGAGCGCGTAGCGCAGCGTATCGAGCAGGCGCTCGTACGGCGCGGCGTCGAGCGCCACGGCCTTGCCGTTCAGCGTGAACTCGACGCGGATGGTGTGGCGCTCAGGCTGCGGGGGCACTGTCGAGGCACTCCATGAGGCGTTCGGGCGTGACGGGGATGACGCGGGGATCGGCGCCGAGCGCATCGGCGATGGCGTTGGCGATGGCGGGGGCGGGGCCGTCGATCGGGAGTTCGCCGATGCCCTTGGCGCCCTGCGCGCCGAAAGCGTACGGATTTTCGACAAATTCGACGCGAATCGGCGGCACATCGTCGCTGGTGGGGATGATGTAGTTGGTGAGTTGCGCGTTTTTCATCGCGCCCTGGTCCCAGACGCACTCTTCCATGAGGGCCCAGCCGATGCCCTGGACGACGCCGCCCTGGATCTGGCCGCGGGCGAGGGTTTCGTTGAGGACTTTGCCGATTTCCTGCACGGCGAGGAAATCGGTGACGCGCGCGCCACAAGTGCGCAGATCGACCTCAATTTCGGCGACATACGCGGCCCAGGCGAAGGTTCCGTATGCGTCGCCGCGGTAGGTGTCCTGATCCCAGTGGATGCCGGGGGGTTTTTCGTACTCGGCTTCGCCGATGAGGTCTTGGCCCGGGTTGGCGGTTTTCCAGGCGGAAATCGCGTTTTTGAGCGCTTTTCCGCGAATTGCGTCGGAAACGCCGGTTTTGCGCCGCAGATCGTCGCAGGCCTTCTCGATGAGGCGGCCGACGACCATGGCGGTGCGGGATGCGACGGTGGGGCCGCTGTTCGGCGCGCGGAATGTATCCGGATCGGCGACGACGATATCGGCGGGGTCGAGGCCGAGGTGGTCCGCGGCAATCTGGGTAAAGATGGTGGTTGTGCCCTGGCCCATTTCGGTGCTGGCGCTGAGGACTTCGACGCGGCCATCGGGGAGGCCGGCGACGCGGAGGCGCGACTTGAGGACGACTTCACCGCTCCCGGTGAAGCCGGCGCCGTGGAAGAACGTCGCGATGCCGATTCCGCGCCGGATGTGGGGGTGTGTGGCGTTGTTTTTCGCGTTTTTGGCGCGGCGGGACGGAATTTCGGCGAGTTGGACGGCGCGATCGAGGATTGCGGCGCGATCGGTTCCATCGTTGATGACCTGGCCGGTGGCGGTGGTCTGACCATCGCGGATGAGGTTGATGCGGCGGAGTTCGACGGGATCGACGCCGAGGGCGCGGGCGACGACATCCATGTGGCGTTCGTTGGCGAACTGGGTCTGAGGAGCGCCGAAGCCGCGGAATGCGCCGAAGGGGACGGCGTTGGTGAGCACAGCGCGGCCATCGATGCGCACGTTTTCGCAGGAGTAGGGCCCGGCGGCGTGGATGATGCCGCGGGAGAGGACGACTGGGGAGAGCGTGACATACGCGCCGCCATCGATGACGACTTCGATGTCCTGGGCGAGGAGGCGGCCATTGGAATCGAGGCCGGTGCGATGGCGGATGAGTGAGGGGTGGCGCTTGGTGGTGGAGGCCATGTCTTCGGAGCGGTCGTAGATGATCTTGACGGGGCCGTTTGATTTGAGGGCGAGGAGCGCGGCGTGGAGGGCGAGGTTGGAGGGGTAGTCTTCCTTTCCGCCGAATCCGCCGCCGGTGGGTGACTGGATGACGCGGGCGGTGTGTTCGGTGCGCGCGAGGGCGTGGGTGAGGGCGTTCAGGACGTAGTAGGGGCACTGCAAGGAGCCCTTGACGACGATGACGCCATCTTCGAGCCAGGCGAGCATGCCCTGGTTTTCGATGTAGACGTGTTCCTGCGCGCCGGTTTCGTAGACGCCTTCGATGACATGCGGTGCGGAGGCGAGGGCGCGATCGACATCGCCTTTCTCGATGCGGAGGTGTTTCAGGATGTTGTCCG
Organism: uncultured Phycisphaeraceae bacterium; assembly: GCA_964529265.1. GTDB lineage: Bacteria > Planctomycetota > Phycisphaerae > Phycisphaerales > UBA1924 > CAZGVW01. The sequence continues at coordinate 26,317 of CAZGVW010000146.1, forward strand.
GGGCGCGCTGGACCTGATCGGGGCGGGGCGGGACGCGGAAATCGAGTGCGGGGGGGAGGGGATCGACGAGGACCTGGACATCGCGCACGGCGCGGCGGCACATTTCGCGTGATTCGTGGGCGATGAGGAGGACGGGCTCGTGGACGTGGCGGACTTCTGCCGCGGCGAGGACGGGCTGATCGCGCTCGATGAGGAAGATTTCGTTGGGTCCGGGGATATCGCGGTGATCGACGACGGTGAACTGCGACCAATCGACAGCGTTTCCGAAGCGGATTTCGCGGATTTTGCCGCGGGGCGAGGGGCTGCGAACGGTCATGCCCCAGAGGAAGGGTTGGTCGATGGGGAGGTCGTCCACGTAGAGGGCGCGGCCGGTGAGTTTGTCGAGGCCTTCGAGGCGGCGCATGGGTTGATTGTGGTGGTGGGGTGGTGGGGGTGCAACGGGGGAGGGGAGGGAACGCAGAGGAGCGCAGAGGGGGGCGGAGGGGAAGAGGAAGAGGGGAATGAACCCGGAGGAAGACGGAGGGAGAGGGAGGGGAAGAGGGGGCGGAACGCAGAGGAGTGCGGAGGAGCGGAGGGGGAGAAGAGGGGGCTGAACACAGAGGAAAACCGAGGAAGACAGAGGGGAAGAGGGGGCGGAACGCAGAGGATCGCGGAGGGTAATAAGCGGGATTGAACACAGCGGACGGCCGAGGAAGACAGAGGGAGGGCACGCGGCTGGCTGGTGGGGGGGCGAGGGGAGGAGGAGAAGCGGGAGG
>CAZGVW010000147.1:0-29341 GCA_964529265.1 uncultured Phycisphaeraceae bacterium
TCCGGCCATGCACGGTCCTGACACGCGAACGGAGAACACCATACGGAGAGGTGGCCGAGTGGCTGAAGGCGACGGTTTGCTAAACCGTTATACGGAGTATCACTCTGTATCGGGGGTTCGAATCCCCCCCTCTCCGCTTGCTTGACGCAGTGACGGGCGGCCCATCAGGGCCGCCCGTTGTCGCTCGGCGCAAAGCAAGGCCGCCGACGGAACGCTTCCGCCGACGGCCTACGAAAGAACACTCACACTCGCCGGGTGAGCATCGCACCCCTTCGGCGCCCGACGCGCGTCACTGCGCCAGGCTGCGACCGCGCTCACGAGAGCCGCCGGCGCGTCATGGCGGCGGCGGCTCTTCGCGATGCGGACTGTCGGGCGCTGCTTACGGGCAGACGCCCCAGGAGCCGAGGATGAGGGCGAGGTCGGAGGCGTTGATCTGGCCATCGCCGTTGAGATCGGCGGCGCAGGCGCCGGGCGTTGCGTCCTGATACTCGTACGGGCCGACGTCGAGGCAGGAGAACGGGCCGAGTCCTGTGTCCGCGACGCCGGGGTCGTTGTTCACCCGCGCCGTGCCGGCGAGGTCGAGGAGCCCGCCGCCCGCGGCCATGAACGCGTCGGCGTCCGCGGCGTCGATGCCGAGGGAGCCCGCCGCGAGGCGATAATCGCCTGCGCCGGCGTTGACGAAGGTGGGCGAGCCGTTGATGTTGCTCCCGCCGGCGCCCGGGCGCACGCACCGGGACAGCAAGATCGAACCGCCGCTGAACTGCCGGAGCTGCCCGAGGACGATGGAGTTCACGGCGTTGACTGTGGACGGCCCGCCGTTGATCACGGTCAGGGCGCGGTCCGAGGCATTGACGGTGCAGTTCACCAGCAGGTTCGAGGAGGCATTCTGTGAGTTCAGCGCCGTCGTGGTGGCGTTGTCCGCGAAGAGGCACTGCAGGAACGTCAGGGAGCAGCCGTAGGTCGTGAAGGCGTCGAAGGCGCTCGATGCGCCGGTGAACTCGCACCGATCAAACAGGGAGTCGGACGCGTTCGCTTCAACAGAGGCCGTTCCCGCGCTCGAAGATGGACCCTGACAGTCGCGAACGGCGACGCGGCGGAAGGTTGGATCGGTGTTGTGGATGCGCAGGGCGCCATTGAACGTTGTGTTCACGCCGTTGATGAGCGTGAGATCCTCGATCAGCGTGGCTGCGGTCTGTCCGGAGTTGAGGATTCTCAGGATCGGATCGTCGGTCATGCCGGCGCCGCCGTCGATGAACGTGACGTCCATTCCCGCGCCGCGGAGGGTCAGATCGACCCCGTTCGGAAAGGCGATGTCGTCCTCGCTCACGGTTCCGGCGCCGATCTCGATGACATCGCCGCTGACCGCGGCATTGAGCGCATCCTGAATGGTTGCGTAGCTCGTCATTGTGGTGACGTTGGTGATCGTGGGCGGGGCGCCCGCGTCCGCCGCGGCGCCAAAGGCGGCGGGCAGTGCGGCCGCGGCGGCGATGAGCCGAAGAGCCTTCGTTTTCGTCCTGTTCTGCATGGCTGTGGTCCTTTCGTGGGTTTCGGGCCGTTTTGGGCCGTTTTGGGCCGGGGGGGTCAGACGAGTCGCCCTGTCCGGTGCGGGCATCCCTCGCCTTCGGAAGGGATCACGAGAAAAGGGCGGGACACCCGGAACGGAATCGCGGAAAAAAATCGCAGGCGGTGGCAAAGGAGGATCGCCGGGCAGGACAGCGGCCCCAGGGTGGCCGCGTCCTGGCCCTGATTCACCAATCCGAAACACGCGTTTGACCCGGTCGGGCTAGGATTCGCCCGTGGACGAGGACGGCGAACGAGGCTCCGGCGTCGGCGCCGAGTCCGGGGAGGCGACGCTCCTGCTCCGGCGGGTGGGCGCGGGGGATTCAGCCGCGGCGAGCGAGTTGCTGCCGCTGGTGTACGACCGGCTGCGGTCGGTGGCGGCGGGCCAGTTCCGCGGGCAGCGGGCAGACCACACGCTTCAGCCGACGGCGCTCGTGCACGAGGTGTACCTGAAGCTGATCCGCGCCTCCGATGGCGATTGGAAGAGCCATGCGCACTTCTGCGCCGTTGCCGCGACGGCGATGAGGCAGGTGCTGCGGGATCATGCGCGCGGCCGGCGCGCCGCCAAGCGGGGCGGCGGGGCGCAGCGCGAGGCGCTTGATGACATTGCGACGCCCGGGGGAGAGACCTTCGTGAGCGCTGTTGCGCTGGACGATGCGCTGGAGAAGCTCTCGGGGCTGGATGCTCGAAAGGCGCGGCTGGTGGAACTGCGGTTCTTCGGCGGCCTCACGGCGGAGGAGACGGCGGAGGCGCTGGGCGTCTCGCTGAGCACGGTGGAGAAGGAGTGGCGCAGCACGCGGGCGTGGCTCAGCCGCGAACTGGCGGATGAGACGAAGTCATGAGCGATTCGCACCACTTCGAGCGGGCGATGGCGATCTTCGACGAGGTGTGCGACCGCCCCCCTGATGAGCGCCGGGCGCTGCTGGCGGAGCGGTGCGGGGGTGACGCCCGGCTGCGCGCGGAGGTTGAATCCCTCCTGGAGCATGACGCGGCGCCGGGCGGCGTGGTTGCGGATGTCGAGGCAGGGGCCGGGGTGGAGTGGATGGCGGCGAGCCTGGCCGCCGCGGCGGCGCCGGAGCGCATCGGGCGATATCGCATCATCCGGGAGGTCGGGCACGGCGGCATGGGCGTGGTGTACGAGGCGGAGCAGGAGAGCCCGAAGCGGCGCGTCGCGATCAAGGTCATTCGCCCCGGAGCGGCGACGCGCGACCTGCTCCGTCGATTCCGGCACGAGGCCCAGATTCTGGGGCATCTCACGCACCCGGGGATCGCGCACATCTATGAGGCGGGCTCCGCAACGGTCGGCGATGCGACGCTGCCCTACATCGCGATGGAGTTCGTGGAAGGCGACCGTCTGGACGTGTACGCGGAGCGGCGGGCGCTTTCGACCAGGGATCGAATGGAACTGGTGGCGCGCGTCTGCGATGCGGTGCAGCACGCGCATCTGAAGGGCGTGATCCATCGCGATCTCAAGCCCGCGAACATCCTCGTGGTCGAAGGCGCCACGGGGAGCCGAAGCGGATCCGCCGCGGTCGCTGATTCCCTCGGGCAGCCGAAGGCGCTGGATTTCGGCATCGCGCGCGTGACGGACCCGGAGATCCAGACGACGACGATCCACACCAGCGCGGGGCAGATCGTCGGCACACTCGGCTACATGGCGCCTGAGCAGATCGAGGGGGCATCGGCGGACATCGACGCCCGGTGCGATGTCTATGCGCTTGGCGCGATCCTGTACCGGCTGGTGAGCGGCCGCGCGCCGCACGACCTCGCGGGCAGGCCCATTCCGGAGGCGGCCCGGATCGTCAAGGAGGTCGAGCCCCCGACACTCGGCTCGATCGACGCATCGCTCCGCGGAGACATCCAGACGATCGTCGCCCGAGCGATGGAGAAAGACCCGGCGCGGCGGTACGCATCCGCCGGCGAGCTTGCGGAGGACATCCGGCGTCACCTGCGCGATGAGCCGATCCGGGCGCACCCGCCCAGCGCGCTCTACCAGTTCAGGAAGTTCGCCCGCCGGCACACGGCGCTGGTGACGAGTGTGGCCGCGGGGATCGCGGCCGTCTTCGTCGGGTTGATCGGCACGATCTCCTTCCTGATCGAGGCCCAGCGGCAGCGCGACGAGGCGATCTCCGCTCAGAGTCGCCTGGAGGAGGTGGTGGAGTTCCAAGCCGACCTGCTCTCGGGTCTCGACGTGCGAACCGTCGGGCGCGGACTTATTGATGACCTGCGTGAGGACTTCCGGCGAGGCCTCGATGAGGAGGATCTGACCGAGGAAACGAAAGCCGCGGCGGTTGCGGAGTTCGATGAGATGCTGGAGCGCATCAACAGCGTCAACCTGGCGCGCGAGGTGCTCGAGGGGACGATCGCGGCCCGCGCGAAATCACGGATCGACGAGGGCGTCACGGAGGACCCACTGATCGCGGCGGAGTTGCGCGGTTCACTGGGGCGCATCTATCGAGGCTTGGGGTTGAGCGACAAGGCGTGCGAGCAGTACGCCATCGCCCGCGACCTCCTCGTGGGCCGCGTGGGCGGTGATGACCCCAGGACGATCGAGGCGACGTTCTACCTCGGCCAGTCACACGCCCTGGCTGGTGAGCGGGGAGAGGCGGAGCGATTTCTGCGGCTCGCGCTCGATGGCCAGCGGCGCGTCCTTCCTCCGGACGATCCGTGGCGGCATCGGACGCTCAATACGCTCGGGGACGTCCTGCGAGGGATGCGGCGCTTCGACGAGGCCAAGGCGTGCTACCAGGAGGTCATCGACGCGGCGGGGAAGACTCTCGCGCCCGACCACGGCCACATTGTGAACGCGAAGAACAATCTCGCTGTCCTTCTCATCGACGAAGGCGATGCCGAGTCGGCGTACAGACTCTTCGTCGAGGTCCTCGAGGCGCGGCGGCGTACGGACGGCGAGGATCACACCGTGACGATTACGGCCCGGAACAACATCATGACCGCTCTGTTCCGCCTGGAGCGGCCTGCAGAGGCCGAGTCCTACGGCCGCGAGGTGCTCGCCTCCTATGCCCGGCTGCACGGGGACGGGCATCCGAGCACGATCATGGCGCGGAACAACCTCGGGCGCATCCTGTTCGACACCGGCCGGGCCGAGGAGAGCCTCGAGTTCCTGCTCCGCGTCTATGAGGACGGGCGGACGAGCCTCTCGCCGACACACGAGGTTCGCCTGAAGGGGATGGGGAATCTGATCGATGCGCTGACGGCGCTCTCGCGCTGCGAGGAGGCGGAGGACTATGCGCGCGAACTGCTCGAAACGCGGCGGGCGATGGATCCGCCGAACCCGTTCCAGGTTTCGAACGCGCTCGAGCAACTGGGCATCTGCCTGATCGAGCAGGAGCGATTCGCGGAGGCGGAGCCCTGCCTGCGAGAGTGCGTGGCGATCCGCGAGGGGATCAACTCGGGCCACTGGCTCACCCACTGGGCGCGGAGCCTGCTGGGCGCCTCGCTCGCGGGACTGGGTCGGGGTGAAGAGGCGGAGGGGCTGCTCGTGGCCAGCGCGGAGGCCTTGGAGAACCAGCGGGATGAGATCGCGCCGTTCCGGAGGGAGGGGATCCTCGCCAGCGCGCACGCCCACGCGCGGAGCGCTTCCGGTGCGGCCCAGGGGCAGTAGTGACTTCCGCCGCCCTGCCCGGACCCGGCCAAGCCAATGGTCCAGCCGCCCGCCGACCGATCCCAGAGAGGATGCAATCCGCCAACCCCCCACCCCGTTGGGCTCTCCGCATGACCCTGTCACCCCCCGAACGCGGCCGGCGCGGTTTCTCCCTCATCGAGCTGCTCGTCTCGATCACGATCATCGCCGTTCTGCTGGGAATCCTCATCCCCGTGATTCCGGGCATGCGGGACGCCGCCCGCCGCACCGCCTGCGGGGCCAACCTGCACGGAACGGGTCACGCGGTCGAGATGCACAAGGGCGACAACAAGGACGTCTTCCCCACCGCCCGGTACATGCCGCCGCCGTGGCTCTCGGGCGACACCGATCCGCCGCTGAACGCGGCCCTCGAGAAGTACATCCCGGCAGACTCGGCGTCGCACCAGTGCCCGGGCGATTCGGTGGTGTACGAATACCCGTGGGTCGATGAGGAGGGGCGGGCCCGCGTCTGCGGCATGTCCTATACGTACATCGTGGCCCTCTCGGGGCGCACCTTCGACCAGTCCTTCTTCGCGCGTTTTCTCCGTCGCACGCCGACCGATACGCCGGTGGTTCACGATTACGATGGCGGCGGCTTCGAGACGCAGGATGGAACGATCGTCCAGGTCGATTTCTTTCACAGGAAGCGCATGATTCTCTTCGCCGACGGCCACGTTGACGCCGCGGGCGCCGCCGGCGCGGAAGGCGGATGATCCGGACAGGACTCAGAGGAGCGCGACATGCCCAACCGTTATGACCTCGATGCAGAACTCGCCGCGGCGCGCAAGCCCATCGACCACGCCTGGTCGCCCCGGAAGAAGCGGATCGTCGCCGCGGGGTGCATCGCGGGCGCCGTGCTCGCGATCGGCGGCGGCTCGTGGGCGGCGTTCGCCTCGGCCAACCCTCGCCTGCCGCGGAGCGCCAAGGAGGCGGTGGCGGTGATGGGCACATCTCGCTTCGACCGCATGGATGAGGAGCGGCAGCGCCAGTACGCCGCGGAGGCGCGGCGCCTCATGCGCGACATGAGCGACGAGGAGCGGCGGGCGCTCTTCCGCGATGAGCAGAACCGCGAGGCCCTGCGGGCGATGCGCGACGAAATGTTCGACGAGATGGCTCGGCGCTTCGCCCGCGGCGAGGAGATGCGCCCGCCTGAAGGCGCCCGCCCGCCTCAGGGTGAGCGGCGGCAGGGCCCGCCCCCGGGCGCGGAGCGCTTCGCGAACATGACGGAAGAGGAGCGCGCGGCGTTCCGCGAGCAGATGCGCCAGCAGATGGACAACCAGGTGACCGAGCAGATCGAGACCGGCAACGCCCAGAGCGGCGGCCTGCGCTCCGAGATGATGAAGCGCCGGTGGGGCTCAGGGGGCGGTGGGGGCCCAGGTCGAGGCGGGCCCGGTGGTGGCGGCCGGCGAGGTGGGCCGGGTGGCGGCGGCGCGCCCGGTGGCGGTGGTGCATCCAGTGGCGGCGGCGCATCAGGTGGCGGAGGCGCATCAGGTGGCGGAGGCGGAAGCGCTGGGCCGGCCTGAGCCGCTCAGGCCCCAGCGGGCGCGGCGCCCACGCCATCCGCCCGCGTCCTCAGTGAATCGAGCACGGTGCGCACTTCTCCCGCCATCCGGGTGTTCGGGAAGTCCGCGATGATCTTTTCGCCGAACTCGACCGCCGCGGGCCAGTTGCGGTCCTGGATGGCGAGTTTGAAGCGCACGCCGAGGTTGTCGCGGGCCTTGCCGATGACGCCGCGGGCGACTTCGCGGAAGGGGCCGGCCTCGTCCTCGCTCAGGTAGTTATCGAGTTCCTTGAGCATCTCCATGGCGTGGTCGATCTCGTCGCGCTCCGCGGCGATGAGGAAGCGACGCTCGAGGTCGATCTTGTACCTCCCGCGGCCGTCGTCCACACGATGCCGCAGGCCGCCGACCCGCGGCGAATCCGGGTAGAGCCGCGCCACACGCGCAGCCTCCGCATAGGCGTCGGTCCAGCGGCGGGCGCGGATGAGGTCCTCCACGTGCGAGATCGCCGTGGCGACGTTTCGATCGAGGGTCTCCGCCCGCGCGATGTCAATGCGTGCGCGGAACTCCTCCGCATCGGCGCGGTAGCCGAATCGCTCGGCGAGTTCCTTCACGAGCACCATCGCGGCGTCCCAGTCGCCGTCGTTGATATCGCGTTCGATCTCGCGGCGGAGGATTTCGCGCTCCTGCCGTCTGTGCAGCACGCGTTTCGCCGCGTCGGAGAGGCCCGCCTCCTGCGTCATGGTTTCGATCGCGGAGGACAGCCGCTCGAAATCAGAGGACGAACCCGCCGAATCCGCCTGGCTCGAAGCGCGCAGCCCCACCGGCATGAGCGCGATGGTGATCACCAGACCGATCAGGCCCGCGCCGCGATGCTCCTCCCAGAACACCATGACCGCAGCGCACCCGAGCAGCAGCGCGAGGTAGAGCCCGAGCCAGAAGAAATCCACGTTCGGCGGCGCGAGGCTGAAGGACTGCTTGCCCCGTCGAGCCGCGCGACCGGAAGATCCGCCTGTTCGCTCGCCAGCCATACGAGACGCTCCTTGCCTCCCTCACCCGGAAAGACGCCCGAAAGCGCCGCGTCTTGCGGCGCTCTCACGATCCCGGCGTCGGGTCGCCGCAGTGGCGCGTGGCGGGCACGAGGCACAGGAACCGCAGGCCCGCGTCCGACGCCTTGAACTGATGCTCGTGATCGGGGGGAACGAAGATCACGTCGCCCGGCGCGATGGGGCGCTCCGCGCCCTCCAGCAGGATCGTCCCCCCGCCATCCAGAATCACGACCTCGTGCTCATAGTCGTGGCTGTGCCGCGGCGTGTGGCCGCCCGGCGCCACGTGAAACTGCCGCAGCGAGAAATTGGGGGCGCCATCCTCGCGCCCCACCATCATCGCCATCGACACGCGCTCCGCCCCCGGCATCGCGACGGGTCGGCTCTCGACCCGGTCGATGTTGCGGATCAAGCCCCGGGATGATCTGGCGCTGGCGTTCACGACCGCCATGATTCTAACCGCGGAGGGGAGCGGGGAAAACACCCTGTCTCAAGACTCCGACGGCGCCCCGGGCCACCGCTACAGTGCCTCCCATGACCGGCGCATTCACCAGAAACGACGCCTCTCCCGCGCTCGTGGAGGCCTTCACACTCGGCCCGTTCGCCACGAACTGCTACATCGTGCGCGAGCCGGCGGGCGCCGAGTGCTGGATCGTGGATGCCTCCTTCGAGCCGGGCGCCATGATCGAGCGCGTGCAGGCCCTGTCGCTCCGGGTCGCGGCAATCGTGCTCACGCACGCCCACGTGGACCACGTGGCGGGGCTCGGCGAGGTGAAGGCGGCTTTTCGGGAGGCGCCGATCCTGATTCACGCGGCGGAGCGCGACTGGCCCGCCGACCCGATGCTGAACCTCAGCGCCGCGATGGGCGAGCCCGTGAGCGCACCCGCGCCGGACCGCCTGCTCGAAGGAGGCGAAGACCTGACGCTGGGCGCCTCGCGCTGGCGCGTGATCCACACGCCCGGGCACTCGCCGGGCGGCATCACGCTCCACTGCGCCGAGGCGGGGACGGCGATCGTCGGCGATACGCTCTTCGCGGATTCGATCGGCCGGTTCGACCTGCCCGGCGGCGATGAGAAGACGCTGCTTCGATCGATCCGGGAGCTCCTCTACACACTGCCGGACGACACGGTCGCGCTGCCCGGCCACGGGCCATCGACCACGATCGGGCGCGAGAAGCGATCCAATCCGTACGTCCGCGGCTGAGCGGCACGCGGCGACGGCCCAAGGGGCCCGCCTTGACCCTTCGAGTAGCCACCGCTACCATTGGCCGGTTTGTAGCATATGCTACTGCGCGGCGCCTTGCCTGAGGGCTCTTCATGCGACACACAACGATTCGTGGACTCTTCGCTGCGGCGATCGCCGCGGCGCTCGCCGTTCTGGCCCCCGTCCGCGCCGCCGAGCCTCGCGCGACGCCGCTCCGGATCGTGGCCACCACGGCCATGATCGGAGACATCGTGCGCGAGGTGTCGGGCGATCGCGCCGAGGTCGAGATCCTCATGGGCTCGGGCGTCGATCCGCACCTCTACAAGGCCACGCGCTCCGACATCGCGCGGCTGCTCGCCGCCGATGCGATCTTCTACAACGGCCTGCTGCTCGAGGGGAAGATGTCCGACGCCTTCGTCCGCGTCGCCACCGCGGGCAAGCCGGTGTACGCCGTCACCGAACTGCTCGATGAGGCGAGCCTCCTCGAGCCCGAGGAGTTCGCCGGTCACTACGACCCGCACGTGTGGATGGACCCCATCGGCTGGTCCAGCGCCGTGGACGTCGTGGCCGCGAAACTGTCCGAACTCGACCCCGCCGGCGCCGAGGCCTACACCTCGCGCGCCGCGGCGTACCGCGGCGAACTCGCCCGCCTGCACGAATACGCCGTGAAGTCGCTCAACTCCGTCCCCGCGCAGAGCCGCGTGCTCGTCACGGCCCACGACGCCTTCAACTACCTCGCGCGGCGCTATTCCTTCGAGGTCCGGGGCATCCAGGGCATCAGCACCGAGTCCGAAGCCGGTGTGCGCGACATCGAGCAGATCGTCTCCATCCTTGTGGAGCGGAAGATCCCGGCGGTGTTCAGCGAAAGCACCGTCGCCGACCGCAACGTGAAGGCGCTCATCGCGGGCGCCGCCGCACGGAGCCACACCGTTCGTCTCGGCGGCGAACTCTTCAGCGACGCGATGGGCGCCCCCGGAACGTACGAAGGCACGTACATCGGCATGATCGATCACAACGTGACGACCATCACCCGCGCGCTGGGCGGCGACGCGCCGGAGCGCGGCATGAACGGCCGCCTCGCGCCGCCTGAGAGCCAACGCTGATGCGCGCCCCGCAGGACACCACCATCGCCACTCCCGGTCCGATTCTCGGCGCGCACCGCCGCATCGAGCCCAGCCTCGCCGAGCGCCCGGAGCACAGCGCCGAGAGCCCGCTCTCCGTGCACGACATGACCGTGGCCTACCAGCGCAAGCCCGTGCTGTGGGACGTCGATTACGACGCCCCCTCGCACGCGCTCATCGCCGTCGTCGGCCCGAACGGCGCGGGGAAGTCCACCTTCATCAAGGCGTGCCTCGGGCTCGTGCCGCTGGCTTCGGGCCGCGTCGAGATGTGGGGCCGCCCGCCCCGGGCTCAGCGCCGCCTCGTCGGCTACGTCCCCCAGCGCGAAACCGTGGATTGGGACTTCCCTGTCTCCGCGCTCGATGTCGTCTGCATGGGGCGCTACGGCATGATCGGCTGGTGCCGACCCGTCTCCCGCGCGCACAAGGAAGCCGGCCTCGCATACCTCGACCAGGTCGGCATGGCGGACTTCGCGCACCGGCAGATCAGCAACCTCTCCGGCGGCCAGCAGCAGCGCGTGTTCCTCGCCCGCGCCCTCGCGCAGGAGGCTCGCCTCTATTTCATGGATGAGCCCTTCGCCGGCGTGGACGCCGCCACCGAGCGCGCCATCGTCGATGTCCTCCGCGCGCTCAAGCGCGAAGGCCGCACCTGCATCTGCGTGCACCACGACCTTCAGACCGTGCCCGAGTACTTCGACCACGTCCTGCTGCTCAACATGCGCGTCGTCGCCGCGGGGCCGGTGTCCGAGGTCTTCACGAACGAGAATCTGCACAGAACCTACGGCGGCCGCCTCACGCTGCTCGACCAGGCCGCGGAGGCCCTGGCCCGCGCCCAGCGCGGCGAGGCGTGATGCTCGCGCCGCTCGGACACTTCGCGCCACCCGGCTCCATCACCGACGTCAGCGTCGAATGGCCGGGTTTCGCGGAAATCTGGCGCGTCCTTACGCTCCAGGCCGGCTACAACGCCGCGGTCGTCGTCGCCGGCGCAGCGCTGCTGGGGCTTGCCGCGGGCGTCGTCGGCGTCTTCGCTCTGCTCCGCAAGCGCGCCCTGATGGGCGATGCGCTCAGCCACGCCTCGCTCCCCGGCATCGCCCTGGCCTTTCTCGTCGCCACCTGGCTCGGCCTCGAGGGCCGCAGCCTCCCCGTGCTCCTCACCGGCGCCGCCGTGACCGGCGTCGTCGGCGCGCTCACCGTGCTCCTCATCGTGCGCTTCTCCCGCCTGAACGAGGACGTCGCCATCGGCGCTGTCCTCAGCGTCTTTTTCGGCGCCGGAGTCGTCCTCCTCAGCCACATCCAGCGCATGCAGGTCGGCAACCAGGGCGGCCTCTCGCGCTTCATCATGGGCCAGAGCGCCGCCATGAGCCTCGGCGACGCAACACTCATCGGCGCCATCGCCCTCACCGCCATCGCCAGCGCGCTCCTCTTCCTCAAGGAGTTCCGCCTCGTCTGCTTCGATCAGGACTACGCCGGCAGCCTCGGCTGGCCCGTGCTCCTCATCGACCTCGTGATGATGGCGCTCGTCACCATCGTCACGGTGATCGGCCTTCAGGCGGTCGGCCTGCTCCTCGTCGTCGCGCTCATCATCATCCCGCCCGCCGCGGCCCGCTTCTGGACTGATCGCCTCGGCGTCATGACCGCCCTCAGCGGCCTCATCGGCGCCCTGAGCGGCTACCTCGGCGCCACAGCATCCGCCCTCCTCCCCCGCCTCCCCACCGGCGCTGTGATCGTCCTCACCGCGGGCGCCCTTTTCATCCTCAGCATGACCGCCGCGCCCCGCCGCGGCTTCGCCGCCCGCGCCATCCGCCACGCCGGCCTCCGCCTCACCATCGCCAACCAGCACGTCCTCCGCGCGATGTACGAAGCCTCGGAGCACAGCGGCGACCCCGCCGCCCCGGTCCCCCTCGCCGCTCTCGTTGCGGCCCGCGCGTGGAGCGAATCCCGTCTCGCCCTCCTCCTCCGCCTCCTCCAGTGGCGCGGCCTCCTCCGCCGCGAGCGCGACTCCATCCGCCTCACGCCCCGCGGCCGCGCCGATGCCGCACGCATCACGCGCAACCACCGCCTCTGGGAGGAATATCTCGTCGCCAACGCCGCCATCGCCCCCTCGCACGTCGATCAATCCGCCGACATGGTGGAGCACATCCTCTCGCCTGATCTCATCCGCGAACTCGAGGATGCGCTCCGCAGCCGCGGCCGATTGCCCGCGCCCGCCGACGCCGCGCCGCCCCGGAGCGTGCATCCGATCCCGCTCTCCCCGCTCGACCGCGCCTCCGGAGAGCCCGCGTCATGAACCTCACCGCGCAGCAGTTCCTGACGATGGATCTCCCCGCGCTCCTCGCCGCGGTTCTGGCGACCGTCGCCTGCGCGCTCCTCGGCAACTTCCTCGTCCTCCGCCGCCTCAGCCTCATGGGCGATGCGATCTCGCACGCCGTGCTGCCCGGCATCGTCCTCGCGTTCCTCCTCACCGGCTCGCGCGCCACGCTGCCCGTGGTCATCGGCGCCGCCGCGGCCGGCGTCGCCACGGCCGCGCTCATCGAAATGGTCTGCCGCCTCGGCCGCGTCGAGACCAGCGCCGCCATGGGCGTCGTTTTCTCCATCCTCTTCGCCCTCGGCGTCGTTCTGCTCGAGCAGGCCGCCGCCGACCGCGTGGACCTCGACGCCGATTGCGTCCTCTACGGCCAGTTGGAGGACATCTTCTGGCCCGAAGCGACCGGCTGGGGCAGCCTCATCTCGCGCAGCGCCCTCGCCGCCGCCCCGCGCGAAATCATCACGCTTGCCATCGTCACGGCGCTCGTCGCCGCATTCATCGCGCTCTTCTTCAAGGAACTGCGCATCACGTCCTTCGATCCCCAACTCGCCACCACGCTCGGCTTCCGCTCCGGCCTCATGCACTATGCCCTCATGCTCCTCGTCGCCATCGCCGCGGTCGCCGCGTTCGAGGCCGTCGGCTCAATCCTCGTCATCGCGATGCTCATCTGCCCCGCCGCGGCCGCCCGCATGGTCACCGATCGCCTTGCGCCCCAGATCTGGGCCAGCGTCGGCTTCGCGCTCGCCGCCGCCATTTTCGGCTACACCCTCGCCGCATGGGCGCCGCCGCTGCTCGGCGCGGAGCATTCCCTCATCGCCTCCGGCATGATCACCGTCGTCGCCGGCGCACTCCTTGCCGGCGCGATCCTCTTCTCCCCGTCGCACGGCGTCGCCGCCCGCATCTCTCGGCGCCACCGCCTCTCCGCCACCATCGCCCGCGAAGACCTCCTCGCCCTCCTGTATCGACGCGAGGAAGCCGGCCTCAGCGCCATCTCGATTCCCGACGCCGTCACCGCCATCGTCGCCGGCGCCGCCGGACTCACCACGCGCACCGCCCGCCGCGCCATCCGCGCAGCCCTCCGCCGCGGCGAGGCCGCCGCCGAACCCCACAACACGATCGCGCTCTCAACAACCGGCCGCGACGAAGCCCGCCGCCTCATCCGCGCCCACCGCCTCTGGGAATCCTGGCTCGTCGATGAAGCCGGCCTTCGCCCCGATCACGTCCACCGATCCGCCATGGACCTCGAGCACGTCACGAGCAGGCCCATGCGCACCGCACTCGGCCGCGGCGAGGCGCCAGCGCGCGACCCCCACCAGCGCGAAATCCCCGTTGAGCCCCCTCCCCCACCGCCATCGTCGCCCGATTCACGCTGAGCGCCCGCGCCCGTCCGCAAACTTCCGCATCGCGCCGATCGTCGCCTCGCTCGCGTGGTGCTCGATGCCCTCCGCATCGATCTCCGCCTGCGCCCGCGGCACGCCCAGCGCCAGCAGAAACGCAAGCACCACCTCGTGCCGCTTTCGCGATTTCTCCGCCAGCCGCCGCCCCCGCGCCGTCAGCCGGATCGGCTGATACGGCTCCGTCTCCACCAATCCCTCCCCCTGGATGCGCGAGATGATCCGCGTCACCGTCACGTGGCTCACCCCCATCATCTCCGCGAGGTGCTTCACGCGCGCCTCTTCGCCCCGATCGTTGATCACCGCAATCGCCTCGACGTAGTCCTCCGCCGTCTCATCCCGGTGCGCAGCGCGGGTCGAGCGGAATCTCGCGGCTGGGTCCGACGATCGCTTCTTCTGCATGCGGCTGGCTCCGTGCGATGCGCGATCATACCGGCAGGCGCACGCGCAAGGCGCCCCCGCGCACCCCGCCCGCGCATACCATCCCCGCAATGAGCAAACGCCTCTCCGCGCTTCCCGCCTCCCTCCTTCAGCAATCCCGCTTCGAGCGCCTCTGCGCCTCGAACAGCGATGAAGGAATCCCCGCCCTCCTCGCGCACCCGGATTGGAGCCATCCAGCCCCCGTTGTCATCTGGATGCACGGCCGCACCGTCAGTAAGGAGATCGATCCCGGCCGCTACCTGCGCTGGATCCGCGCCGGCGTCGCCGCCTGCGCCATCGACCTTCCCGGACATGGCGAACGCTTCGACCAAGCCATGCAATCTCCCGACGCCACACTCTTCGTCGTGGACCAGGCCCTCGGCGAGGTCGATCGCGTGATCGAAGACCTTGCCCATCCCCGCTTCGAAGGCGCATTCGACCTCGACCGCCTCGCCATCGGCGGCATGTCCGCCGGCGGCATGACCGCCCTCCGCCGACTCGCCGACGACCACCCCTTCCGCGCCGCGGCGGTCGAATCCACCGCCGGCGATTTCTCCCTCATGCCCTACATGGATCGCTACCCGGCCGATCTCATCGCCCGCCTCGACCCGTCGCGCCACATCGAGGGCTGGCGCCCCATCCCCCTGCTCGCCCTGCACTCCGAGGCCGATGAATGGGTCCCCGTCGCCGCCATCCGCACGTTCATCGAGCGCCTCCGCGCCCACTACACACGCATCGGCGCCGATCCCGATCTCGCCCGCCTGGTCACCTGGCCCCGCACCGGCGCGCCGAACGAGCACGCCGGCTTCGGCAACGTCTCCAACGACGCCAAGAACCTCCAGACCGAGTTTCTCGCCGCCGCGCTCGGCGCCGCAGCCCCCGCCCGGCAGCCCTGAGGCGCTCGTCCGGTACC
Source organism: uncultured Phycisphaeraceae bacterium (assembly GCA_964529265.1). GTDB lineage: Bacteria > Planctomycetota > Phycisphaerae > Phycisphaerales > UBA1924 > CAZGVW01. The sequence continues at coordinate 15,099 of CAZGVW010000147.1, forward strand.
ATTCTGCATACCCGTCCCGTCGGCCGGGACCCTGCCGCCCCCCGAAGGAAGCCCCCGGAGAACCCCCATGACTACCCACCGACTCATCGCGGCCTGCACCCTCGCCGCGGCAACCCTGTTCGCCCCCGCGCTCGCGGCGCCGCCCACCGATGAGCAGGTCGAAGCCGCCGCCAAGGCCATGCAGGACAAGGTCGATGCCCTGCGCTCCGAGGGGAAACTCAGCCAGGACACGGCGCGAACCGCGTCCAACGAATCCCTCGAAGGCCTCAGCATCGATGAAATGACCTACAGCCAGATCGAATCCCTCCAGCGCGCCATCGGCTCCAGCGACCGCACGATGGAGGCCGTGCAGCGCCTCTCGAAACTCGCCGCGAGCCATGACATCGCCGGCGCCGAGGCCGCGACCCTCGCCGTCGTGCTCGCGCCCGAATCCACGAGCGTCGAGGAGCAGAAGGCGCTCCTCTCGGCCGCGCTCCGCCACCCGGCGCTCACCGCGGCGCTGCAGGATGGCCGCTGCGGAGGCCTCATGGTGCAACTCGCCTTCGCGAAGCCGGAAGCCGTCGAGGCCCTCGCCGATGACCTCTTCGCGACCGGCCGCGTCTTCACCGCGAAGACGCCCGTGAAGACCGCCGCCTCCGCCAAGTTCCTGTACGAAGCCACCATGAACCTCGGCGATGATGTCGCCGCCCAGCGCGAAGCCCTCCGCACTCAACTGCTCGCCGCGTGCCAAGGCGCGCTCGCGAACCCCGGCGATGAGCCCACCGGCCGCCTCGAAGGCGCCATCGATTTCCTCCAGGGCGCGCACGCCCGCGGCATGCTCATCAACGGCGCTGCCCCGGCCATGACCATCCTCTGGTCGAGCGACCCGGCGATCACGTCGATCAGCGACCTCAAGGGCCGCGTCGTCATGATCGATTTCTGGGCCACCTGGTGCGGGCCCTGCATCCGCGCCTTCCCGCACATGCGCGAACTCGTCGAGCGCTACGACGGCTACCCCGTGACCATCCTCGGCGTCACCAGCCCGCAGGGCTACCACATCGGTCAGGAAGGCCGCGTGGACACCAAGGAAGATCCCGACAAGGAGTTCGCCCTCATGCCGGGCTTCATCGAGTGGAAGAACATGACCTGGCCCGTCGTCTTCACCGACCAGAACGTCTACAACCCGGACTACGGCGTCGGCGGCATCCCCCACCTCGCGATCATCGATCCCGCCGGCAATGTGCGCTACAACGCCCTTCGCCCGTACGACCCGATGGATTCCCTCACCGGCAAGATCGATGCCCTGCTCGAAGAAGCCCACCTCCCCGCGCCCAAGAACTGATCGGCCTCCGGGTGGGAGCGGCTCTCCGAGCCGCTCTGCTTCCTGGTGGGAGTGGCTCTCCGAGCCGCTCTGCTTCGTGGTGGGAGTGGCTCTCCGAGCCGCTCTTCCAACCGTCGCGCTCGAATCTCACGCCGTCGCGAGCCTCGCGGCGGCTTTTTTCATGCGCATTTGCAGCGCGCACGCCCGCACGCCATGATCCCGCCGCGTGCTCGCCCGCCTCAATCCATTCCGCGGACTCGATCGCCCGCGCGAGGTCTGGGCCTGGGGCATGTACGACCTCGCCAATCAGTCCTTCCAACTCCTCATCAACACCCTCCTCTTCGGCATCTACCTGAAGGAAGTCGTCGCGAACGACGTTGCCTCAGGCAAGCGCGCCTGGGGCCTGATGATCGCCGCCTCAATGCTCCTCGTCGTCGCGCTCTCGCCGATCCTCGGCGCGCTCGCCGATGCCCGCGCCTGGCGCCGCGAACTCCTCCTCGCCACCGGCTTCATCGCCTCCGCCCTCACCGCCGCTCTCGCGCTCCTCGCGCCGGGCATGCTCTGGCCCGCCGCAGCCCTCTATGTCGCCGCCGCGGTGTGCGTCGGCCTCGGCGAGAACTTCCTCGGCGCCTTCCTGCCCGAACTCGCCCGCCCCGAACAGATGGGCCGCGTGTCCGCCGTCGGCTGGACCATGTCCTACATCGGCGCGCTCCTCCTCCTCGGCCTCACGTGGCTCGCCGTCTTCTCCTTCGGCATGGATTCCCCACGCGAATGGCGCTGGATCTTCGTCGCCGCCGCTGCCTGGTTCCTCGCCGGAATGCTCCCCTCCGTCTTTCTCCTCCGCGAACGCACGCCCCCGCCACGGCCCGCAGCCGAGCGCCGCGGCGTCATCACCGGCGCCTTCCGCCGCCTCGCCGAGTCATGGCGTCAGTCCGCACGCTTCGCCCAACTGCGCCGGTTCTTCGTCGCGTTCTTCGTCTACAGCATGGGCGTGTACACGATCATCTACTACGCCGCCATCATCGGCGATGATCTCGGCTTCCGCATCCGCGAACTCACACTCCTCGCCCTCATCATGGCCGCCACCGCCGGCGTCGGCGCCGTCTTCGCCGCGAAATACCAGGATCGCATCGGCCACAAGCGCACGGTCCTCCTCTTCCTCGCCATCTGGATCATCAGCACACTCGCCCTCGCTTATGCGAGCCTGCCGCCCATCGACGCCAACCTCTTCTGGGCCATCTCCGGCGGCATCGGCCTCGGCCTGGGCGGCATCGGCACGGCCAGCCGCGCCATCGTCGGCGCATTCACGCCGCCGCAGCGCAGCGGCGAGTTTTTCGGCGTCTGGGGACTCGTCTACAAACTCTCCGGCGTCGTCGGCCCCGCCGCCTTCGCCCTTGCCTCCAGCGCCCCATGGCTCGGAAGAACGCGCGCCCTCCTGCTCCTCGCCGCGTTCTTCATCGTCGGCGGCCTCCTCCTCCTGCGCGTGAACGAGAAGGAAGGCATGGCCGCGGCCGCCGCCGCAAGCGCCGCCTGAACGCCCGCACCCTCCCCCCTACCATGCGCCGCATGACCGCCACCGCATCCGCCACGACGCCGCGCGCCGGCCGCTTCGGACCCTATGGCGGCGCCTACGTCCCCGAAACGCTCGTCGCCGCGCTCGAGCAACTGGCCGCCGAATACACCCGCGCCCGCGCCGACAGCGCCTTCCATCGCGAACTCGACGATCTCCTCCGAACGTTCGTCGGCCGCCCCACGCCCCTCCACTTCGCCCGCGGCCTCACCGCCGCCGCCGCGAAGAAGTCGCCCGCGGGCCGCGCAGCGCAGATCTGGCTCAAGCGCGAAGACCTCTGCCACACCGGCGCCCACAAGATCAACAACACCATGGGCCAGGCCCTGCTCACGCGCCGCATGGGCAAGCGCCGCATCATCGCCGAGACCGGCGCCGGCCAGCACGGCGTCGCCAGCGCCACCGCCGCCGCCCACTTCGGCCTCGAGTGCGAGGTCTACATGGGCGCCGAAGACGTCCGCCGCCAGCGCCTCAACGTCGTGCGCATGCGCCTCCTCGGCGCCCGCGTCATCGAAGTCGATTCAGGCTCGCGCACGCTCAAGGACGCCACCAACGAAGCCATGCGCGACTGGATGGCCAGCGTCGAAACCACGCACTACATCATCGGCTCCGTCGTCGGCCCCCACCCCTTCCCGACCATCGTGCGCGATTTCCAGAGCGTCATCGGCCGCGAAACCATCGGCCAATGCCGCGATGCCTTCGGCGCCATGCCCGACGCCGTCGTCGCCTGCGTCGGCGGCGGCTCCAACGCCGCGGGCATGTTCCACCCCTTCATCGAGTCGAAAGGCGTCCGCCTCATCGGCGTCGAAGCCGGCGGCCGCGGACCCGCGCCCGGCGCGCACGCCGCCACGCTCTCCTTCGGCGCCCCCGGCGTCCTCCACGGCGCGCTTTCCTACGTCCTCCAGGATGAGCACGGCCAGACCGCCCTCGTCCACTCCTGCTCCGCCGGTCTCGATTACCCCGGCGTCGGGCCCGAGCACTCCTTCTGGAAGGATTCCGGCCGCGTCGAGTACGTCTCCGCCACCGACGACGAAGCCCTCGACGCCTTCACGCTCCTCGCGCGCGCCGAAGGAATCATCCCCGCCCTCGAATCGGCCCACGCCGTCGCTCGCGCGATGGACATCGCCGCCGCCATGCAGCCCGATCAGCGCATCGTCATCAACCTCTCCGGCCGCGGCGATAAGGATGTGGACGAAGCCGCGCGACTGCTCGCCGAGCGCGCCCGCTGAGTTCAGCCGCGCCGTGACATCCGCCGGCCGGCGCGCTCCCGCACCCGCGCCAGCCCGTCGCGCACAGCCTGCACCCGAAGCCGCAGCCGCAGCCGCCGCAGCCCGGAGTCATCCGGCTCGATCTCCAGCGCCCGCCGCACCCACACCCGCGCCCGGCGCCATCGCTTCTGCTCCACATACGCGAACGCAAGATTGTGCATCGCAAGCAGGAACCGTGGATCGCGCCGCAGCGCATTCCGGCACGAAGCGATCCCCGCGCCACGGTCCCCCGTGTGAAACGCCGCGACCGCCAGCAGATGGTGCGCCCGCGCATCCTCCGGCCGCCGCTCCGCCAGCGTGGCCAGCACGCGCCGCGCTTCCTCGTTCAACCCCGCATCGAGCAGCAGCCCGCCCAGATCGTCCAGCGCCGCGTCTCCATGCTCCTCCGGCCGCGCCTCGACCGCGCGCAACTCCCGCCGCAGCAGCCGACGCGCCTCGTCCCGATCCTGCTCCAGCAGATGAATCCGCGCCGCCCCGCGCCGCGCGCCCGAATGATTCGCATCCAGCCGCAGCGCCACACGGAACGACGCCAGCGCCTGCCCGCGCCGCCGCAGCCGCAGCGCCAACTCGCCGAGATGACAATGCGCATCCGCGTGATCGCTCTGCAGCTCCAGCACGCGCCGGAACTTCTCCGCCGCCTCCCCCAGCCGATTCATCTCGACGAGCAATCGCCCCAGATCCAGCAGCGTGTCGATATCACCCGGATTCTTCCGCAACTCACGCAGATACAACTGCCGCGCCCGCTCGCGCCGTCCCGTCGCCGCATACGCCTCCGCCAGCATCGCATGCACGTTCGATAACTGCGGATCGATCTGCGCCGCCTCGCGCAAACACCAGATCGCCTTCTCATACAGCCCGCGATCCAGCAGCGACCCCGCCATGTTCAGATGCGCCAGCGCCTCGTCCACGTCCGGCGTCTGCAGCGCCATGTAGAACGTGACCTCAGCCTCCTCATGCTGCCCCAGCGCCGCCTGCGCATCGATCAGATGCACCAGCGGCTCCGGACGCGAAGGCGCCAGCCGGTGCGCCTCCCGCAGCGCCGCCACCGCCCCTTCCATCTCCTCAACCCGCAGCCGGTTCACCCCCAGCGCCAGCAATGTCTGCACATTGTCCGGATCCAGCCGCCGAGCCTCGTCATACGCCTTCACCGCCGCCGGAATCCTCCCCGCCGCCTCCAGCGTCAGCCCCAGGTTGAAGTGCCAGTCCGCCCGCGATGGATCCAGCGCCAGCGCGCGCCGCAACTCGTTCTCGGCCTCGTCCCAGCGGCTCGCCTCGAAGTGCTCGTGCGCCCGCTCGACGTGATGTTCAGCGTCAAACCAGTCGTTCATCTCGGTGCGCTTCCGGTCTCCGACCCTGGAAATCGCTTCCCACCGCCTGCAACCCTCGTCCGGGCCGGACGTTCAACGTCCGCACGCCCATCTTGTGCAAAGCGCCGACCTCCGCCTCGTCGATGAGACGGAAAGAGCGGCCTCCGGTCGTCTCTATCATAGGATCGTCCGATTCTCCGTCGAGCCGCGAGATGAACCCCCCGTCGCACTCAACCCGCCGACGCACACGCCGCGCTCGCCACCCGCGCCCTCGCGCAAAGCGAGCCCGCTCGGCCGCGACCGCCGCTGCGTTTCTTCTCGTCTGCCTCGCCCTCCCCCTCACCCCCCTCGCGGGTCAAACGACCCTCGCCGCCGACCCCGCCCCTCCCGCCCCCACTCCGGATCTCTTCAGTCCCGACGCAACCCCCGACCAGCGCCTCGCCGCCGCCGCCGCGCTCATCTCCGCCGGCCGCATCGATGACCTCGCCCGCGCCCTCTCCCCAGATCAGCCCTCTACCGTGCTCATCGCCGTCGCCGAAGCCATCTCCGCACACAGCCGCCGCGCCGCCGCCAATGGCGCCCCCGGCGCCAGCGCCCCCGGCGACCCCGCCCCAGATGCCCTCGTCCGCCACCTCGCCGCGGCCGTCCCCCTCTGCCCCATCGACGCCCGCGCAGCCCTCCTCAACGCCCTCGGCGAGTACTCCTCGCGCGACGCCGTTCGCGCCGTCATCGCATTCATCGATGAATCGCACCCCCCGCGCATCCGCTCCGCCGCCTTTCGCACGCTCGCCCGCCAGACCGGGCGCGATGACCTCGGCGAAGATCCCGCCCGCTGGCGCTCCTGGTGGGCCGAGGCCCAATGGCTCACTGAGGGCGATTGGCGCGGCCGCCTCGTCCGAGCCCTCGCCGCCCGCGAATCCCGCCTCCGTCAGCAGCGCCAATCCATTGCCGATCGCCTCGTCGATGCCTACCGCCGCCTCTACCTCACCACCGCAAGCACAGACCGAACACCCCTCCTCGTCTCGTTCCTCTGCGATGAACTCCCCGATGTCCGCCGACTCGGCTTCGAACTCGCCGATCGCGAACTCCTGAACGCCCGCGCCCTCGCCCCCGAAATCGCCGTCGCCGCGCTCGATCGCCTCGCCGACCCCAACCCCGATCTCCGCGCCCTTGCCGCCGCCCTCGTCGCCAACCTCGATCCCCCCGGCGCGCGCGAAATCCTCCGCACCACCCTCCGCAACGAAACCGACCCCGCCGCCGCCGCCGCGATGCTCCGCGCCGCCTCTCGTCGCCCGGATATCCGCCTCGCCGAAGAAGCCGCACGCTGGCTCGGCGCTCCCGGTCCGCCGGGCGTCGCCGCCGTAACCGCCATCAGCGCTGTCGCCGATGCCGGCCTCCTTTCCGATCCCGTCATCCGGTCCGATGCCCTCGCCGTCCCCCGCGCCACAGCCCCGGAGAGCCTCACCCCCGCGGATATCCGCCTCCTCGGCCTCTTGGGCGACGCTTCCGACCGGACTGTCCTCCGCTCGCTCCTCGCGAGCGACGCCCGCGAAGTCCGCCTCGCCGCCGCCGAGGCCCTGGCCGACTGGCGCGCCGATCTCGACGCCGTCATCGATGTTGCTCGCGCCGATTCCGATTTCTACGACATCGCCGCCGAAGGCATCCGCACACTCGTCCCCTCCGCCGAGGGCTTCCGCCTCCTGGAGAGCCTCATCGCGCCCACACCCGAACGCGAGCGGATCGCCCGAAGCCGAATGGCCGCGGTGCTTCCCCCCTCGGAACTGGCCGCCGTCGCCTCCTCGATCCCGGACCCCGCCGAACGCCTGGAACTCATCGCTCAAGCCGCCACGGAGACCACCGACGCCACGACCCGCGCTCCTTTGCGCATTCTTGTGGCCGAGGCACGCCTCCATCTCGATGATCCCACCGGCGCACTGGCCGCCATCGAGCCGGTCAACGCCGCTGCGCTTCCGATGGCCCTGCGCCAGAGAGCGGGGTCCGCGAAGGTCCGCTCCCTACTCCTTCTCGGACGTGTGGACGACGCCGCCGCGGCCGGCGGCGCCCCCGATACCTGGCTCGACTGCCTCGAACACTGCCTCCTCCGAGGAACTCCTGCCGCCCCGGAGATCGCCGCCCGCCTCACCGCGCTGTTCCCCGAGGAACAACTGGCCCCCGAGCAGCGGGTCCGCTTGGCCAGCGCCCTCGACAGGCTCGCGGCGATGGATTCCGGACCCCGCCCACAGGACCCTGCCGCGGCCTCGGTGAGCCCTCACCCAACCGGGGGGGATGAATCCTGACGGCCCACGGGCATTCGCCCCCCGTTCCACGCCCCAAGGCCAAAGCGGCATCCCCCGGTTGCCGATGGTGAATCTGAAGAGTTCGGGCATTCTGGGGAATCCCACCCATCAGGTGGTGGGGCGCGTCACACTGGGTAGACCTGACCCGGGTGAGCCGCCCCAAATTCTCCAGATTGCTCTTGCAAAGTGGTGGGAGTCCGGTCATAAAGGTACGTTGTACGGCCTTTTCATGGCCGGCCTACCCGGAGGAGAGGGTCCCGAGAGGCGAGTCGGTGGGTTCGAGGCCCCCCGGCGAGGAGAGTTATTCAGCGTGTGCCTGTTCGCAGTGTCTTGCCTGGAGCGCAAGCCCGCGGGGCGCGATATGCGCAAGTCCGGCCGTCAGCGCCGGACCGTTGGGCGTTGTCCGAATGCCTCGATGGGCATGCGCTGTTCGTTCGCGAGCAGGTCAAAATGAGCGTGATGTGTTGAAGGGGCGCGAGCCGGGAGGCAGCGCCCCATCGTGTTGGTTGGAACTGTCTGTAACTATCGTCGAGTGCCCCGCCCTTCGTCGTGGATGGCGGGGAGAGAGCAAGATGGTGCGACGTATCGCACCGGCTTTCCGGCGCGGGTGTTCCGCGTCCGAGCGAGGAGATTGCACATGAAGATTGGGATGTTGGTCGGAGCCGTTGGCCTGGCTCTGGCCGGAGCTGCTCAGGCGGATCGGGGCACGACCGTTCGTGCTCAGATGCTGCACATGAGCGACACGCAGCAGCTCTCGGTCTTTGCGCCAGAGACTGATCCAAGCGCTCCGAGGATCTCACCTGAGCAGTGGGAAGAAATTCGCAAGGAGCGCCTCCAGGCGATTGGCCGCCCGGGCAGCGCCCGCTTCAAGGCAACTGTTGACAGCATCAAGGACCAGATCGATAAGGGCCTGATCAACCCCAGGACCGTGCTTCTCGACTCGACGCAGTGGCTCGAGGCGGAAGTTGACCCGTCCCATGCCCCGATCACGCCCGCCATCGGCGAGCCCGGCGCGAACTTCTTCGACAGCTCGCGCGGCGTGGATCCGGATCCCCCGTTCGATTACTGGGACGGCATGGAGACCTACACGCTCGAGCCCGATCCCTCGGACAACACGTTCACCAACGGGATGAACGCCCAGGTGGGCTGCGGCGGCATCACCGCGGTCGCGTCGTTCTACTTCGTCGCGGTTGACGAGGCCAACCCCCTCAACAACCCGCAGATCCTTGACAGCTCGCGCGATCCCTTCATGGGCGGCGCGCTCCCCTGCACCGACGTCAGCCCCGGTGTCCAGGCCGTCATGATGGACGGTCGCGGCAGCCGCGGCGTGCGCATCACGGGCACCTTCCTCGGCTACCGCCTGCGCACCGGCGATCAGGGAGCCCCTGCCGCCCCGCTGATCTTCGAGGCTCGCGCCGATGCCCCCTACATCAGCATCGTCGACTACTACTTCGGCGACCAGGAGCAGTACGACTGCCAGAGCCCGTCGTCGACCTTCCAGGGCTTCATCACCTCGCGCGTCTGCATGTCGGGCTATTCGCAGGGCGATCCCTTCGCGGAAGGCCCCTTCGATGCAACGCTGCGTCCCCAGTTCCTCGGCACGCTGCCGGGCAACTTCACCATCGGTCAGTTCCTCGCCACCCCGGTTGATCCCGCCGTCGGCCTCCCGACGCTGAAGACCAAGACCGGCGAGTGGTTCTCCGTTGCGACACGCTGCTCCACCAACCAGCTCGAGTGGTGGTGGAAGGACAGCGGCACGGACGGCTCCGACGCCATCCTCATCGATGACCCGGGCGATGTGCCTTTGTTCGAGTCCGGGTGGGCCCGCGTGTTCCCGGGTCGCGATCCCGGCACGCCCACGCCCCTCCGCGGCGTCACCACGTGGGAAGGCTACGGCTTCTGCGTCGATCAGTTCGGCGACCCCGCCGACGATCCGGCGCCCGTGCCCGCAGGCCAGACCTGCGACAACACGTTCTCGATCGTGGGCGGCGACCCCGATCCCGTCATGTTCCCCGATCTGCCTCGTCCGGGTTGGGTTCCCACGAACCACTTCATGGACAACTGGATCGTGATCGGCGAGACCCTCGAGGTCCCCGCTCAGCCCAAGGCTCGCATCCCCTACAAGGACGACATCGAGCGCTACGTCGGTGGCTCGCTCCTGGCCTTCCAGGGCACCACCTGGACCGACAACCTCTCCAGCCGCGCAGTCATCGCGGTCGGCAGCAGCACCAACACCACGCTGCCTCCGGGCTCCGATGGCGACGGCATGCCGATGCAGTCGATCCTCCAGGAGAACGTGCTCGAAGACTCCTTCATGCGTGAGGAGTTCCAGTCGAACACGCCCATCGATCCCTGGCGGCCCCAGGCCCAGCCCGGCGCCCCGGTCGTGGTCCAGTGCAACATCGGCCTGACCAACACGACGACCGCCCGCGCCTTCCTGGCGACGGACGCGGCCGCCGACGGCAGCACCGAGTTCCTCCTTCTGGGCGCAACCGGCGCGAACGATCTCACCGATCCTCGCGCTCACATCCGCCTCCCCAACCCGCTCTTCGATGACACGATGCCGACGTCGTCCATCGCGCGCGTCGATGACGTGCCCGATCTGGCGGACAACCCCCTCAACATCAACTATCCCACCACCTTCAACTTCCTCGGCCTCGTCGGCCCCCCCGGCTCCTTCGACTTCATGACCTGCGTCCTGACGCTCCACGGCGATGGCACGGCCGAGTGGAGCATCAACGGCACGACGCTCGTGTTCGACGCGGCGTTCTACTCCATGGATCCGGCGCTCGAGCAGGAACTGATCGATGCGTCGCTCCTCCACGGCGGCACGGGCACGGCCCCCTACACCGTCTTCCTCTCACCGCAGCGCACGCTTGACCAGGTCAACTACTGGTCCGGCAACAACCGCGGCGGCTTCTTCGACGGCCTCTACGTCGATGACGTGTGCATCGACGCCGACATCCGCAACCCCGGCCCCGGCCCCCTCTTCGAACTCCCCTACTGCGACGATTTCGAGTGCTACAACCTCGACGAGGGTCTCTCCGATCAGGGCGATACCCCGTTCGTCTCCGCGGCCAGCGTGAACGACGCCAACCTCAACCTCGAGGATCGCGCGCTCCTCGCCAGCAACTCCACCGCCTCGTTCCCCGCGAACACGCTGTGGTGCTGCTACACGGTCCAGGAACTCATCCCGGCCGTGGACCGCAAGGGCAACGTTCTTCCCGATGAGTGGGGCGTTGAAGTCGGCGACCTCATCTACGTCCAGAAGCCCGCAGGCGAGCCCGGTTTCGTCTGCCCGGATCCGGCCGACAACGTCGGGCGCGCCAACTTCGTGCTGCTCGACCCCGCGGAGACCGATCCGCTCACGCCCTGCTTCGTCCGCGTCGGCTCACCGACCGATATCATGAGCAGCGGCGCCGAAGCCGATTTCCGCACCACCAACGATCGCTACGACCCCGCGACCCTCTTCTGCCGCTACCAGCTCAAGACCGCCTTCACCGGCGAGCCCGATCCTTCAATGGGCGGCGATCCCTTCACATGCCCCAACTGGGCCGTCAACTCCTTCATCGCCGTCGATCAGCTCTTTGCTGTCGGCGATGACGGCGTCTCCGGCTGCCCCGGCGACCTGATGGCCGACACCGCCGTTGCGCTCTTCGACAACATGGAGTGCGTGACGTGCACCGCCACCTGGCGCCTTGTTTCCTCGGTCGTGCCCATGGGCGGCGGCGATCCTGTCGGCGGCGCGGTTCCCGCGGTGGCCGGCGATATCCGCAACGTGGGTCTCGATTCCGATCCCATCTCGATCTGGACCGACCTCATCAACGCCACCTTCGCGGCCGGCGGCTCCGGCGGCGATGGCTGGGTCCGAAACGGTCAGGACGAGATGGACGATGTCCTCGCCGCGAGCATCGATGCTGCCGGCGAGTTCGGTCAGGTCGGCGCCTTCATCAACAACAACTCCAACGCCGACGATCAGGCGTCCCTCCGCTTCAGCGGAATCGCCCTGCTCCCCTCGGCCGCGGCCAATGCTTCGGATCAGCCGAACCCCGGCGATCCCTCCAACGACGTGATCGGCGCCTGGGACGTCTACGTTCAGGACACCAACACCCGCAACGTCTATCGCCTCGAAGGCGACAATGACAACGGGCCCATGGGCGGCGGCATCGCCGTCTCCGTCCGTCTCGGCGGCACCGACACCTTCGACGGCGTCGCGTCCAACGAGATCGCTGTTGAAGTCCCGAACCCGGTGATGGGCGGCTTCCCGCCCCCGCCGGCGTTCATCTGGCAGAGCACCGGCATCCAGGTTGTCACCGGTCAGTGGGTGCGCGTCCGCGCTCGCATTGACGTCGATGGCAACTTCTCCCTCGGCATGAACACCGTCGGCGACCCCATGGGCCCCGGCGATGACACCGTCGATGGCAACTTCGATGACACCGCCATGGGCGCTCACGCCAATGCCGTGCTCATCGCCACCGGCGTCTCTCGCGACACGGATCCGGACACCGGCGCCCCCATCAACACCATCGATACCTTCAGCGTTCTGCAGGGCTTCGATGATGAGGGCGACGGCGTGGCCTCTCTCGGCGCAGTCACCGTCATCTCCAAGGGTGAGGCGGCGGCGCGTCCGGGCGGCCTCGGTCGCTTCGATTTCTGCTTCTATCAGGTCTCCAGCGTTGACGCCGGCGCCACCGGGCCGATGATCGCCCCGGTTGACATCCTCACGGGTGACGTTATCGACGATAACCCGCCCGCCGGATTCGACGGCGATCAGCGCATCATCTCCGCCAACGACAATGACATCATCGCCGTCGCCTTCAACGCCGGCATGGGTGTCACGAGCATCGATACCTGCCCGCCCAACGGCATGTTCGAGTTCGAGGACGGCGGAATGACAGCCCTGTCCACCGGCACGTGGTTCTTGACGGGCCGCCCGGACATCGAAACCTCGGCGCTCCCGCCCCGCGGCGGCATCCAGAACGCCGATGGCATCGTCGACGGCGACGCCTACAACTTCGGCGTGCTCGGCGGCTACCCGCTGCCGCTTCCCGGCCCGAGCAACCCCACGCCGCCGCCCTACCGCAACATCCTTCTCGCCAACTTCGTGGAGATCCCGACGCTCCCCGAGCCCGAGCTCAACTCGAAGTGGTGGATCGATAACTTCAAGCTCCAGCTCCTCCCGGGTGTGGTCTTCATTCCGTGCCCGTGGGATCTCAACGGCGATGGCATGGTCGGCTCGTCCGACGTCGCCTTCCTGCTGGGCTCCTGGGGACCGGTTGTTCCTCCGGGTCCGCCGTTTGATCCGGCTGACTTCAACGAGGACAACAACGTCAACTCCGGCGACCTTGCCCAGATGCTCGGCGCCTGGGGACCCTGCCCGATGTGATTGAAGTCTCGTGAGCGGATGACCTGTCCGCTCTGATTCGAAACCTCAAACGCCGCGGGAGAAATCCCGCGGCGTTTCTTCTTGGTGGCACAGGCGTCCCCGCCTGTGTCCGGCCCGACAGGGCCGAGCAAGACCACCAACGCGCACCAGCAGCGCGCACAAACACCCCCGCAGCCCCGCCGCGCGCCCGGCACATCACCACACTCGCTTCACTTCCCCCGACGAATCCGCGCTTCCGCAACGCGACCCCACCGCCGCGCCGTCGCCGCCACGCGCGATTCCATCATCCGCGCATCCCGCGGCAGCGCCTTCAGCGCCTCCGCCCCGCCCACAAACGCGCCGGCCCCATCCCCCTCCGCCGCCGCGATCCACACGCGCCACCGCGCCGAAAACCGCGGCCCATCGATATTCCCATTCACCCCCGCAATCGCCCGCGCCACACGCGCCAGACTCCCCACCTGCGCCCGAGCATCCTCCGCCGACCCCGCCCGCCCCGAAATCAGCCGCTCGAGCCCGAACAGCTCCAGCGCCACCGACCCGCGCCGGTCCACAACCACGTCATCCAGCCCGAACGCCCCGTGCGTCACGCCCTTCCGCTCCGCCGCGGCCAGGGCCTCCGCCAGTTGCTCCACCACCCGGGCCGCCTCCAGGGCCGGCATGACGCCGCCCTTTTCCTTCAGCAGGGCCCGAAGCGTGCGGACGCCCTCGCGGCCGCCGACGTGCCGGGTGGCCACCCAGGGCCGTCCTCCGCCCGCCACGCCCGCCGCCTCCGGCCCCAGGACGTGGGGAGCGCCAAGGCGGCGTAAAGTGCGCACGGCGGTTGAAAAAGCGTCAATTGAGGGCGAAATTCCCGGCGCCAGGCGGTGGATGATGTGCGGCGTCAAGTCCACCCGCCGCCGGGCCAGCCAGCGATCGCCGACCCTCCCCGGCGGCAGCCGCTTCAGGATCGTGAACGCCCCGAACTCGCCCAGCGTCTCCCACGGGCCGATCGAGGCGTGGTCGCGGCGCGGCGCAAGGCCACTGCGCGCGAGGGGGCGCGGGTCAATCTCGATCGAAACCGGGCTTTTGGCGTGTGCGCTCACGAAATTCGAACGTGTGCGCCCCGAAACAGCGGTTTC